>JAZGBC010000186.1:0-14887 GCA_036444495.1 Kiloniellales bacterium
TTTCCACCGTCTCGATGCGCGCCTGCTCCACCACGATATCGGGCTTGATGCCCGAGCCCTGGATCGAGGTTCCCGAGGGCGTGTAATAGCGCGCCGTGGTAAGGCGCATGGCGCCGTTGCCGCTCAAGGGGATGATGGTCTGGACCGACCCCTTGCCGAAGGAGTCCGTGCCCAGCACGATGGCGCGGCGGTGATCCTGGAGCGCGCCGGCGACGATCTCCGAGGCCGAGGCCGACCCGCCGTTGATCAGGACGACCAGCGGCAGGCCCGAGGCGATATCGCCTTCGCGCGCGTTATAGCGCTGCGCGTCGTCCGGGTCGCGGCCGCGGGTCGAGACGATCTCGCCCTGCTGCAGGAAGGCATCGGATACCGCGATCGCCTGGTCCAGCAGGCCGCCAGGATTGTTGCGCAGGTCGAGCACGTAGCCGGCCAGCTTGTCGCCGATTTCCTTCTTGAGCTTTTTGACCGCCTTCTCCAGCCCGGGCGAGGTCTGTTCATTGAAGGCGGTGATCCGGATGTAGCCGACGTTCTCTTCGGCCCGGCTGCGCACGGAAGTGATCTTGATGACGGCGCGCGTGATTGTGACGTCGAAGGCGTCGCGCCCCTCGCGCCGGATGGTGATCCGGATATCCGTGTTGACCGGACCGCGCATCTTGTCCACGGCCTCGGTCAGGGTGAGGCCGAGAACGGGTTCGGTATCCAGGTGGGTGATGAAGTCCCCCGCCTCGACACCGGCGCGGAAGGCCGGCGTGTCATCGATCGGAGAAACCACCTTGATCAGGCCGCTCTCCATGGTGACCTCGATACCCAGGCCGCCGAACTCGCCCTTGGTCTGGACCCGCATGTCGCGGAAGGAGTCCGCGTTGAGATAGCTCGAATGCGGGTCGAGCGAGGACAGCATGCCCTGAATCGCCGACTCGATCAGTTCCTCGTCGCCGACCTCTTCCACGTAATCGGCGCGCACGCGTTCGAAAACGTCGCCGAACAGCCTGAGTTGGCGGTAGGTCTCGGACCGGTTTTCCTGGGCCGAGATGCCCAAGGGGGCAATAACGATTACCGCGGCCAAAACTGCCGCAATTTGAATTTTGCGCATCATCCTCGCACCTTATCGCCTGTGGTCGCCAACCAGGGGAGCGGATTGATCGGCTGGCCCGCACGGCGAAGTTCAAGATAAAGCTCCGGGTGTCCGTCCTGCGGAGAACCAAGCACACCAATCGGCTCACCGGCAAGCAGCCATTGTCCGACCACCGCATCGATTCGGTCGAGCCCGGCGAGCAGCGTATGATATCGCCCGCCGTGCTCGATAATCAAGATTTGGCCGTAACGCCGGAAGGGTCCGGCATAGACCACCTGTCCGTCGAACGGTGCCACGACCTGGGCGCCACGCCGCCCCCGGATCGTAATCCCCTTCGATTCTCCGTTGCCGCTGTTCGATTGGCCGTAACGCAGCACCAACCGGCCCCGGGCCGGCACGACCAGGTTGGGCCCGGGATCGGGGAAGGGGCGAATGTTGCCCGGTTTGGCCAGGGCCAGGAGTTCGGCGGTTTTCGGCGGTGGCGGGGGGGGCGCGACCGCCCGGGGGGCCGGCGTTTCGGGTTCGGCCTCGACGCGGGCCACCTGTTCGCGCGCTTCCCGCTCCTCACGTTCCTGTGCTTCGGCCTCGGCGCGTTGGCGCGCCTCGGCTTCGGCGCGATTTTCGGCGTCGCGCTCGATCCGCGCCATGAGGTCGCGCAGGTCCTTGGCTTGGGCGGCGAGCCGCGCGGCGCGGGCCTGGGCGGACTTCTGCTCGGCGGTCGTTGCCACGCGCGCGGCCAGCTTACGCCCGATCAGGTTGGTGATTCGTTGCCGCTCCGTATCCAGGGACTGGTTGGTCGCCGTGAGGTCGTCACGTTGCAGGGCGATGCGCTGGCGCAGTTCCGCCAAGGCATCGAGATCATCGCGCAGGCGCCGGGCGCGACGTTCGATCTCCGGTATGGCGACGCGCAGGAGCATGGCGCTGCGTACCGTGTCCACCGGTGAGCCGGGCGCGACGATCAAGGCGTCGGTTGGTTGCAGGGCGATTCGCTGCAGGGCAGCCAAGGTCCCCCTCAACTGCGTGCGCCGGGCCTTGAGACCGGCCACTTTGTCGGCTTCCCGGCGCTCCAGCTCCCCGAGTTTGGCTTCCAGCGTGAACAGGCGGGTCTCGTAGTCCTGGGCCCTGCGCGCGGCTTCGATCGAGGCGGCGCGCAGAACTTGGATCTCGGCCTCGATCGCCTCGGCCCTGCGGTGCAGCTTCTCGGCCTGAGCCTGGTCCTGCTGCAACTGGCGCTCGATCGCCTTGAGCCGGTCCTCCTGGGCCATGGCCGGCAGCGCGAAGGCCCCGGCCAGGAGCAGAACGCCGGTCAGGCGGAGGATGCGCGCTGCGATGGCCCGAGGCCGCATTCTGGCCCTCTCCATTTCTATTCCGCCCCGGCGCGCTCGGCGGTGGCCGCGCGCCCGTTCGCGCTGGCCTCCTGCCGGCCGCCGGAGCTTGGACGAAGCAGGCTCTGCCCCGTCATCTCGGTGGGCTGCGGCAGGCCCAGCAGATCGAGGACCAGCGGCGCGATATCGGCCAGGCGTCCGCCGGCCAGGGCGCCGACCCCGGCCGGGGCGCCCGCCAGGATGATCGGCACCCGGTTCATGGTGTGGGCGGTGTGGGCCTGCCCATTCTCGTGGTCGGTCATCTGCTCCGCGTTGCCATGATCGGCGGTAATGATGAGCGCGCCGCCGGCCCCGGCCACCGCCTCGCTCAGGCGCCCCAGGCAGGAATCGACCACTTCCACGGCCGCGATCGCGGCCTTCAACTCGCCCGTGTGGCCCACCATGTCGCCGTTGGCGTAGTTCACCACGATGAGGTCGAAACGCCCCGACTCCACCGCCGAAACCAGCCGCTCGGTGACCTCGAGGGCCGACATCTCGGGTTGCAGGTCATAGGTCGCCACCTTGGGCGAGGGCACGAGGATACGCTCCTCGCCCGCGAATTCGATCTCGCGCCCGCCGTTCAGGAAGAAGGTGACGTGGGCGTACTTTTCGGTCTCGGCGATGCGCAGCTGCTTGAGGCCCGCCGCCGCGGCCACCTCGCCCAGGGTGCGGGGCAGGTGGAGCGGCTGGAACAGGACATCGAGCAGCGAGTTCAGGTCGTCGGAGTAGGCGACCATGCCCAGGGCCGCGGCAAATTCGACCCGGCGCGGGCGGGTGAAACCGTCAAAATCGGGATCGAGCAGGGCATGCAGGAACTGGCGCGCCCGGTCGGCCCGGTAGTTGGCCATGAAAAGGCCGTCGCCATCGGCCATGCCCGCGTAATCGCCCACTGCGGTGGGCTTGACGAATTCGTCGCTTTGCCCGGCCGCATAGGCCTGCTCGACGGCCGCCAGCGCACTCGGCGCATGCTCCCCCTTACCTTCGACCAGCGTGCCGTAGGCCAGTTCGCTGCGCCCCCAGCGCTTGTCCCGGTCCATGGCATAGTAGCGCCCGGAGACCGTGGCGATGGGCGCGTGGGGCGCGGCGGCCTGGAAATCATTGATGAACTGCAGGGCGCTCTTGGGCGGCGTATCCCGGCCGTCGAGGAAGGCGTGCACCTTGACCGGAATGCCGGCCCCGTGGAGCGTCTCGGCGATGTGCGCGATCTGATTCTGGTGCGCATGCACCCCGCCCGGCGAGAGCAGCCCCATGACCTGGGCCGTGCCGCCGGAGGCCTTGAGTTTCTCGATGAAGCGCCGAAGGACCGGGGATCGTTCCATCTCGCCCTCGGCAATGGCCGTATCGATGCGTGGCAGGTCCTGGGGCACGATGCGCCCGGCGCCGATGTTCATGTGGCCGACTTCGGAATTGCCCATCTGGCCGGCCGGCAGGCCCACTTCTTCGCCCGAGGCGTCGAGAAGCGCATTGGGGCAACGCGCCATGAGGCCGTCCAGCACCGGGGTGCGGCCCAGGCAGATCGCGTTGTTCTCGCAGGATTCCCGGTGGCCCCAGCCGTCGAGCACGCAAAGGACGACGGGGCGCGGGCGGCCGGTCTCGCTCATGGGCGTCTGTATAGGCCTTTCACCCTTGCTTCGACAGGATTTTTGCGGCCGGGCGCGGTTCATTGGTGGCGAGGCGGCCGCCCCGGCACCCGGCACGGGGAAACGGCCCAGTAGTGCGATCCTTTTCTTAACAAAAGCTTGCCGTGGCCCCTCGCACAGGCCCGCCTCACTCCCGATGATACGGATGTCCCGTTAGGATGGACTGGGCGCGGTAAAGCTGTTCGGCGAGGAGCAGGCGGACCAGAAGGTGCGGCCAGGTCATGGGCCCGAGCGAGAGGGTGAGATCCGCGTCCTGGCGCACGCTGGCGTCCAGGCCATCCGCCCCACCGATCAGGAAAGCCGCATCCTTGACGCCCTCGTCGCGCCAGCGCCCCAGAAGTGCGGCGAAATCGGCGCTGGTCATGGCCTTGCCCTTTTCGTCCAGCGCGATCAAGCGCGCGCCCTCGGGTGCGGCGGCCAGGAGCAGCTCGGCCTCGCGCTTTTTGAGCTCCCCTACGGATAACGGCCGGCGCTCCTCCACCTCCTTCAGGCCGAGCGGCCCGAACGGCCCATGGCCGAGACGTTCCCTGTAATGCTCGTAGAGATCGCGCGCCGGGCCGGCCTTGGCGCGCCCGACCGCGACCAAAGTGATGCGCATGGCGTCCCTCGCTAGTGTGATGGTTCCGATATTCGGCACATTAAATGTGCCGAATATCGGAAGCTGAATCACACTAGATTCTAATAGTTAGTGGCCTGCTTATCTCTGAAGTTCATCGTATGAACTTCAGAGGCAGGACACTAGCCGCCCCCGCCTTGCCGGCCGGCTACTCCGCTGCGCTGCCCGGTCCGGTCAGCTCGTCGCCCCACATCTTCTCGAGCGCATAGAAGGCCCGCACCTCCGGACGGAAGAGATGCACGATGATGTCGCCGCCGTCGATCAGCACCCAATCGGCCCGCGCGGCGCCCTCGAGCGACACCGCCAGCCCCTCGGCCTTGAGCTTCTCGCGCAGGTGCTCGGCCATGGCCCCCACCTGGCGGTGCGAGCGCCCGGTGGCGATCACCATAAAATCGGCGATGTCGGATTTGCCCATGAGGGCGATGGTGACGACGTCTTCGGCCTTGTCGTCGTCGAGGGAGGCCTGAACCACCCCCAGGATGTGTGTGCTGGAGGCGTTAGGTCCCTGGTCGTCGGACGGAACGCCCCTGTCTGCCTTTTTGGCCCTGCTTTGGCTTGTTATGGCCTTTTTTCTCCCTTTGCTAACGAACCTGGTCCCGAGTTTCGAGTCACGCGCCGGCCGGCTCCGGGCTCAAGACCGCGCCGTCGCCCGTATGTCCGTCGAGGACTGGGGGCTCAGCCGCTGGTGGATGAACACCCAGGCGGGCGGCCTCTGCATCGCCAGCTCCTTGGCCCGGGATTCGGGCAGGCGCTGGCGGGCGAAGCGCCGCGCCGCCGGCGCGGACAGCGCAGCTAAAGAATAGGAAGGGCGGTCGAAAACCGCAATGGGCACGGCATCGAAGATCTGCTCCCAATCCTTCCACTCGGAGATCTGGATCAGGTTGTCCGCCCCCATGAGCCAGACGAAGCGCACCTTTGGGAAGCGGGTCCTGAGCGCGGCCAGGGTATCGGCGGTATAGGCGCTGCCCAGGGCCTCCTCCAACGCCGTGACCAGGATCCGGGCGTCGGCGGCCAGGGCTCGCGCGCCCGCCAGGCGCTCCTCCAGAGGGGCCATGCCCTCGTTAGTTTTTAGGGGGTTCTGGGGCGAGATCAGCCACCAGACCTGATCCAGCTTGAGCCGGGCGAGCGCCTCCAGGGTGATGACTTGGTGCCCCTCGTGCGCCGGGTTGAAGGAGCCGCCGAGCAGGCCGACGCGCCGGCCCGGGGCCGGCAGCCGCCCGCCGAGCGCGGCGGCGATATTATTGGGGGTGTGCGGCGCTCTCTTCAGGGCCGGACCTGTCCCGTCCCGCGCACCACATACTTGTAGCTGGTCAGCTGTTCCGCGCCGACCGGCCCGCGGGCGTGCAGACGGCCCGTGGAGATGCCGATCTCCGCGCCCATGCCGAACTCGGCGCCGTCGGCGAACTGGGTCGAGGTGTTGTGCATGACGATCGCCGCATCCACGCGCTCCAGGAAGGCCTCGGCGGCGGCCTGGTCCTCGGTGACGATCGCCTCGGTGTGGTGCGAACCGTGGTGGTTGATGTGCGCGATGGCCTCTTCCAGGCCGTCGACGACTTTGACCGCGAGGATGGCGTCCAGATATTCGGTGTCCCAGTCCTCGGGTTTGGCGGGCGTGGCCCGGGGCTCCAGGGCGCAGGCCTCCGCGTCGCCGCGGATCTCGCAGCCGGCGCCGATCAGGTCGTCCAGGATCGGCCCGAGCTGGTCTTGCGCGATCGCCCGGTCGATGAGCAGGGTCTCGGTCGCGCCGCAGATGCCGGTGCGGCGCATCTTGGCGTTCAGCGCGATCTCGCGCGCCTTGGCCGGATCGGCGGCGGCGTGCAGATAGGTGTGGCACAGGCCCTCCAGATGCGCGATCACCGGGATGCGGCTTTCCTTCTGCACCCGCTCGATGAGGCCGCGGCCGCCGCGCGGTACGATGATGTCCACCGTCTCGTGCATGGTGAGCAGGATGCCGACGGCCGCCCGGTCGCTGGTGGGCAGGCGCTGGATTGCGCCCTCGGGCAGGCCGGCCGCCTTGAGCCCCGTCTGCAAGGCCTCCAGGATCGCACCCGAGGAATGGAAGCTCTCCGAGCCGCCGCGCAGGATCGCCGCGTTGCCCGATTTGAGGCACAGCCCCCCGGCATCGGCGGTCACGTTGGGGCGGCTCTCGTAAATGATGCCGATGACCCCGAGCGGCACCGAGACGCGGGCGATCCTGAGCCCGTTGGGCCGCTCCCACTCGGCCAGCGTGCGGCCCACGGGGTCGGGGAACTGGGCGATGGCTTCGAGTCCCGCGGCCATGGATTCCACGCGCTCCGGGTTGAGTTCCAGGCGGTCGAGCAGGGCGCTCGATAGTCCCTTGGCCCGGGCGCCCTCCATGTCCTTGGCGTTGGCGGCCAGGATGGCGTCCTGCCGGTCGCGGATCGCCTGGGCCGCGGCCATGAGGGCCGCGGTCTTGGCCTCCGGATCGGCGCTGGCCAGCTCGGCGGCGGCGGCGCGCGCGGACCTGCCCAGGGCCTCCATCTGGCCCTGCAAGCCGGCGCTCTGCCCCTTGCTCTTCTGCAGCACGGCGCTATCGGCGTTCATGGCGATCCTCCTCTCCCGGGGGACGTCATCTTATACCAAATCTCGCTGATAATGACCCATAGAGATCGCGTGGGCGATCCGCCGGGTAGGAGGGAAGCCGCGGGCGATGCGGGACATCGGCAAGGTTTTCCGACGCCCTCCGGCGGTTCGCCCGCGCGACCGGAACGGCGGCTTCCCAAGGCTTTCGGACGGCGTCGCGCATGGCTTCCGATGTCCCGCATCGCTGCACCACGCGCTCCTGGCCGAAAACCTTGGGAAGCCGTCTCTATGGGTCATTATCAGCGAGACTTGGTATTAGCACCAGATCGTCCCGGTGGATCAGCTCCTCCCGGCCACGGTAGCCCAGAATGGCCTCGATTTCACGGCTCTTGTGGCCGATGATCCGGCGCGCGTCCTCGACCGAATAGGCGATCAGGCCGCGCCCCACCTCGCGTCCGTCGGCGCCACGCACCAGCACGGCGTCCCCGCGCTGAAAGGCGCCCTCCACAGCGGTCACGCCGGCGGGCAGCAGGCTCTTGCCGGACCCGAGCGCCTTGATCGCCCCGTCGTCCAGGGTAACCGCGCCCGCGGGCTTGAGGCTGCCGGCGATGTAGCGCTTGCGCGCGGTCAGGGGGTTGACCTGGGACAGGAACCAGGTGGCCCGCTCGCCCATCTCGATCCGGGTGAGCGGATTGAGCACCCGGCCGTCGGCGATCACCATGCGGCAGCCGGCGGCCACCACGATGCGCGCGGCGGCCAGCTTGGTCACCATGCCGCCGGAGCTGTCGCCAGGGGAGGCCTTGCCCGCCATGGCTTCGATCTCGGCGGTGATCTCCGGCACCTCGGGGATGAATCCGGCATCGGGATTGAGGCGCGGATCGGCGGTATAGAGCCCGTCGATGTCGGACAGCAGGACCAGGACATCCGCGTTCATCATGGCCGCCACCCGCGCCCCCAGGCGGTCGTTGTCGCCGAAGCGGATTTCGGCGGTGGCCACCGTGTCGTTCTCGTTGATGACCGGCACCGCGCCCATGCGCAGCAGGGTCGAGAGCGTGTTGCGCGCGTTCAGGTGCCGGCGCCGCTCCTCGGTGTCGTCGAGGGTGAGCAGGATCTGGGCCACCGTGATCTCGTGCCGGGCCAGGGCCTCCTGATAGGCGTGCGCCAGGCGGATCTGACCCGTCGCGGCCGCCGCCTGGCTTTCCTCCAGCCTGGGCTTGGCCTGCGTCAGCCCTAGATGGCGCCGGCCCACGGCGATGGCGCCCGAGGAGACGATAATTACTTCGGTGCCGCCCTCGTGCAGTGCCGCGACATCGTCGGCCAGGGCGTCCAGCCAGGTGCGGTGGATGGTCCCGGCCTCCTGCTCGACCAGGAGCGCCGAGCCGATCTTGACCACGATGCGCCGGGCCTTGCTCAGGCTGTGTCTGGCGTGCGGGCTCATGGCTGGTAGCCCTCTACCACCTCGCCCCGTGCCTGTGCGTCTTCCAAGCGAGCCTCGCGCGCGGCCAGCACGCGGGACAAAACGGCGGAGAGGAGCGCGGGCAGGCCCTCGCCGCTGACGCCGGAGATCGCGAAGATGTCCCGCACCTCGCAGCCGGCGGCCCGGGCCAGCGCCGCGCGCCTTTCCTCCCGCGTCTCCGCGTCGAGCGCATCCACTTTGTTGAGCGCGATCAGCTCCGCTTTGTCGTCCAGGCCGCCGCCGTAGGCGGATAGCTCCCCGCGCACCGTGCCATAGGCTTGGGCCACGTCGTCCTCGGTGCCGTCGATCAGGTGCAGCAGGGTTTCACAGCGCTCGATATGGCCGAGGAAGCGGTCGCCCAGGCCCGCGCCCCCGTGCGCGCCTTCGATCAGGCCGGGGATATCGGCGAGCACGAATTCCTCGCCCTCGGCGTAGACCACGCCGAGCGCCGGATGCAGGGTGGTGAAGGGGTAGTCCGCGATCTTGGGCCGGGCGCGCGAGACGGCGGACAGCAGAGTCGACTTGCCCGCATTGGGCAGGCCCACCAGGCCCGCGTCCGCGATCAGCTTGAGGCGCAGCCAGACCCAGCGCTCCTCGCCCGGCCGGCCGGGATCGGCGCGGCGCGGCGCGCGGTTGGTGGAAGACTTGTAATGCGCGTTGCCGAAACCCCCGTCGCCGCCCTTGAGCAGACGCAGACGCTGGCCGGGCTCGGTGAGGTCCGCCAACACCGTTACCCTGTCCGCATCCAGGACCTGGGTGCCCGCGGGCGCGCGGATGACCAGCGCCTTACCGGCGGCGCCGGTCATGTCCTTGCCCTTGCCGCCTTCGCCGCGGGGCGCCTTGAAGTGCTGCCGGTAGCGGAAGTCGATCAGCGTATTCAGCCCCTCGGCCGCCTCCAGGATCACGTCGCCGCCGCGTCCGCCGTTGCCGCCGTTGGGCCCGCCGAACTCGATGTACTTCTCGCGCCGGAAGCTCATGCAGCCGCGCCCGCCATCGCCGCTCTTGATGAAGATCTTGGCCTCGTCGAGGAACTTCATGGCTCTTTACATTCTAGGTCCGGGTTGGCCGGGATTCCGTGCAAATAAAAACGGGGGAACGGCAAGCCATTCCCCCGGAACCTTCCATACCCTCGGGTGGCCGAGGGCCGGGGTGTCCGTCAGCTCGGCGGCACCACGGAAACGTAGGTCCGTCCGCCCTTCTTGCGCTGGAATTGCACCTGGCCTTCGTTGAGCGCGAAGAGGGTGTGGTCGCGGCCCATGCCCACGCCCATGCCGGGATGAAACTTGGTGCCGCGCTGGCGCACGAGGATGTTGCCGGGAATGGCCCGCTCGCCGCCGAACAGCTTGACGCCCAGGCGGCGGCCGGCCGAATCGCGCCCGTTGCGTGAGCTGCCGCCAGCTTTCTTGTGGGCCATGGCGTCCTATTCCTTTTTCTTCGTCTTCTTCGCGGCCTTTTTGGCCGAGGACTTCTTGGCAGGCGCTTTCTTGGCGGCGGCCTTCTTCGGCGCCGCCTTCTTGGCCGGGGCTTTCTTGGCGGCAGCCTTCTTCGGCGCCGTCTTCTTGGATTCCGGCTTCTCGGCGGCCTTCTTCTCGGCCTTCTTCTTCGCGGCTTCCTTGGGGGCCGGCTCTGCCTTTTCGGGGGCCGGCGCCTTGGCGGCGGGCTTGGCCTTGGAGGGCTTCTTGCCGTCGGTCAGGATCTCGGTCACGCGCAGCACCGTGAGCGCCTGGCGGTGGCCGTTGCGCCGGCGGTGGTTCTTGCGGCGCTTTTTCTTGAAAACGATGATCTTGTCGTCGCGAGTCTGTTCCAGCACCTCGGCGGCCACGGCCGCGCCCTCGACCGATGGCGCTCCCAGGGTGACGCCTTTCTCCGAGCCCAGCATGAGCACGGGCCCGAGCTCGACGATCTCGCCGGGCTGACCCGCGAGCTTCTCCACCCGGAGGATGTCGTCGGGAGCGACTTTGTACTGTTTTCCGCCGCTGCGGATGACTGCGAACATGTTGATTTACTTGGAGTTTCTATGCACAACAGGGCCGCGGACCCCGGGGCCTGCGGCCGACGGCGCGGACTATAGCGCCCCGGCCGGGGCTGTCAACGCCTTTCCAAGCATCTCAGGCGCTTACCGGACGCTCGCATCCCCGGAGCCGCCCTCCGGCGGCGCTGCCCGGTTCGCCGGCCCTCCCCTCGCTTGCGGGGGGTAGGGCCTTGCGTTAGGGTCGCGCCGGCCCACATAAGGGCCGGTCCCGCCCTGACAAGGGGACGCGTCTGCTCGGAGGGGTGCCGGAGTGGTCGAACGGGGCGGTCTCGAAAACCGTTGTACGCGTGAGCGTACCGTGGGTTCGAATCCCACCCCCTCCGCCAGCCATAAGTCATTGTTATAGAACGGTTTTCCAGGGAACAATATGGATTCGAACTTGCCCCGAAACTTCCGGGGCTTACGCCCGATGCGCTTTTCCGTTGTGGCCTACTGAGACCGGTCTGGTCCGGCCAACGGGGTGCTCATATCGCAAAAGTCTCTTACGCCGGTTTTGGTGGTACGGCTAAAGGCGCGTTGGCGTGACACCGTCGGCCGGAATGTGGGTCGGTTTCACGCGGGAAAACGGCATTGTCACGTTAACTGGACTGGCGTCTGAATGTTGCCCCGAAGTAGCCTCTCGGCATGCAAAACATTTCCTTCAAGCGCCATCGCTTCCCACCTGAAGTTATCCGCCATGCCGTATGGCTCTATGCTCGCTTCACATTGAGCTATAGGGATGTTGAAGATCTGCTCGCAGAGCGCGGTCTGTATGTTTCCTATGAAACCGCCCGGCGCTGGTTTCTGAAGTTTGGCGGGCCAATCGCCCGTAATTTGAGTAGCAATCGACCGACGCCTAGTGATTACTGGCATCTGGATGAGATGGTGATCGTGATCCGCAGGAAGCGGTACTGGTTATGGCGTGCTGTCGATAATGAAGGCGAGGTTCTCGACTTTCTGGTTCAACCAAAACGTAACGCCAGAGCGGCTTTAAAGCTGATGCGAAAGCTGTTGCGGAAACAGGGTTGGGTACCGACCCGGATCGTGACCGACAAGCTAAGGTCCTACTACGTTGCCTTTGGAATTCTCGGTCTGACCGCAGAACATATCGACAATAAGCGGTCAAACAATCGTGCCGAGAACTCATATCAGCCGGTGCGGCGACGAGAACGGAAGATGCAACGATTCAAGTCCCCAGGCTCCGCCCAACGATTTCTCAATATTCAATCCGCCACGTACAACACGTTCTATTTTCAGCGTCACCTTATCAACCGCTCAATGTTCAAGTTGTATCGTTCCGAAGCATTCGATTTATGGGAAAGTGCGGCCGCGGCTGCGTGAAAATCCTCAGCCAGAAATGTCTGTGTCGACCGGTCGTTTAACGTGACAATGCCCCTTTGTGGGAGGGAGCGTAGACAACCGTATCCTCGCGCCAAACCGCTCGCCGCGGCCTGCTACACCGTCACGTGCTCATGTCGGAAGGGCATCTTGCTCGGATCCGGTGCGTCAAGCTCCTGGGCGTAGCGATGCCCGGCATGGACCGCCGCGGCGATGATCGCCGGGGCGTCGCAATCGCCGATCCGGGACAGCGATTTTGGCGCGGCCGGGGCTCCCGCCTCCATGCGTTCGGTGAGCGCCCGGTAGAGCCCGTCGTTGGGCCGGCGCGCCGTAACCATCACGACCGAGTCCGCCGCGATGCGGCCTCCGCGTCCGGTGTAGGTGCAGGCGATCGTCGCTTCCCGGCCATCGAAAGCCGAAAGTGCGTGGGCCGTGACGATCTCGACCCCAAGCTCCAACAGCCGCCGCTGGGTGCGGATCTGCTCGGCCGTGAAGCTGCTCCAGGCGCCGACCCTGTTCTCGGGCGTCACCAGGGTGACCGCCGCTCCCTCGGCACGGAGCCGCTCCGCGACCACGGCGCCCATGTAGTAGTGGTCGTCGTCGAACACCACGACCCGGCCTTCGGGCAGGCGTCCGGCCATAATGTCGTCGGGGGTGAAAATCCGTTCCGGCGGTCCAGGCTCGGTGATCCCCTCGATATGGAAGCGGCCGAAGCCGTCGCGCCGCCAAGTAGCGCCGGTCGCGATCGCCACGTGGTCGGCACCGACGTCGAGTACCGCGTCCGCGTCGAGCTCGCTTTCCCGGTACACCTCGACGTTGGCCATGCGCCCGATCTGCTGGACTCGGTAGTCGCGCACGCGCGCCCACTCGCTGAGTCCCGGCAGGCGCGACTCCACTGTCACCCGGCCGCCCAACTCGCGGGCCGCCTCGGCGAGCGTCACGGCATAGCCGCGCTGGCCAAGCGCGCGCGCCGCTTCGAGTCCGGCCGGCCCCGCGCCGACGATCAAGACCTTGGCGTCCGAGCCCTTGGGCGCGATCCGTTCGGGGTGCCAGCCGCGCCGCCGTTCCTCGCCCACGGCCGGGTTCTGAGTGCAACGGATCGGCACGCTCTTGCCGTCGCCGACGTAACAGACGTTGCAGCCGATGCACTCGCGGATGTCGTCGATACGGCCCTCCTCGATCTTCCTGGGCAGGAAAGGATCGGCGATCGAGGGCCGCGCGGCGCCGATCAAATCGACGATGCCGCGGCGCACCTGACCGGCCAGGGTGTCGGGCGAGGTGAAGCGGCCGACCGTCACCACCGGCTTCGAAGTGACCGACTTGACGTAAGCCATGTAAGGCTCCAGCGCGCCCTCCTTGACGAAGCGCGAGACGCCCATCTCGTAGGAATAGTCGGCGATGTTGATGTCCCAGAGGTCGGGCAGCTCGCTCAGCAGCGCGAGCATGTCGCGGCGCTCGTCATGAACCGGGACGCCGTCCTCGCCGATCCGCTCGTCCGCCGAGAAGCGGACCGCGACCGCGCAGTCGCCGCCGACCGCCTCCTTGGTGTCCTCGATCACCTCGCGGACCAGCCGGACCCGGTTTTCCAGGCTGCCGCCGTACTCGTCCGTACGGCTGTTGGTCCGCGGCGACAGGAAATGGGATAGCAGGTAGCCATGGGTGGCATAGACGTAGACGATGTCGAATCCCGCCTGTTTGGCGCGCTTTGCCGCTTGCCGGTGCCATCCCCTGAACTCGCGGATGTCCGCCTTGTCCATGGCCCGGGTTTGAAAGGGATCGCCGGCGATGTTCGGGATGCTGGCCACGTCCATGGAGACTTCGCGGCTGTACAGATTGGCCGTGCGCGCGCCGCCGAACCAGAGCTCTACGCCGGCCAGCGCGCCGTGCGCGTGCACCGCCTCGGTCATCAGCGCATTGGCCTTGACGTCGGCCTCGTCCCAGAGGCTGGCGTAAAGGTACGGCAGGTCGTCGGAGGCCGGATGGATCGAGCAGTACTCGGTGCAGACCACGCCCCAGCCGCCCTCCGCCTTGATACCGCGCAGCGCCGCCAGCATGCGCGGCCGGAGCCAGCCGAGGCCGGTGCAGTGGGGCACCTGATAGAAACGGTTCTTGGCGGTCACCGGGCCGATCCGAACCGGCTCGAACAGGATGTCGTAACGGGGGTCGCGCGCCATCGGATCTACGGCCCCGCGGCGGCGGCGTCGAAGATGACGTAATACTTGCGCGTGGTTTCCGGCATGTGCCAGGTACACTTCAGGCCCTTGGGGATCACGAAACTATCGCCTGGCTTGAACGTCTCCGCGTGGCCCTCCGCATCGGTCACGACGACCGTTCCACTCAGGATGAAGCAGAACTCATCAACCGGATAGCTGTCGATCCGGGAGGTGCAGGGCGTGCACTCCCAAACCCCGGCCGTGAGCTGTCCGGTGCTATCGGCGAAATAGTTATGGCCGATTTCGGTCGGATCGCCCTCGATGACGTTTTCGCTCTCCAAATGGCCCCAGAACGTGAGGCCCGTCTGCTCGGGACCGTCGCGGTTAAAGCGGATGACAGACATTTTCGCCATGCTCAACTCCCTGTTCTTTCGGCGCCCTCCATCAGCGGGTGCGCTTCCCGTCCTTAGACAGAAGCATCGAGGAGAATGTGCTCGCGCCGGAACGGCAGGTCCGGGTCGGCCGGAGTCTCATCCAGCTCCCGTGCCGCTCGGTGGCCGTCGTAGACCGCCGCCGCGATCGTCGCGGGCACGTCGCAGTCGCCGATCGCCCGGACCGACGCGATGCCCTCCTTGCTCAACCTGTCTTCGTCCGCGGCCAGGGCTAGGTACAGCCCGTTGTTCGGTTGGC
>JAZGBC010000187.1:0-6174 GCA_036444495.1 Kiloniellales bacterium
TGGCGCTGGCCAACAAGGGCCATCGGCGGGCGCTGGCCGAGGACCCGCATCTGAAGAAAGGCCTCAACGTGGCCGGCGGCAAGATCACCTACAAGGCGGTGGCCGAGGCCCACGGGCTGCCCTTCACGGCGCCGGAGGAGGCGTTGGGCATTTAGAAGGCCGCCGAGGCTTGGCCTCACGGTTGGTAGTGAATTGGTCCTTGGTCCGGGTTCGGCTCCGGGACTAAGCTTGGGGTAATCAATCATCGACAGCCGTAGGGTAAAGCCCATGACCACAATGCAGAGTCTCTCGAACTCGCTCGAAGAGTACTGGATGCCGTTCACCTCGAACCGGCATTTCAAGGCCCATCCCCGCATCATCACGGGCGCGCAGGGCATGTACTACACGACCGACCGCGGCGATCAGCTGCTCGACGGCTCAGCCGGCCTGTTTTGCGTGGCCGCCGGTCACGGCCGGCGCGAGATCGCCGAGGCGGTACACAGGACCCTGATGGAGTTGGACTATGCGCCGCCGTTCCAGTTCGGCCATCCGGCGTCTTTCGAGTTGGCACGCCGGGTCGCCGCCCTGACGCCGGGCGATCTCAATCACATCTTTTTCACGAATTCCGGCTCAGAAGCCGTTGATACGTCGCTGAAAATCGCGCTGGCCTATCACAAGGCCCGCGGCGAGGGACAGCGCATGCGCCTCGTCGGGCGCGAGGGTGCCTACCACGGCGTGAACTTCGGCGGCGTTTCCGTGGCCGGCATGATGAACAACAAAAAGGCCTTCGGCCTCGGCCTGCCCGGCGTGCTGCACCTGCGCCACACCAAGCTGCCGGAGCACAAGTTCGTCAAAGGCCAGCCGGAGACGGGCGCGGAGCTGGCCGACGAGCTGCAGCGCTTCGTCGACCTGCACGGCGCCGATTCCATCGCCACGGTGATCGTCGAGCCCATCGCCGGATCGATCGGCGCTTACGTGCCGCCCAAGGGCTACCTCCAGCGCCTGCGCGAGATCTGCGACAGGCACCACATCCTGCTCATTTTCGACGAGGTGATCTGCGCCTTCGGACGCACGGGCAAGCAGTTCGGCGCCGAGAGTTTCGATGTCGTGCCCGACATGATGACCATGGCCAAGGCGCTGACCAACGGCGTCGTGCCCATGGGCGCGGTGGCCTGCAGCGACAAGATTTACGAGACCATCACGGACGCAGCGCCGGAGAACGCGGTCGAGCTGTTCCACGGCTATACCTATTCGGGCTGTCCCGTGGCCGCCACCGCCGGCATCGTCACGCGCGACATCTTCCAGGAGGAGCAACTCGTCGAGCGCGCGGCGAAGATGTCGCCCAAGTTCCTCGACGCGCTCTTCTCGCTGCAGGACCTGCCCGTGGTGACCGACATCCGCGGCTACGGCCTGCTCGGCGGGATCGACCTGGCGCCCAAGGAGGCGCCGGGCCTGCGCGGCTATCAGGTATTGCAGGAGCTGTACGAGGCCGGGTTGCTGATCAAGCTGACGGGCGACTGCGCCCTGGTCTCGCCGCCGCTCATTATCGAGGAGCCGCAGATCGACGAGCTTTTCACCAAACTGCGCGGCGTGCTGACCAAGCACTGAAGACATCTCGAATCGGGGGGCAGGGGACAAAGAGACTGCCCAACGCGAGCGGGCCCGGGGTTCTCTCCCGGGCCCGTTTATCTTGCCCGGCCGGCTGCCAAAGACGCGCCCATGGCCTGCTTGTCGCCCGGCCTGGACCGCCTTAAAATTGCGGCCAGACGCAGTTAGGAGCCAGCTGGCCCCATGCCACGAGGCCAGCGGCAACAGGGAGACCAGGGGTGCGCGAGCTCATCTTTCCCGTCGAGCACGGCGGCGATATCGGACTGCAGACCCAGCTGCGCCGGCATCTCGTCGACGCCATCCTGGATGGCCGACTGTCTCAGGACTCTCCCCTGCCGTCCTGCCGGCGTCTCGCCCATTCGCTGGGCGTCTCGCGCAACACCGTGGTGCTGGCCTACCAGGCCTTGGCGGATGAGGGGTTCCTGATCAGCCGCGAGCGGGTCGGCTACTTCGTTAACGGCGAGATGGTCGATGCCCGGGCCGCGCCCAACGGGACACCCGAAGCGGCGGCGGAAATCCGGGACGGGCCGGACTGGCCGGGCCGCCTGCAAATCAAGCCCTCGGCGCAGCGCCAGATCACCAAGCCCAAGAACTGGCGCCACTATCCCTATCCCTTCATCTACGGCCAGGCCGACCCGAAGCTCTTTCCCGTGGCCGCCTGGCGCATCTGCTCGCGCCAGGCCCTGGGCGTGCAGGCGATCCAGCGCTGGACCGAGGACAGTTTCGACGAAGACGATCCGCTGCTCATCGAGGAGGTGCGCACCCGTGTCCTGCCGCGCCGCGGCGTGCGCGCGGCCCATTCCGAGATCCTCATCACCCTGGGCGCGCAGAACGCGCTCTATCTGGTGGGCCAGCTCCTGGCCGGGCCCAAGGCGACGGTTGGCCTGGAGGATCCCGGCTATGTGGACGCGCACAACATCTTCGCGCTAACCGGCGCCAAAATGAAGTCTATCCCCGTGGACCGGGACGGCATGATCGTGGACCGGGCGGTCGAGCGTTGCTCCTGCGTCTACGTCACCCCGAGCCATCAGGCGCCGACCACCGTGACCATGCCCATGCAGCGGCGCGTCGCGCTGCTGGAGAAGGCCAGCCGGCACGGCTTCAGCATCATCGAGGACGACTACGAGGCGGAGGTGAACTTCGTCGGCTCGCCCACCTCCGCGCTCAAGTCCATGGACAAGGATCATTCGGTGATCTACGTGGGCTCCTTCTCCAAGAGCCTGGCCCCGGGCTTGCGCATCGGCTACCTGGTCGCCTCCGCCGGGCTGATCGCCGAGGCGCGCCGGCTGCGCCGGCTGATCCTGCGCCACCCCCCGTCCAACAACCAGCGCACCATCGCGCTCTTCGTCTCGGGCGGATACTACGATTCCCTTATCCTGCGCCTGCAGCGCGTCTTCCGCGCGCGCTGGGAGGTCATGGGCGAGGCCCTGGCGCGGCACCTGCCGGAATATGCCGTGACACCCTCGTATGGCGGCACCAGCTTCTGGGTCCGGGCGCCGGAGGAACTGGATACGGACCTGCTCGCCCGCGCCGCGCTCGAGGAGGGGGTCGTGATCGAGCCCGGCTCGATCTATTTCGCCGGCAAGTCCCCGCCGCGGAATTTCTTCCGCCTGGGCCTTTCCTCCATCGACGAAGCCAAGATCGAGCCGGGCATCGAGAAGCTCGCCGCGATCGCCGCGCGAAAGGGGTGAGACGCCCGCAAGACCTCCCGGCGACCGCCCCCTAGGCCCGCGGAATAGACCCTAGCGCCGATAGGGACACAGGCCAGTGCCCGTTGAAATCCAGGCCCGCAGGGTGTAAAGACTGAGGCACGAGTTTTCGCATCTACCTCTCTGAGTAACGGGCCCAGCGTAGCGTTACCGAGCCTGGCTACCCTTTGACGTTCGTGTTGAAACTCGAACCATGGCCCAGGGGGAACCCGGCTAAGACTTACTATTGCGAAAGGCAAGAGATATGCCCACGGGAACCGTCAAGTGGTTCAATACACTCAAGGGGTACGGATTCATCCAACCCGAAGATGGCTCCAAGGATGTTTTCGTCCACGTTTCGGCCGTCGACCAGGCGGGGCTTTCGGGCCTCCAGGAAGGCCAGAAGGTGGAATACGAACTCGTTCCGGATAAGCGCGGCCGCACCGCCGCGGGAAATCTGAAGGTCGTCGAGTAAGCGCGCCTCGGCGCGAGCTTGGTATAAGGCGCTCCGGGGCAGGCAGTCCCGGCGGGCGCCTTGCCTTTGCCTGTTTCCGCCAGGCGGTCTTGGAACGCGGCGCTGCGCCGCCGGTAGGGCGCCTGCATCTAGCGCTCGCCGATGGGCAGGTAGGCGCGGGGGCCGGGTCCGTCATAGGACAGCAGGGGGCGGATCAGGATGTTCCGCTGCAACTGTTCCAGCGCCTGCAGGGTCCAGCCCGGCACGCGGCCGATGGCGAAGATGGGCACGAAGAGGTCCTCGGGAATTCCGAGCAGGAAGTAGGCCACGCCGGAATAGAAATCCACGTTGACGTTGACGCCGTGGCGCGCGTAGCGGCTCATGGCCTCGACCACGGCCTGCAGGATCTCATACCACTGGGGCTGGCCCATCTCGCGCGAGAGCTTCTCGACACCCGCGCGGATATGCCGGGCGCGCGGGTCCTCGGCGCGGTAGACCCGGTGGCCGAAGCCCATGATGGGCTCCCGGTTCTTGCGCTTGCGCGTGACATAGTCCTTGGCGTTGGCGGGATCGCCGATCTCCTTGGCCATATGCATGACGTTCTCGGCCGCCCCGCCGTGGGCCGGGCCCGAGAGCGTGGCGATGGCCGCGGTGATCGCCGCATGCAGGTTGGCGTCGGTCGAGATAACCACCCGGGCGGCGAAGGAGGAGGCGTTGGAGCCGTGCTCGGCGTGGAGCACGAAGTCCGTATCCAGCAGCTCGGCCGCCTCCGCGCCCGGCTCCTCGCCCGAGAGCATGTAGAGGAAGTTGGCCGCGTGGCCGAGCCCGGGGGAGGGCTCGATGGGTTCCACGCCCTGGCGGATACGGTGATGCGCGGTCACGATCATGGGCACCTGGGAGGTCAGGCGAATGCCCTTCCTGAGCGCGGCCTCGGGCGAGGTGTCGGCGGCGTCCGGCTCGAAGGCGGCGAGCGCCGAGACCGCCGTGCGCAGCACCGCCATGGGATGGCCGTCCTTGACCTCGCGGATGATGCCGTGGAGCGGCTCGGGCAGGGCGCGCCCGGCCTTGAGCTCGCCGTCGAAGGCGTCCAACTCGGCGCGCGTCGGCAGCTCGCCGTGGAGCAGCAGGTAGGCGGTCTCCTCGAAGTTGGACTGCTCGGCCAGGTCGTGGATCGAATAGCCGCGGTAGCGCAGCTCGCCGGCGCGCCCGTCGATGAAGGTGGCGCTCGAGCGGTCCAGATAGACGCCCTTCAGGCCCCGGTGTATCTCGGCTGCTTCGTCCCCGGCCATGCCGCTTCCTCCCCGCGCGCGATCTTTGCCCCATATATCGGTGCTTTGGGGCATGGTCTCAATCCAGGATCGGATACGCAAGGCGTAGCGTGAAGTTCAGGTGCTCGCGTTTACAGCCCCGCGCTTCCCAACTAGGCTGCCGGTCTTGCGCTATGACATCAATGCGATAAGTCATGGACCTCATCGAAAGTTTCATCGCCGCGGCCAAGGCCAAGCGCCAAACCGTGGTGCTGCCCGAGGGTGGGGACGAGCGCATCCTGCGCGCCGCGCGGCGTCTGGCGGACGAAGGCATCGCCCGGCCGGTGCTGCTCGGTGAGGCTGGGGTGCTTGCGGCCGCGGCGCAAAGCGCGGGGATTTCCCTGGACGGCCTCGATACGGCCGATCCCGAAAAAAGCGGCAAGCGCGAGGCCTACGCCGAGGCCTATGCGGCTGGCCGCGATAAAGTGAATCCAAAAGTGGCGCAGCGCCTGCTGCGCAAGCCGCTCTACTTCGGCGCCATGATGGTGAAGCAGGGCGAAGCCCAGGCCATGATCGCCGGCGCGGCCAGCCCCACCAAGCGGGTGATCGAGGCCGGCCTGCTCGTGCTGGGCTTGGCCGAGGGTATCCACACCCCCTCGAGCTTTTTCCTCATGGTCGTTCCCGGGCTGGAGGGAGAAGCCGCCAAGCCCCTCGTCTTCGCCGACTGCGCCATCAACATCGACCCCACGCCGGAGGAGTTGGCCGACATCGCGCTCGCCTCGGCCGAGAGCGCGGAGAAACTCCTGGGCGAGGAACCGCGGGTCGCGCTGCTGTCGTTCTCCACGCGCGGCAGCGCGCGTCATGCCCAGGTGGACAAGGTGACGCGCGCCCTCGACATCGCCCGAACCCGCGCGCCCGGCCTGGCGATCGACGGCGAGCTCCAGGCCGATGCGGCGCTCATTGCGCGGGTCGCCGAGAAGAAGATCGAGGGCGGGAGCCCCGTGGCGGGGCGCGCGAACGTGCTGATCTTTCCCGGCCTGGACGCGGGCAACATCGGCTACAAGCTGACCCAGCACCTGGCCGGCGCCCAGGCCATCGGGCCGGTGCTGCAAGGCTTCGCCAAGCCGGTCAGCGACCTCTCGCGCGGGGCCAGCGTGGATGACATCGTCGCCAGCACCGCCATCGCCCTGGCCTTGGC
>JAZGBC010000188.1:0-3641 GCA_036444495.1 Kiloniellales bacterium
TTCCAGAAGCTGGTGCGCACCGGCTTCGGCACCAACAACGTGGACCACTGCACGCGCCTGTGCCACGCCTCCTCGGTCGCGGCGCTGATGGAGGGCATCGGTTCCGGTGCGGTCACGGCACCCTTCAACGCCGCAGCCGACGCCGAGTGCATCATCGTGATCGGCGCCCGGCCCGGGCAGAACCACCCGGTCGCCGCGACCTTCCTCAAGAACGCGGCCAAGCGCGGCGCCAAGCTGATCGTCATCGACCCGCGCGGCCAGAACCTGGCGCGCTATGCGACCCATATGCTGCGCTTCAAACCGGGCAGCGACGTGGCGCTCCTGAACGCCATGCTGCACACCATCGTCGAGGAGGGCCTGACGGACCGGCAATACATCCAGGCCCATACCGAGGGCTTCGAGGAGCTGAAGGAAAGGATCAAGGATTTCCCGCCGGAAAAGATGGCTGAAGTCTGCGGTATCGACGCGGCCACCATCCGCGAGGTGGCGCGCGTCTACGCCACCTCGCGCACCTCGATCATCTTCTGGGGCATGGGCATCTCGCAGCACGTGCACGGCACGGACAATGCGCGCTGCCTGATCGCGCTGGCGCTCATCACCGGCCAAGTGGGGCGCCCCGGCACCGGCCTGCATCCCCTGCGCGGCCAGAACAACGTGCAGGGCGCCTCCGATGCCGGGCTCATCCCCTGGGTCTATCCCGACTACCGGGCGGTGAATAACAAGGGATTCCGCTCCACATTCGAGGATTTCTGGGGCACGCAACTCGATCCGGAGCGCGGCCTCACGGTGGTCGAGATCATCAACGCGATCCACGAGGACCGGATCAAGGCCATGTACATCATGGGCGAGAACCCGGCCATGTCGGACCCGGACCAGCATCACGCGCGCCAGGCGCTGGCCAAGTTGGAGCACCTGGTGGTGCAGGACATCTTCCTGACCGAGACGGCTTGGCACGCGGACGTGGTGTTACCGGCCTCCGCGGCCTTCGAGAAGACCGGCACCTTCACCAACACCAACCGCCAGGTGCAACTGGGCCGCCAGGCCTTCGACCCGCCGGGCGAGGCGCGCCAAGATTGGGAGCTGATCCAGGAGATCGCCTGGCGCATCGGGCTCGACTGGAACTACACCCACCCGAGCGACGTCTTCGCCGAGATGGCGAGGATCATGCCCTCGCTGGACAACATCACCTGGGAGCGCCTGGAGCGGGAGGATTCGGTCACCTATCCCTGCGACGCGCCGGACAAGCCGGGCAACGAGATTCTCTTCGGCAACGGCTTCCCCACACCCGGCGGGCGCGGGCGCGTGGTGCCGGCCAGCCTGGTGCCGCCCGACGAGTTGCCGGATGCGGACTATCCCTGGGTTCTGTCCACCGGGCGCTTGCTCGAGCACTGGCACACCGGGTCGATTACCCGGCGCGCCAGCACCCTGGACGCGCTGGAGCCGGAAGCGGTGGCGTTCCTCAACGCCCGCGACGTAGAACGGCTGGGTGTGGCGCCGGGCGATTTCGTCAGCGTGGAAACCCGGCGCGGGCACATCGACATCAAGGTGCGCCAGGACAACGATGTGCCCGAGGGCATGGTCTTCATTCCCTTCTGCTTCGCCGAGGCGGCGGCCAACCTCCTGACCAATCCGCAGCTCGACCCCTACGGCAAGATCCCCGAGTTCAAGTTCTGCGCCGCGCGCGTCGCGCCCTACCGCGCGGCGGCCGCTGAATAGGCGCGCGGTCTATACCGAAGGCATCGGATTGAGGAGTTCGCACGCGGGAAAAATCCCGCGCGGCGGGGCCGTATCCGTCCAGGACTGGCCTAGAGCCGGACGTCCATGCCCGCGAGGCTCTGGCCCACGGAAACATCCATGGAGCCCAGCACCACGGCGGCCAGGATCGCGATCGCGATCATGGCTATCGTACCCGAAAGAAACGCTTTCATGTCATCACTCCGTCGTCTTGCTAACCTTGTCCAACAAGCCGCGGGCCAATTCAACCCCGGCGTTGCGATTTCAACTCATCCTATTCCTGCCCCGGCCCGGTGACGCGCTTGAGGAAGGCGATGAGGTCCGCCCGGTCCTTGGAGCTGGTCATCTGCTGCAGGGGCATCTTGCTGCCCGGCGTAAAACGGTGCGGTCCCTCCTCGAAGAGGTCGTCCACGGTTTCCTCGGTCCAGACCAGGTCGATACCCTTGAGCGCGTCGGAATACTTGTAGCCGTTCACCGAGCCGGCCCGGCGTCCGAACAAGCCATAGAGCGTGGGCCCGGCGCGCTTGCGCCCGTCGTCGGTTACCACGTGACAGACCGCGCACTTGCGGAACAGCGCCGCGCCCTGCGGGTCGGCCGATACGGCCTCTTCGGACACGCCGGCGGCCAGTATGCGGTCCTGCCGCGGGCCGGTGCCGCCAATCTCTTCGCCGCTTTCCAGATCCCAGAGCCGCACCACATCGTCGGAGCCGGCCGAGAGCAGCCAGCGGCCGTCCGGGGTGAAGGCCAGGGACCAGACCGGCTCCGTATGGCCATAGAAGGCGCGCACGAACGTTGCCGACCGCAGGTCCCAGAGCATCACGGTGCGGTCCAAGCCGCCCGAGGCGGCATAGCGCCCATCGCCCGAGACCGCCACACCGAAGACCGGCCCCTCGTGGCCGACCAGGGACGCGGCCTGGGTGCCGGTCTCCAGGTCCCAGACGCGCAGGGTCTCGTCCACCGAGGAAGAGACCGCGCGCCGCCCGTCGGGGGTAAAGCTGACCGAGGTGACACCAAATTCATGGCCCCTGAAGGTATTGAGCAGTCGTCCGTCGGACAGGCGCCAGAGCTTGAGGGTCGTATCGTAACTGCCGCTCAGGAGCAGCGTCCCATCGGGCGAAAAGGCGACCGCATTGACGTTGTCCTTGTGGCCGAGGAAGACGGTGCGCCCGGTCCGGGCCCGCAGGTCCCAGAGCCGCACCGTGCGGTCCCAGCCGGCCGAGGCCGCCAGCCTGCCGTCGGGCGAGACGGCGACGGCGGCCACCTTGCCCTGATGGCCTTCGAATGTGTGCAGCAGCCGGCCGCTTTCCACCTCCCAGAGGCGCAGGGTGCCGTCATCGCCGCCGGAGATCATCTGTCCGCCGTCGGGCAGGAAGGCGACGCTGTTCACCCCGCCCTCGTGCTCGTCGAAGTCGCGAATTTCCGTCTGTTCGGCCAGGTCCCACAGGATCAGGCGGTAGTCGAAGCTGGCGGTGGCCGCCAGGCGGCCGTCGGAAGAGACCGCGACGCCCTTGACGAAGCCGCCGTGCCCCGAGAGCTGGGCGCGCGCGGCCGAAGCGGCGGCAACAAGCCCCAAGCTTGCGACCAGGATTATTGCTGCCCGTATCACGATATCTGCGCCATGACTGCGGGGTACCGGGCCGGCGATCAGGCGCTCAGCGCCAGGTCGGTGAGCGCGGAGCCTCCGGCCGCCGGTCGGCCTGCAGGCGAACCGCCCAGTCGGCGGCTGTCCCGCTCGGGCCGTGCCGAAAGGCCGGGACGAGGTCCCCGGTCACCTTATCCACCGCCAGGGTGGTGACCTGGAAGGCGGCGTTGGAATCGCCCTTCGGATTCATAACGGTCACCAGCCAGACCTCGATTCCATCGACCGATCCCGCGCGCACGCGCAGCACCTCGACGCCGAATTCGGA
>JAZGBC010000189.1:0-5398 GCA_036444495.1 Kiloniellales bacterium
CATCCTGGCCGGCGAGCAGCCGGACTACATCAAGGTCGCCCTGACCTACCTGGTGCCCTACTGCGTGGCGACCTACGGCGCGGTGACCGCCAAGCGCGCCGCCTGGCGCCGGCAGAACGGCGCGGGCCACTCCGGCTAAAGATAAATCACCCGAGCTATTGACTCACAGGCCGCGCGCGGCCGCGCAGAGGTTTTTCAGCTTCTCGCGCGCCAAGTCCCGGCCGAGCAGCCCCAGCCCGCAGTCGGGCGCGGCGATCAGGCGCTCGGGCTCGATATGATCGAGCGCGGCTTGCAGGCGGGCGCGAATCTCCTCCACCGGCTCCACGCGGCTCTTGGCGATGGCCACCACGCCCAGGATGACTTTCGTCGACTTGAAGCGGTCGAGCAGCGTCAGGTCGTTGTGCCGGTGCGCATCCTCCAGCGAAACCACGTCCACCACCGAGGCGTCCACCGCCTCCGCCAAATCGAAATAGGCCTCCCGCTCGGCCTTGGGGTAATCCTCCCGGTCCAGCCCGTCCGGATAGCCGCAGCACATGTGCATGACGCGCTCCACCCCGTCCGGAACCCCATGGAAGCAGCGGTTCAACTGCTCCACGCCGTATGCGAGCGCCTGCGCCGGTTTTCGGGCGAAGACCGGTTCGTCGATCTGAATCCAGCGGCAGCCCGCCTGCGCCAGGGCGCGCACCTCGGAATTGAGCGCCTCGGCCAGCGCCGCGCCCAGCTTTTCCTCGTCCTCGTAGTGCAGATCGACCGTGGTATCCGCGATGGTCATGGGCCCGGGCATGGTGATCTTGACCGGCCGCCCGGTGAAGGATTGGGCCAGTTTCCAGTCATCGGCCAGAAAGTGGCCGCGCGCCTTGACCGCTCCGGTGATCGAGGGCAATTCGGCCGTGTAGGTGCCGCCGCGCACCGCCTTGGGGGTCAGGGTGTCGAAATCGATGCCCTCGATATGCCGGCAGTGATAGTGGATGTAGTTCTCGCGCCGCACCTCGCCGTCCGTGGGCACGTCGATCCCGGCCTCCACCTGATCGTCCACCACCTGCTTGACGCCCCGGGCGAAAAGCTCCTCGGCCTCCTTCCCCATGCGGGCCAGGGCCTCCAGATAGCCCTTGGTCGGATTGGGCGTGTCGGGCCCGGCTTCGTTGCGAAACCAATCCGGGACCGGGACGCAGTCCGGCTTCGGGTAGGCCCCGATGGTCGTGGTCAAGAGCGGCATGAGTCTCGCTTTCGTTATTCCCGGCCGTGCGGACGGCGAAATTGGCACAGAGCAGGTCGCCTGCGCAATCGCCGCAATGCGCCGGGGTATTACTGACAAGAGACGGCCCGGCAGGGCAAGATGGCGCGGCAACGACACGACGGAACGGTGATGGCTCGAAACGGCCGGCAGGCGGACCTGCTGATCCATAACGCCACGATCATTGACGGCACGGGCGCGCCTGGTTTCACAGGCGCCGTCGCGATCGCGGACGATCGTATCGCGTGGGTTGGCCGCGAGGCTGAGCTAGGGGAGATCGAGGCCGCCACGGTCCTCGACGCCGGCGGCCGGGTGCTCGCCCCCGGATTCATCGACGTGCACACGCACGATGACAGCGTACTGCTCAGCCGCGGCGAGATGACGCCCAAGGTGACCCAGGGGGTGACCACGGTGATCGCCGGCAACTGCGGCGTCAGCCTGGCGCCGCTCGCGCTCGATTCAGCACCGCCGCCCCCGCTCGATCTCCTGGGCGGCCCCGAGACCTACCGCTTCCCGCGCTTCGCCGACTATGTGGCGGCGCTGGAGGCCGCACCCGCCGCCGTCAACGCCGCGCTCCTGGTCGGCCATTCCACCCTGCGCGTCGGCGTCATGAGCGAGCTCGACCGCCCCGCCACCCCGGGCGAGATCGATCGCATGAAGGAGCACCTGGACGAGTCCCTGGCGGCCGGCGCCATCGGCTTCAGCAGCGGCCTGTTCTACCCGCCCAGCGCCGCCGCCCCGGCGGACGAGGTGGCCGCCCTGCTCGAACCCCTGGCCGGGACCGGCGCGCTCTACACCACACACATGCGCGACGAGGGCGACCACGTGGAGGACTCCCTGGAGGAAACCTTCGAGACCGCGGCCCGGGCCGGGGTGCCGGTCGTGATCTCGCACCACAAGTGCACCGGGCGGAAGAATTTCGGGCGCAGCGTGGCGACGCTCGAGCGTATCGACGCCGCGCGCACGCGCCAGGACGTAGGGCTCGACGTCTATCCCTATACGGCCGGGTCCACCGTGCTCCTGCCCGAGATGCTCAGGGGCGCCGAGCGGGTCATCGTCACCTGGTCCGTGCCGCACCCTGAGCAGGCGGGCCGCGACCTGGACGCGGTCGCCGCCGAATGGGGCTGTGGCCTGGAAGAGGCGGCGCGGCGCCTGGGGCCGGCGGGGGCGATCTATTTCATGATGGACGAGGCCGACGTGCGCCGCATCCTGGCCTATCCCCACGCCATGGTGGGCTCGGACGGCCTGCCCTTGGACAAGCACCCCCATCCGCGCCTCTGGGGCACCTTCGCGCGGGTGCTGGGGCACTACGTGCGCGAGGTCGGCCTGCTCACCCTCGAGGAGGCGGTGCGCCGCATGACCGGGCTTTCCGCCGAGCGATTCGGGCTCGACGGCCGCGGCGTGATCCGCGAGGGCGCCTTTGCCGATCTCGTGCTCTTCGACCCGGAAACCATCATCGACCGCGCGACCTATGAGGAGCCCGCCCGAGCGGCGGCGGGTATCGGGCTGGTGATGGTCAACGGGCAGATCGTCCTGCGCGACGGAGCGCCGAGCGGCGCGCGTCCAGGGCGCCTCCTGCGCCGCGCCGGGCCGGGGAAGCCGCCGGTCCAGGCGGAAATCCCTGCATAAGCGCTTGCGATGGCTCGCATTTCCGCTCCGAAGCCAAATATGTTAACTTATATTTTTGGGCACGGCTCCTGGGCCGCCTTCGGGCCGGCGGGGCGGGACTTTACTGTTCGGGGGGATGAAACTCTTCTGTCCACGGATCTAGAACACCGGAACAGTCAGGTTCGGGTGAAGTGGAGGCAAAAAAAGATGGCTAAAATCAGAGCCGCGATCGCAGGGATAGGTAATTGCGCGAGCTCTTTCGTTCAGGGACTGGAATTCTACCGGAGCCGGCGCAAGGAGGAGGTAGCGGGCCTCATGCATCCGCGCATCGGCACGTGGGGATGTACCGATATCCAGGTTGTGGCCGCCTTCGACATCGACCGGCGCAAGGTGGGCAGACCCCTGGAGGAGGCGATCTTCGCCAAGCCGAACTGCGCGCGGGTCTTCCAGAAAGCCGTCCCCGTTTCCGGCGTCATGGTCCAGATGGGACCGATCCTCGACGGCGTGGCGCCCCACATGCTCGACTATCCGGAGGAGGAGGCCTTCCGGCCGGCGGAGGAGGAGCCGGCGGACGTGGTCCAGGTGTTGCGCGAGACCGGCGCCGAGGTCCTGATCTGCTACATGCCCGTGGGCGCCGAGCAGGCTGTGCGCCACTACGCCCAGGCCTGCCTTGAGGCCGGCGTGGCCATGGTCAACTGCATCCCCGTGTTCATCGCCTCCGATCCCGAGTGGGCGGAAAGGTTCCGTGCCGCGGGCCTGCCCATCATCGGCGACGACATCAAGAGCCAAGTGGGCGCCACCATCGTGCACCGGGCGCTCACCCGCCTGTTCGGCGACCGGGGTGTGAGTCTGGACCGGACCTATCAGCTGAACACCGGGGGCAATACCGATTTCCTCAACATGCTGTCCATAGAGCGGCTCAAGTCGAAGAAAATCTCCAAGACCGAATCGGTCCAGTCCCAGCTCGACGAGCGCCTGAGCACCCGCGACATCCACATCGGCCCGTCCGATTACATCGCCTGGCAGGACGACAACAAGATCTGCTTCATCCGCATGGAGGGCCGCGGCTTCGGCGACGTCCCCATCGAGCTGGAGCTCCGGCTCTCGGTTCAGGATTCGCCCAACAGCGCCGGGGTGGTCATCGACGCCGTGCGCTGCGCCAAGCTGGGGCTGGAGCGCGGCCTCGCCGGCCCGCTCGAGGCGGCCTCCGCCTATTACATGAAGAGCCCACCCAAGCAGATGCGCGACTCGGAGGCCTACGAACGCGTCGAGCGTTTCATCGAGGGCATCGAATACCGCGCCGCGCCGATGGCCTCCATCCAGGCTCCGGCGGCCGGCGAGTAGCGGCACGATCATCGCGGTCCGGTTATGGTCGTCATTACCGACATGTCCCGGCATTTCACCGAAGTGTCTTCGGTGTATCGGGACGTCCGCACCACCGATCCGGAGCCGGTCGCGCACATCGCCAAGGAACTGAAGGGCTCGGCCAACCTCAAGGGCGCCGATATCGGCTGTGGCGCGGGCCGCTACGACCTGCTGTTGTTCCAGGCCATACCGAGGCTTCGGCTGACCTGCGTCGATGCCAACGCGGCGATGCTCCGCCACACCGCCGCGCTGCTCTCTGGCAAGGGGTTTGACGCCTTCGAAACACGGCGCTCGAGGGTCGAGGACCTGGTGCTGGAGCCGGGCGCCTACCACTTCGTCTGCTCCTTCAACGCCGTCCATCATTTCGATTTCCCGGACTTTCTGAGGACATCGCGGGACGGACTCGCCGACGGCGGACATCTCTTCGTTTACACGCGCCTGCCCGAGCACAACGCGCGCAGCATCTGGGGCCGCTGTTTTCCGGGTTTCCGGGAGAAGGAGACGCGGTTGTTCGAACTGGGCGGCATGCACCGCTGGATCGAACAGGCGGACGGCCTGCGTTTCGCGAGCGCCACCCGCTTCCGCTACCCGAGGCGCGCGTCGCTGGACCGCCTGGTCGAGCAAGCGCGCAGCCGGCATTACTCCACGTTCTCGCTCTACCAGCGGGACGAATTCGAGCGCGCGCTGGCCGGGTTCGAGGCCAACCTGCGGCGCCGGTTCGGCGATCCCGATGCCGTCGAGTGGCAGGACGAGAACATCCTCATCCATATCCGGCGGAGCCACGGATGACCTCTCTCGTGCCGCCGGGGCCGGCCATCCGGCTGCATGATCGACGCCCGGGCGGGGCAGGACCGGGCGCGCTTCCCGTGTGGACCCGAGACCCGTCCCCGTGACCGATTCGATTGACGGGGCGCGACTTTGCGGCCAGAAAGACCCTGACGCGGCCGGGGCGTAAAGCCCAACCGGGCCGCGTGTAATACCAAAGGTCCTTGATCATGACCCATAGAGACGGTTTCCCAAGATTTTCGGCCAGGAGCGCGTGGCGCGGCGATGTGGGGCATCGGAAGCCCTGCGCGACGCCGCCCGAAAGCCTGGGGAAGCCGCCTCCGGTCGCGCAGGCGAACCGCCGGAGGGCGTCGGGAAGCCTTGCCGATGTCCCGCATCGCCTGCGGCTTCCCTCCTACCCGGCGG
>JAZGBC010000190.1:0-3979 GCA_036444495.1 Kiloniellales bacterium
CCGTAGATCAGCGTGTAGAGGATGAACCCGGCGCCGAAGATGACGCCCGCCTGGAAGCCGCCGCCCGGACCGAAGTCGCCGTGGAACTGGACGTAAAGCGCGAACAGCAGGATGAACGGCAACAAGAGCTTCATCGTGACGCGCAGGACCAGGTGACGGCGCATGGCTTGTGCTCTCCCAATCCCTCAGTCGTCGCGCCGGCGGCGGCGCACCAGGCCGAGCAGCAGCATGACCCCGACACCCGCGGTGAAGATCACGGCGAGCTCGCCCATGGTGTCGTAGCCGCGGTAGCTGGCCAGCACGGCGGTGACGATATTGGGCACGCTCGTTGCGCTCGGCGCCTCGGCGATATAGCGCGGCGCCACGTGGAGCTGGATCGGCGCCGCGGGGTCGCCGTAGCTCGGCATGTCGAGCGTGCCGTAGATGAGCAATGCGCCCGTGGCCAGCACGATGAGAAGCGGCACCACTTGGAAGGTGGCCTCCGGATGCTTTTCCCGATCCGTCGTGAGCGCCAGGGTCCCCAGCATGAGCATGGTGGCGATGCCGCCGCCCACGGCGGCTTCGGTGAAGGCGACGTCCACCGCGTCCAGCACCACGAAGAGCCCGGCCGAAATCAGGCTGTAGATGCCGCTCAGCATGACCACGGCGAAGAGGTTGCGCAGGCGCAGGATGCCGATGGCCATGACCGCCAGGAACGACAGCAGCACGATGTTGACCAGTGCCTCTATCGGTCTTGCTCCTTCTTCCCGCCGAGCAGGGGCTTGAGGCCCAGGTTGTAGGCCGCATTGGCCAGCGCATAGGTGGAGGCCGGGCTGGTGTAGAGCAGGAAAACGAGGATCAGGATCAGCTTCACCGTCACCTGGCTGAAGCCGCCCTGGACCATGAGCCCGGCCAGGATGAGCCCGGCGCCCAGCGTGTCGCTAATCCCGCTCGCGTGCATGCGCGCGTAGACGTCGGGCAGGCGCAGAAGGCCCAGACCGCCGATCATGGAGAAGATTCCGCCGGCCACGATGAGGACCCAGCTCAGGATATCGAGCAGGCTCTCCATCAGCTCTCCGCCTCCTCGTCCTCAGGCCCGGCCGTGCCCAGATCGCCGAATTTCAGGAACTTCAGCACCGCGATGGTGCCGACGAAATTGATCAGCGCATAGACCAGGGAGATATCGAGGAAGTCGGGCCGTCCCATCAGGAATCCGAGCACGGCGATCAGGAGCACCGTCTTGGTGCCGAACATGTTGACCGCCAGCACCCGGTCGTAGACCGTGGGCCCGAGCAGCGCCCGGGTCAGGGCAAGGGCCATGGTGACCAGTATGGCGGCGGTCGCCGCGACGAACATCATGCCGCCTCGCCCTTCCGGCTGCGCTCCCCGCTTAAGCCTTCGACCGCGGTCACGCGGCGGTCCATCTCGCCGCCCGCCAAGTCATCGGCCAGGGACTCGGCGACGGCGTGGACCAGGATGACGTCCTTCCGCACGCGGACCGACACGGTTCCAGGCGTGAGCGTGATCGAATTGGCGTAGATAACCTGGCCCAGCTCGCTCTTCTGGCTGGTCTTGATCTCCACGAGCACAGGGTCGATGGGCAGCTTGGGATCGATGATGCGCCGGGCCACGTCGACGTTGGCCTTGGCGATCTCCCAGCCCAGCCAAACCCAATAGAAGATAATGCGCCAACCCAAGTGGATCGGGTGGCCCTCGTGGTCCACTACGTCCATGCGCCAGGCGATCCAGAGGACCAGCAGGCAGGAGCCGATGCCGAACGCGATCAGCAGCGGCTCGAAAAAACCGGAGAGCAGAAGCCAGACGCCAAAGAGCGCCAGGCCCAGGCTGATTAAATGCAGCACCTCTAACCGGCTCCCCCCAGGAGTTCGACGCCCTGGTCCGCGGACTCCTCCCGCCCGCGAGCGCGGCAACTTGTAACGGATTCACGCGAGTCGGCCAAGCGGATGCGGCGAGGCCGCGGGCCCTTCGGTCAGGCGGTCTGGTGTTCGAGCCAATCCGTGGACAGGCGGCTGTCCCCCGGCGGCATCCTGAAGATCACGAAGGAGGCGGCGGTTCGTTTGGGATGTCGTAGGGCGGCTCGAGCGGCGGCGCCGGCGGCGGTTTTTTCGGCGCCTCCGGCTCGTCCGGGGATTCGCCGTTGGGTTTGCGCACGGGGTCATCCCGCGGGTCCTTCGGCGGCTTCGGAATCTGGGCGTAACGTCTCATGTTTTTATTATAACATAAACGGAACGGCCGGGGGTGCGTCCGTTCCAGCGCGGCGTGCCAGCCGCACTATGCTTCCGGTTCAGGCCGAGGAGGACCTCTTCGCCCTCGCGCCCCAACGCCTACGCTTGCGGTAGATCGTGGAGTCGTCGATGCCGAGCAGCGAGGCGGCCTTGAGGATGCTTCCATCACAGAGCGCGACGGCTTCCTCGATCGCTTCCCGCTCGACCATCCAAAGCGGCCGGACCTTGCCCGCCGCACTGCCGGAATCGAGGGAAACCGCCGGCAGCCCGGCGCCGGCGTCCGTCCGGGGCCCGTCCCGGCGGCCGAAGCGCGCGGTGATCTTTCCCGCCAGTTGATCCAGCGGGGCCGGCAGCTGCTCCGGCGTTACCGTCTCTCCGTCGTGCAGAACGACGATATTGTGCACAACGTTCTCTAACTGGCGCACGTTGCCCGGCCAGCCATAGGCCAGAAGGACCGAGTCCACCTCCGGGCTGAAGCCCTTGAATCCTTTGCCTTCGCGCGTGGAGATGATCTGCAGGAAGTGGTTGGCCAGGGGCAGGATATCCGCTTCGCGCTCGCGCAGCGGGGGCAGGTGGATCGGGATGACATGGACGCGGTAATAGAGGTCCTCGCGAAAGGTCCCGGCCTCGACTTCCTCGACCGGATCCTTGTTGGTCGCGCAGATGATGCGTACGTCGACTTTTTCGCTTCGGTCGCTGCCCACGGGCTGGACGATCCCGGTCTGGACGAAGCGCAGCAGCTTGGCCTGCAGCGCCGGGTCCATGTCGCAGATCTCGTCCAGGAACAGTGTGCCGCCATGGGCTCGCTTGGCCGCGCCGTCGCGGGCCGCGATTGCCCCGGTGAAGGCGCCCTTGGCATGGCCGAAGATCTCGCTTTCCATCAACTCCGAGGGAATCGCGCCGCAATTGATGACAACGAACGTTTTGCCGCGGCGCGCACTGGTTTCGTGGATCGCCTGGGCGCAGATCTCCTTGCCCGTGCCGCTTTCGCCCGTGATGAAGACGGTCGCGCTGCTTGGCCCCGCGCTTTCGATCACCCGATAGACGGCCTGCATGGGCAGGGACGCGCCGACGAAGCCGTGAAAGTGATCGCGCGCGAAGTCGCGCTCGTAGGTTTTGACTAGGCTTGTGAGCCGCTGCTGCTCCAGCGCGTTCTTGATGGTCACGCTGAGCCGCGAGAAATTGAAAGGCTTGACCAGGAAATCGTAAGCTCCGCCCCTCATCGCCTCGACGGCGGTGTCGATGCTGCCCTGGCCGGTGATGACCACCGCGAGCGTCGGCAGCTCGTTTTCCGAGATGTGCCTCAGGACGTCACGTCCGTGCATGTCGGGCAGCCCAAGGTCGAGCAGCATGATTCCCGGCCTAAGCGCGTCGAGGCGTTCGAGCGCCGCACGTCCGGTGGTGACGTGCTCGGCCTCGACCGGCTGGTTCTCCAGGAAATCGAGGTAGGTGCCGGCCAGGACGCTGTCGTCTTCGACCAAAAGAACCTTGGGCAGCGGCGCGGCGGTCATGACTCTTTGCTCCGGTGGCAGCGGCGCTTGGCGCTCAGGCGCCGCTTCTCGCCCAGGCCCTGCGCACAGGCCCGAACCTGCCGGGCGCGCCCCTGGCGCTCCCTCACAGAAAGTCTGGCGGGAAATGAATTCAAATCCACAACCATGCCCTGAAATCCAGAGTATCACGCAGTGTCTCGCATTTTGCAGATTGCCGTGGGCGCTGTCCATCTATCTATGGAAAAAACCCCAATCCCGATCCGG
>JAZGBC010000191.1:0-11236 GCA_036444495.1 Kiloniellales bacterium
CCTGGTGGTCGACTGCAGCGGCCATCCCTCCGCCGGGCCCGAGGGCATCGAGATGCTGCGCGACGGCGGCACCTATATCGAGATGGGCCAGTTCACCGACGCCGGTCCGATCGAGACCAACTGGCACCGCTTCTGCGTCAAGGACATCAACATCCTGGGCAGTTGGGCCTTCACCGCCGACGACATCGCGCGCGGCATCGCGCTCCTCGACCGGGCCCGGGACCGCTATCCCTTCCGCGAGCTTCAGACGCACTTTCCGTTCAGCGAAGACGGCATACAGGAGGCGATCGACGCCGCCAACGCCATGCGCTGCGTCAAGGCGACCATCGTGGTCAACCCGCAGATCATCGAGTGAATCAGTGAAAAGCATGTCGCCGGTTCGGACCCTCCGACCCGACCGGACGGATGGGGATGTCGCGCGGAATTACCTCCTGTCTTAGCCCTCGTCCTGGGAAGTCTCCCCCCGGAAGGCCGCGAGCATGTCGCCGGGCGGTTCCAGGGCTGACCCTCGCAGATTCGGGAGTCACCCCCACCCCGGCCCTCCCCCATCAAGGGACCTTTGCGTAATCCATTCTTGTCACCCTCGGGCTTGACCCGAGGGTCCAGTATGGCCGCAAGGACAGACAACAATGATCGTAGAATCAGCAGGCTGTGGACGTTGGCCTGGATGCTCGGGTCAAGCCCGAGCATGACAAGGAGGTGGCTAGGGGCATTGCGCAAAGGACCCATCCAGGAAGAGCGTAGCATTTTCGAGTTCCGACCCGACCCCTCGGCCGCGGGTTCGGCTTCCCCCCGGAAGGCCGCGAGCAGGGCGCGGGCGGCGGCGGCCGGGGTCATGCGCCCCTCCATGACCCGGGATTCCAGCTCCGGCAGTTGGCGCGCGGCCTCGGGATGGGCGCGCAGGGCGGCCGTCAGGCTGTCGCCGATCTCGCCCCACATCCAGGAGCGGGCCTGCCCCGAGCGCTTGGCGGCAAGCTCCTGCGTTTCGCCCAAGGCCTCGCGGAAGCGGCCCACGGCCTGCCAGACCTCGGGGATACCCGCGCCGGTGAGCGCCGAGCACTTGAGGACCGGCGGCCGCCAGTTGGGGTTGGCCGGGCGCAGGAACTGCAGCGCCCCGGCATATTCGGCGGCGGCCCGCTCGGCGGCCTCGGCCAGCTCGCCGTCGACCTTGTTGACCAGGATCAGGTCGGCCAACTCCACAATGCCGCGCTTGAAGCCCTGCAGCTCGTCGCCCGCGCCCGGCTGGAGCAACAGCAGGAACATGTCCACCATGTCGGCGACCGCGGCCTCCGACTGGCCCACGCCCACGGTCTCCACGATGACCACGTCGAAGCCGGCGGCCTCGCAGACCAGCATGGCCTCGCGCGTGCGCCGGGCCACCCCGCCCAGGGTGCGCCCGGCCGGCGAGGGCCGGATGAATGCGGCTTCGGCGCGCGCCAACTCCTGCATGCGCGTCTTGTCGCCCAGGATGGAGCCGCGGCTGCGCTGCGAGGAGGGATCGACGGCGAGCACCGCCACCCGGTGGCCCTCGCCGATCAGGTGCATGCCGAAGGCCTCGATGAAGGTGGATTTGCCCACGCCGGGGATGCCCGTGATGCCCAGGCGCACCGCGCCGCCGCTCTCGGGCAGCACGCGCTCCAGCAGCGCCCGCGCCTCGTCCTGATGGTCCGCGCGCGTCGATTCGACCAGTGTGATGGCCTGCGCCAGCACCCGCCGGTCGCCGGCCAGGACGCCGTCGGCCAGCTCGCCGGATCGCGGCGCGGCGGCCACGGTCTCAGTTCTTGTGCTTGATGGCATCGCCGAAGGCCTTGGCGGCGTCGGCCTCGATCTGCTGGCGCGTTTCCTCGTCCAGCTTTTCATAGACGTCGCGCTGCTGCTTGCGGTAGATCGCCATGGCCTCGTCGAGTATGGCCTCGCGGCCCTTGGCCACCTTCGGCTGGCCGTTAGGCGCGCGGCGCGCGGCGGCGCGCGACCGTTTCTCCAATTTCGCCCGCGTCTCCTTGGGCAGGAAGATGGTCTTGAGGATTTTGCCGATCATGCGCCGATCCTATCGCCCGCTGTCGTGATCATCCAAGAGTTCCTCGGCGCCCGGCCCGAGAGGCTGGCCGTAGCTGAACTCGACGAAGTTGCCGTCCGGGTCCTTGAGCCCGCAGTAATAGCCCACGGGATAGGACTCCTGACGCGGCGGCCAGGCGAGGCAGCCGGCGGAATCCGCCCGCGTGGCGACCGCGTCCACCGCCTCCCGGCTATCCAGCGCGAAGCCGAAATGGGAATAGTCGCCCGCGCCCTGATCGCGTCCCGGCCCGCCGGGCAGCAACACGAAGACGAACTCGCGCTCGCGCCCGGGCTCGGCCAGCCAGACGATGCGTTGGCCCTCGCTCTCGCGCTCGTGGCTGACCTCGAGGCCGCAGAAATCGCGGTAGAAGGCGACGCAGGACTCCAGGTCGCGTACGTGCAGCGCGATATGCGTGAGGGTCGGTATCACTCCGCGGCCTCGTCGGGATGGGGCAGCGGGGGCCGTTCCCGTGGAATCCGGTCGGGCGGCCGTCCCGGCCCCGGCTCCTCCTCGATTTCGGCGGCGGCCTGCTGGCGCCGCCACATGGCGGCATAGGCCCCGCCGCGGGCGAGCAATTCCCCATGCCGGCCGCGCTCGACGATGCGGCCCTCTTCGAGCACCAGGATCTCATCCACCTCAACAACGGTGGACAGGCGATGGGCGATCATCAGCGTGGTGCGGTCGCGCGAGACCTCGTTCAGGCTCGCCTGGATCTCCCGCTCGGTCTTGGTGTCGAGCGCCGAAGTGGCCTCGTCGAAAATCAGGATCGCCGGGTCCTTGAGCAGGGCGCGGCCGATGGCGACGCGCTGCTTCTCGCCGCCCGACAGCTTCAGGCCCCGCTCGCCCACGATGGTGTCGTAGCCGTCGGGCTGGGCCGCAACGAAGTCGTGGATGCGCGCCATGCGCGCGGCCCGCTCGACCGCCTCGCGGCCGGCCTCCGGGTCGCCGTAGGACAGGTTGTAATGGATCGTGTCGTTGAACAGCACCGTGTCCTGGGGAACGATGCCGATGGCGGCGCGTAAGCTATCCTGGGTGACATCGCGCAGGTCCTGGCCGTCGATCAGCACCCGCCCGCCGGTCACGTCGTAGAAGCGGAACAGGATGCGGCTGACCGTGGACTTGCCCGCCCCGCTGGGGCCGACGATGGCGACCGACTTGCCCGGCGGCACGCGGAAGCTCACGTCCTTGAGGATGGGCCGCCGCGGGTCGTAGCCGAAGTCCACATGATCGAAGACGATCTCGCCGCCGCGCGGCTCGAGCGCCGGCGCGCCGGGCTTGTCGGTGATCTCGGCCGGCGATTCCAGCAGGTCGAACATGATTTCCAGGTCGATGAGCGACTGCTTGATCTCGCGGTACACCGTGCCCAGCAGGTTGAGCGGCATGGCGATCTGGATGAGATAGGCATTCACCATGACGAAGTCGCCCAGGGTCATGGTCCCGGCCACGACGCCGCCGGCGGCAAGCACCATGATGACCGTGATGCCGATCGCCACGACGATGGCCTGCCCGATGTTGAGGAGCGAGAGGCTGGTGCGGCTCTTGACCGCCGCCCGCTCGTAGTCATGCATGGCCCGGTCGTAGCGCCGCGCCTCATGCTCCTCGTTGCCGAAGTATTTGACCGTCTCGTAGTTGAGCAGGCTGTCGATCACCTTGCCGCTGGCCTCGTTGTCGGCCCGGTTCATCTCGCGGCGCAGGCGGATGCGCCATTCGGTGATCGAGAAGGTGACCCCCACGTAACCCGAGATCATGACCAGCGTGACCGCGGCGAAGCGCCAGTCGAAGAGATACCAGAGGATGCCGCAGACCAGGCCGATCTCGAGCAGCGTGGGCAGCACGTTGAACAGGACGAAGAAGAGCAGGAACTCGATGCCCTTGATGCCCCGGTCGATGGCGCGGCTCAGAATACCGGTCTGGCGATCCAGATGGAAACGCAGCGAGAGGGCGTGCAGGTGCCGGAAGGTCTTGAGCGCCACACGGCGGATGGCGTGCTGGGCAACCTTGACGAAAAGGGCGTCGCGCAACTCGCCGAAGCCGAGCGACAGGACCCGCGCCAGGCCGTAGGCGACCAGCAGAGCGAGCGGCACGACAAGCAACCCACCGGCCGGAGCGCTCAGGGCATCGACCGTCTCGCGCAGGACGATCGGGATGAAAACGCTGGCGATCTTGGCGGCAACCAGCATGATCACCGCGAGCACGACACGCAGCCTGAGGTCGGCCCGGTCGCGCATCCAGAGGTAGGGCAGCAGGTTGCGCAGCGTGCGCCACTGCCTACCGGGGTGGAACTGGCCGGGATCGATCGTCGTTGGGCGCATGGCCGTTTATACCAACATTATCGGCCATTGGCATGGCTGGTATTATACCAAAGGACCTTTGGTATTACTGCGTGCGTCCGAGCGAACGCGACAGCACCAGGTAAAGCTTTCCGACGTCGGCGGTGAGGAAGGTGGCGCTCAGCACGTTCTCCGGATCGCAATTGGTCGCCTGCGAAAGCAACATTTCGAACTGATTGATATAGCGCGTGACCTGGGAGCGGAAGCGCTCGTCGGACTCGTAGCGGTCCTTGATGTCGGGCAGCGCGTAGCTGTCCTTGCCACGCAACAGACGGCGCGCGAAGACCGAGCGGTCGCCCTTGCGGTAGCGTTTCAGAATATCGTCCGGAATATCGTCCGCCAGGATCTGGTTGAGGTCCATCGCGCCCGCGTTCAGGTCCTCGATCATGTGCGTCGCGGTGCGCAGGAACAAATCGCGCCGCTTCTCCTGGCCTGTGTCGCTCAGGGCGCGGGCCTGGTCGGCGGCGGCCTCCGAGGCCTTGCTCAGCTCCCTGGCCTGCTCACGGAAGGTGTTGCCGCATTCCCCGGCCTGGCGGTAGGCGGTCTCCACCACGCTGCTCAAGGCGGCGGCCCGGATGTCCAGCTCCCGGCCCAGTTCCTGCGAGCGCGTCACGGCGTGGCTTGTGGCCTCGGTCAGGTTGGCGGCGGTCTTCTCGATCCGCTCGCCGATGTTGGTCAGGCGCACCAGTGCGGCGTCGTGCGCGGACGTCGTCTCGTCGGCCTGGGCGCGCATCTCGTCGCGCACGTCCTGCGAGGTCTCGCGCGCCTCGCTCGCCGAGTTCATCAGGATCGTGCTTTGCTCCGCGCAAGTCTCCCGGACCTCCCGTACCAGGGCGTTTAGTTCGTTCGTCATCCTTTCCAGGTCCCGGACGTCCTCCTGCACGCCCTCGCGCAGCTTGCCCGCGGTCTCGTGCGCCTCGCCGACCGCCGTGGTCAGCTCCTTGCTCTGGATCTTGAAGATGCGCGTGATCTCGTCGCTCTGCGCCATGGCGCTGCGCGCCGCCTCGGAGAGCTGGGCGGAGCCGCTCTGCAGGGCCTGGCTGACCCGGTCCACCCCGGCCACCGATTCATCGGAGATCCGCTTCAGGGCCTCGGCCTGTCGCTCCAGGGCCTCGGTGGCCAGCTCGCCCTGCTGCATGCTCCGCTCGCTCGCGGCGCCCACGGTCTCCACCTTGGCCGTAATCATGTCGGCCATCTCGCCCACGTTCTGCTGCGCCTCGGCCGCTGCCTCGGTCAGCCGCGCCGCGCCCGCATCACCCGCCGCGCGCGCCGATTCGACCATGTCCTCCGCCGTGCCGCGCAGCTTGGCGGCGATCTCGTCGGCCACGGTGCCGACCGTCTCGGCCTGCTCGCAGAAGGACTCCTTCATGGTCTTGGCCCGCTCGGAAGCGGTCTCGAAGGAGTCGCGCATGTCCTGCGCCTTGCCGTCGAGGGCGGTGGTGATGCGCCGCGCCTGCTCGCCCACCTCGTCCGACAGCTTGCCCAGCTCGGCGCAGTGCTCGCCCAGCGCCTCCTTGAGCCCGCCGGCCTGCCCGGAGGTGCGGTCGAAGACCGTTTCCAGGGCCTCGATCTGCTGCCGGATCGTCTCGGTGAACTCCTTGGCCTTGGCCGAGGCCCTGTCGCTCAGCTCGGTCAGCTCCTGCGCCTCGGTGCGCAGGCTCTGGGTCGTCTCCCGCGCCTGCTCCGAGGTCCAGACCATCTCCTCGGTGCGTGCGCGCAGCATGCCGCCCAGATCGTCGCTGCTGGAGGCCGCCCGGTCGGCCGCCCGGTTGAGGTCGCTGACGGGCCCGGCCAGGTTTTCGGAGACCGAGGCGGCCGCCTCCCGCGCGCGCTCGGCCACGCCCTCGAGCGCGGCGATCTGGCCGGTCACGGCCTTGTGGGATTCGGACAGGAGTTCCTGGACCTGCTCGCCCGCCGTGGCCAGGTCGCTGGACTGCGCGCTCAGCGCCTCGCGGATCTGGTCGGCCTGGGAAGCGGCGCGCACGCTGGCGCCGGTCAGTTCCTGTGACTGCTGGCGGAAGGCGTTGCGCAGGCTCTCGATGCGCTCGAAGACCTCCTCCGAGGTCTTGGTCAGGGTGCCGGCCTGCTCCTTGAGCGAGTCGGCGATGCGCGCGACCCGCGCCTCCACATCGCCGCTGGGATAGACCATGGCCTCCAGGTGTTCGAGCAGGGCCTTGGTATCGTCGCTGATGGCAAAGGAGCGCACCGCGTAGAGCAGGAGCAGCCAGACGAAGGCGAGCGGCGCGGCCAGGCCGGCCAGCCCGAGCCCCAGCTCGTGCGGCAGGAATCCGCTCAGGTTGTTCCAGCCGACATACTCGCCCACGTACCAGGCGGCCAGCCCCAGCCAGGCGAGCGTGAGAACGCCTCCCACGGCCGTGGCGATGGCGCTGGCGCGGCGAAGCTTTCTCATAACCTCACGTGTGCTGTTACGCGGCGGCCCGCCGACCTCGCACGAGCCCCAGGACCTCGTGGGCCGCCTGGGGGATCTTGGTGCCGGGCCCGTATATAGCGGATACCCCCGATTGCATTAAGAAATCGTAGTCTTGCGGGGGAATCACGCCGCCGCAGACGATCACGATATCGCCCGCGCCGGCCTTGCGCAGCGCATTTGAAAGCTGTGGGACCAGGGTCTTGTGCCCGGCCGCCTGGCTGGACACGCCGATTACGTGCACGTCGTTCTCGATCGCCTGGCGGGCGGCTTCCTCCGGCGTCTGGAACAGGGGGCCAACGTCCACGTCGAAGCCGATGTCGGCGAAGGCGCTGGCGATCACCTTGGCCCCGCGGTCGTGGCCGTCCTGGCCCAGCTTGACCACCAGCATGCGTGGGCGCCGGCCGGCCTCCTCGGCGAAGGCGTCCACCTCCTTCTGGATGCCGGCGAAGGCCTCGTCGCCCTCGTAGGCCGCGCCGTAGACCCCGGCGACGCTGTGGGTCACCGCCCGGTGCCGGGTATAGACCTTCTCCAGGGCCGTGGTGATTTCGCCGCCCGTGGCGCGGCGGCGCGACGCCTCGACGGAGAGCTCCAGCAGATTGCCCTCGTCGCGCTCGGCCGCCTCGGTGAGCGCCGCGAGCGCGGCCTGGCAGGCGGCCTCGTCGCGCGACCCGCGCACCTCATCCAGCCGCCGAATCTGGCTCTCGCGCACCGCCGTGTTGTCGATGTCGAGCACCTCGACCGGGCCCTCGTCCTCTTCCATCCGGTAGCTGTTGACGCCGACGATGACCTCCTCGCCGCGGTCGATGCGGGCCTGGCGGCGGGCGGCGGCCTCCTCGATGCGCAGCTTGAGCATGCCGGAGCCGACCGCCTTGGTCATGCCGCCCAGCTCCTCGACCTCATCGATCAGCTTGCGCGCCTCGCGCACCATGCCGGCGGTGAGCGATTCCAGGTAGTAGCTGCCGGCCAGGGGATCGACCACCTTGGTGATGCCCGTTTCCTCCTTGAGGATGATCTGGGTGTTGCGCGCGACCCGCGCCGAGAACTCGGTGGGCAGGCCGACGGCCTCGTCGAAGGCGTTGGTGTGCAGCGACTGGGTGCCGCCAAGCGCGGCGGCCATGGCCTCGACCGTGGTGCGCACGATGTTGTTGTAGGGGTCCTGCTCGGTCAGTGAGACGCCAGAGGTCTGGCAATGGGTGCGCAGCATGAGCGAGCGCGGGTCCTTGGGCTGGAAGTGCTGTTCCATGAGTTGCGCCCAGAGGTAGCGCGCCGCGCGCAGCTTGGCGATCTCCATGAAAAAATTCATGCCGATGGCGAAGAAGAAGCTGAGGCGCGGGGCGAAGTCGTCCACCTCCAGGCCCTTGGACAGCGCCGCGCGCACGTACTCCACCCCGTCGGCCAGCGTGAAGGCCAGCTCCTGCACGCAGGTCGCGCCGGCCTCCTGCATGTGATAGCCGGAGATCGAGATGGAGTTGAACTTGGGCATGCGGCGCGCCGCATAGGCGATGATGTCGGCGACGATGCGCATGGAGGGCCCGGGCGGGTAGATGTAGGTGTTGCGGACCATGAACTCCTTGAGGATGTCGTTCTGGATGGTGCCGGTAAGCCGCTCGGGCGCGACGCCTTGCTCCTCGGCGGCGACGATATAGCCGGCCATCACCGGCAGCACCGCGCCGTTCATAGTCATGGAGACCGACATGCGGTCGAGCGGAATGCCGTCGAACAGGATCTTCATGTCCTCGACGGAATCGATCGCCACGCCGGCCTTGCCCACGTCGCCCACCACCCGGGGATGGTCGGAATCGTAGCCGCGGTGCGTGGGCAGGTCGAAGGCGACCGAGACCCCCTTCTGGCCCGCGGCCAGGTTCCTGCGGAAGAAGGCGTTGGTCTCCTCCGCCGTGGAAAAGCCGCCGTACTGGCGCAGGGTCCAGGGCCGGGCCGCGTACATGGTGGCGCGCGGGCCTCGGACGAAAGGCGCGAAGCCGGGCAGGCCGCCGAGGCTCTCCAGGCCCTCCAGGTCCTCGGCGCTGTAAAGCGGCTTGACCTCGATGCCCTCGGGCGTACGCCAGATCAGCCCCTCGGGATCGGCCCCCTTGAGCTCCTTTTCGGCGAGCGCGCGCCAGTCATCCAGGGTCTTTTTCGCAAAGTCGGTCATCTCTGCCGTTGCGTCCGGCGGCCTTTCTGCCGCGTTGCGTGCTGCACTGCACTATACGCCGGGGCCGCGGCCCAAGTCCAACTCCCACGCGCCTCGGCAGTGCCGCAGTTTGAAATGCCGCCGAACCAGCGTCCTGAACGTCCACTTTTTATAGGAATAACGCGCCACCAGGGGTATCGATGCAAGCGCACCCAGACTCAGATATCCGAAATTTTCGGCGCTTTTTCTTCTATTCTCGTGATCACGTCAATTCCCTGTTTGAGATCCGACATAATGAAGTCGGCCCGCTGAAGGGGGCCTCCCTGGCCTTTGCCAAATCTTTCGTCCCAAGCGTCCATTTTGACTTTCAACCCGCACAGTACGCCTCCAATCGTCGCATGGTGGGCGGCGATAAGCTTTCTTACTTTCCGGAAAGACTCGGCGGTAATGTTCACCCAGAGGCCTTGAGAGTGCCGATCGAAACTTTCAAACCGCCCCGTAATCGAGGAGGTAATGTCGCTGAAGTCCTTTCCGATGTTATCGCATGTCGATAGGAAATTTTGATCTTGGCCCAATTGAAAATTACTTTTTATCTCCATTAACGAATTTATTAAATCCATTATCGAGGGAATAATTTTATCAAGCTCATCCTTAAAATAGGCGAGAGAAAGAAAGATATCACCGTAGTCTTCCAGGAATTCCGGCACCTCCTCTTTTTGAATACCCAATTTCGCGGCCATCAAAGCGAGATTCTTTAGGGCTTCTTCTTTGTTCGGACTTGAGAACATCGCAATCAAATCATTTATATCTGCGATTTTCGCTTCAGAACCCCCATAAATTTGTTGGATGAGGGGGCGCGTGAAAACCGTCATGTATTTCGTCAATTCCCGATTCTTGTCCTCCGACAAACGCAGGCTCGTGTGATCGTTAACGCTTATATTCAATCGGCGGAGTTCGATCCTTAGGCTGAATACGTCAAAACTTTGCATTTCACCCAGCGCTTTGATCGTAGCAAAGTCGGGATGAACCCGGTCCTCTGGCCAGTCGAAAACCTGGTTCAATTTGTCCGGGTTCAGTCTGCCACTGCCGGTATCCAGGTCGTGAAATAGCTCAACAACGCTGTTGAGACGCGCGTCCTTCAATATCCGCGCTCGCCTCAGGCTGGGAGTCCTGAGCGGGATGATCGACAGGGGTAGAATGTAGAGGGAGTCCTTCTCCCAGTTGAATTGGGAGGACTTGCCCTCAGCCCGTGACGAACTGGGACTGGGCGTCTGCGTCGGTAAGGGAGCAGCCATGCCGGCTTGGGCCCTCAACGCTCAATGAGAAATTGTGGACTATGCCACCATGCCAATACCTGCGATGCAGGACTTAACATTTGCTTAACGCCACTCGTGATTCGGTTGAAGCAGGCCGGATAGCCTCACCAGCGCAGCACGGGCAGGGCGCCCACCGGCGTCTCGCCCCTGGCTTCGCAAAACGCGGTGAGGCGCGCGGGATCGGCCCGGCCGTCCGCATCCACACCCAGCTCCTCGGCCTCGATGCCGCCGGTGACGAAGATCGCGTCGATGCCGGCGGCGCCGGCGCCCGCCCGGGTCCGCCTCGATTCTCTTCCTGGTTGCCGCGTCCAGGGGCGCGGAGTAAGCCTGGCGTGCAGCCCGCCGGATGAGCATCCGTCAGGCGGGCAGAGGCAAGGAATACGACATGAGCGGCCCATGGAAAGAAGGCCCGCGGCGACCGCCGTCCAGGGGCGGATGGGTCTGGTGGCTGGCGCCGGCGCTCGGCATCGGAGCACTGGTCGCCTTCCTGGCGTGGCGGTTCCCGGACGCGCTCTATTCGGAGCAGAACCGGGTGCGGCTGGTTTACCTGGTGCTGCTGCTGGCCCTGGTTTCGACTTCGATCCTGGCCGGGCGCCGGATGCGGCTTCGGGGCGTGGCGAAAGCGGCCGGGCTCTGGGCGCTGATCATCGTGGTGCTCGCGCTCGGCTACGCCTACCGCCTGGAGCTCGGCGCCATTGGCGAGCGCGTGCTGGGCGAGCTCCTGCCGTACCGGGGTACGACGCTCGGCGAGGACGAGGTGCGCTTCCCGGCCGGCGCCGACGGCCATTTCCGGGTCGAAGCCCTGGTCGACGGCACGCCGATCCGCTTTCTCGTCGACACCGGCGCCAGCGGCATCGTGCTGAGCCCGGCCGACGCCCGCAGGCTCGGCTTCGATCCCGGCAAGCTTCGTTTCACGGGTTTCGCCGAGACCGCCAACGGCACCGTGCGCACGGCGGCGGTGCGGCTCGGCAC
>JAZGBC010000192.1:0-2082 GCA_036444495.1 Kiloniellales bacterium
ATCTGCTTTCTTCTTGGCGTAGACCTCATCGCCGTCAACATAAAGGGTAAACGATTTAGTGTATTTTGCCTTTTTGGCGGGATCCTTAATTGTCGCCTTGGTCCATTCATAAAGTGGGTAATTTTCAGTGCCGCGTTTCTCAGCTTCGGCAACATAGGCCGCGAACGCATCGAACTGGCATCGCATTATCGCGTTATGCTGGCTCAGGATATCAGCTAGCGGCCTGATTGCCGGATCGTCAGGATTTCTACGTGCCACTTCTGCAAACTCATCACCCAGATAAATTCGTACCTGGTATTTCCATTGGTTGCTCACGGTCATCTCCCCTGGCTTGTCAGGGCGCTTCTGCTTCCCCGCCGGAAGTACAGGCGTCCCCACTTGGGGTCAAAGCGGAAGTGCTGGCCCATCCCTCGGAACTTCCGTTCATAGCCAACTGCGGGCATCAGGCCCCGCCCAGACGGGGCTTGCCTTATGGCGGCTGGCCCCCGCACTCGGGCACCGGCACCGCCGATTGAGGCTTAGATCGTCTCTAGCTCCACGGTACGGTCGTAGAAGCCTCGGTCTAGGCGCCGGGTCCGAACCCCGGGATCGTCGACTTGCAGGCGAATCGTATAGCGCCCGGGCTGCGGCGGCCGCCAGGCATGCGACCACAGCGACCAGGTCTGGGGATTCGCCGGCTGGTGGTCCTCCACCAGGACACTGCCGACGTCTGGGGCAAAGCGAATGGTGAGCCCATGCACCGGACGCGCGCCGCCCCAGACGATCCCGACCACGCGAAATGCCTGCCCCGTGCCAACATTCCGCCGCTCGACCCGGACCGGCAGGGCTGCCGGGTCGATCCGAGCGGGCAGATAGTCGCGCGCCAGCTCGGGCACGCCCAACTGATGGGTGCGCCTCGCGAACTCGCGCATCTGGCCGGTCGCCGGGGCATCGTCGGGAACCAAGGCGATCTCGTCGACCCACTTGATGCAGGCGCAGGCGTACCAGCCCGGCACGATCAGACGCACCGGCGTGCCGTGCTCGCGGGGCAGCGGGACGCCGTTCATGCCGAGGGCGAGGAACGCGCCGGTGGCGGCCAGGTCGCGGACCGAGAAGACCCAGCTCGCGCCGGCCAGCGATCGCGGGTCCGGCGCGTTGTGCTCATCGAAGCCGGACACGAGCACCCGGTGGTCGCCCGGCGCCAGGCCCATGAGTGCGAGCGCCTCCAGGACCGGAACCCCGGTCCAACGCGCGGCGCTCAACAGCCCAAAGCGGCGGTGCGGCCCGTTGCCCGAGCATTCGAGCAAATGGGCACCCATGGGCCTGGCCAGTGCGCGCAGGCGATCGACCGGAAGCGCCGCCGCCGTCCCGGCGCGGTCACGGATCCAGATGCGCCAGTCCGCCGCCCGGGGCAGCCGCTCGGGCGGGCCAGTGCGCACGAAGAACCGCGCGTTGCGAGTCACCAGCTCGTCCGGCGTCAGGCGCGAAAGGTCCAAGACCCGTCGCGCCGCCAGCCCCGAATCCGTGAGCTCGCCGAAGACCGGATCGCCCTCGCCGACGAAGGGCACGATGCCTGGCAACTCCCTCGCGCCGTCGTCATCGGCTGTGAACGCTCCGACGCCGAGCAGCGTTAATGTCCCCGAAGAGGCGGACGCGCCGAGGAACGCCCTTCGCGAAAGCATGGACCGCTCAGCCCACTGCCCTGCGCCGCCAACCGCGGCGGCCGCTCAGCATGTGGTCTTTAAATGGGCCCGAGACGCGCCAGACCATGGTCCAATAGTCGCGGCCCTCGATCTCGAAGCTGCCCCGATAGAGGTCGTCGCAGCAGCAATGCGCGACCGACCAGCGGCCGTGCGATAGATCGAGCGTATTGAACGGGCGGCCATCCTCGAAGGAGACCTCGGCGCGTCCGGGCACGGGAAAGCTGTAGCGATAGATACGCTCGGCCAAGCCCGTGAATGCACCAAAAAGCAGCACCAAGCGCCCGCGGTAAACCAGCCCCTGCCCCTCGGGCGCGAAGCCCGCATTAGTCCGCTTTGCTTCATCTGTAAAGGGCGCCTGCAATTGACGCATGTATTCTGCCACTCTGTGACCTCCACCTAG
>JAZGBC010000193.1:0-4680 GCA_036444495.1 Kiloniellales bacterium
GCCGCCCTGATGAACAGCATCCAGGTCGGCGTCGCGACCGCGGTGTTCGCCACCATCCTGGGCGTCTTCGGCGCCAAGGCCGTGACCCGCTACCGGATGCCCGGGCGCAAGCCCGTGGTCTTCCTGATCATGTTGCCGTTGGTGATCCCGGGAATCGTCATGGGCGTGGCCCTGCTGATCCTGGTCAGCCGGCTCGGCATCTCGCTGTCGCTCTACACGATCACGCTCGGCCATGTCCTGATCTCCGTGCCCTTCTCCATGGCGATCCTGATCGCGCGATTCGAGGGCTTCGACAACTCCATGGAGGAGGTGGCGGCGGATCTGGGCGACAACGCCTGGTGGACGTTCTGGCGGGTGACCTTCCCGATCGTGTTCCCCGGGATACTCGCCAGCCTGCTGCTCTGCTTCACGATCTCCTTCGACGAGTTTATCATGGCGTTCTTCCTGTCCGGCACCGACCTGACCCTGCCGATCTACATCTGGGGCCAATTGCGCTTCCCTCAGAAGCTACCCGGCGTGCTCGCGCTGGGTTCCGTCATCCTGGTGGCCTCCTTCGTCGTCGTGTTCATCTCGCAATGGCTGCGGGGCCGCGGCGCCGCGCGGATTCCCGGCGAGGGGCGCTGAGACATGAACGGCAACGACAGCTTTATTTCGATCAAAGACCTGTCCAAGCACTTCGGGCCGGTCAAGGCGGTGGATCGGATCGACATGACGATCGGCGGCGGCGAGTTCTTCTCGCTGCTCGGCGCCTCCGGTTGCGGCAAGACGACCCTGCTGCGCATGCTGGGCGGCTTCGAATTCCCAACCACAGGGGAGATCTTCATCGACAACGTCCCGATGGCCGATGTGGCGCCGCACCACCGCCCGACCAACATGGTGTTCCAGAACTACGCTATCTTCCCGCACCTCGACGTGCGCCGGAACATCGCCTACGGCCTGCGCGTGCAACGGCTGAGCAAGGCCGAGGTCGACCTGCGCGTCGACGAGATGCTCGATCTCGTCAAGCTGCCGGGCTTCGGCGAGCGGCGCTCCAACGAGCTGTCGGGCGGCCAGCGCCAGCGGGTCGCGCTCGCCCGCGCGCTCATCAAACGCCCCAAAGTGCTGCTGCTGGATGAACCGCTCGGCGCGCTCGACAAGAAGCTGCGCGAGGAGATGCAACTCGAGCTGCGCGCCCTGCAGCAGTCGCTGGGCATCACCTTCATCTTCGTGACCCACGACCAGGAAGAGGCGATGACCTTGTCCGACCGCATCGCCGTTATGTCGGCCGGCAAGGTGCTGCAGATCGACACGCCGGAGCGGCTGTACGAAGCGCCCGCCTCGCGCGAGGTGGCCGAGTTCATCGGCACCATGAACGTCTTTCACGGCCGCGTCCGGGGCGCGGAGGGAGATATCGTTATCGTGGACGCCGGACCTCTGGGGTCGCTTCGCATTGCTGGGCAAGGCAGGCAGGTTGTCACCGGCGACCACGTCGTGGTCGGCATCCGGCCGGAGAAGCTGGCGCTGAGCGACCGTCAGGCAGGAGACGAAGGGAATGCCATCCGGGGCAGGCTTGGCGCCTCGTCCTACCTCGGCGACCGCAGCCACTTTTTCGTCGAAATCGAGGGGCTGGACAGTCCGTTTACCGTCGCGAGTACGAACGATATGCCGTACAAGGCCGGCCAAATGTCGGCCGGGGCCGAGGTGTGGCTGACCTGGGCGCCGGGCGGCGCGGTCATTCTGAGCGACGACCAGATACCGTGAACCATGAGACACACGACGACGAGTACGATCCGACGCTGCTGAGCATGCTGGAGTTGATCTGGGGCGAAGGATTCCTATCCCCCGGCGGACTCGCCGCGGTCGACGAGATCGTCGAAGGGCTGGATCTCACGGACAAACTCATCATCGACATCGGTTCGGGCTTGGGCGGCGTCGACGTTCACCTGGCGCAAAAAAACGGCGCCCGCGTGATCGGACTGGAGATTGAAAGGCCGGTGGTCGAACTCGCGCGCGAACGGGTCGAGCGGGCGGGTCTATCCGACCGGATCGACCTGCGCCATTGCGAACCCGGGCCCCTGCCTTTGGAGGACTCTTCGGCCGATGTGGTTTTCAGCAAGGACAGCCTGATCCACGTCGAGGATAAGGGCGCCGCATTCCAGGACTATTCCCGGGTGCTCAAGCCCGGCGGCTGGCTGGCCATGAGCGACTGGATGCGCAGCCGCGAACCCTACGGCAAGGACATGGAATACTGGTTCGAGATGGAGGGCCTGCGCTACCACATGCAGCCGCTCGATTTCTACGCGGAAGCGCTCGAGGGCGCGGGCTTCGCCGGCGTCACCGTGGCCGACACCTCCGCCGGCTACCGCGAGCTTTGCGACCGGGAATACGCGCTGATGCGGGGAGATCTCAACGCCAGAATGGAAGAGCTGTTGGGGCCCGCAACGCGCGACCACTTCATCGAAAACTGGCGCGCCATGACCATCGTGCTGCACAAGGGCGAACTGCGTACCGGCCGAATCCGCGCCCGTAAACCCGTTTGAAAGGGCAGGTCGCGGCACATGCGCCTATTTCAAGTACCAGCCCCAGGGCTCTTCCGTTACGTAGCTGGTGACCTGTTTTACCTCCAGGTAGTTGTCGAGCCCCCACTGGCCGAGCTCGCGTCCAATGCCGCTGCGCTTCATGCCGCCCCAGGGCGCTTGGCTAAAGGCCGGCTGGGAGCAATTGACCCAGACGATGCCCGCCCGGAACGCGCGCACCACACGCCGGCAGCGTTCGCCGTCCCGCGACATCACCGCCGCCGCCAGCCCGAAGCTGGTATCGTTCGCCATGCTTACGGCTTCTTCCTCGTGCTCGAAGGTACGCACCGCCAACACGGGACCGAAGACCTCCTCGGTCCAGATCGGCGCATCCGCCGGGACATCGACGAAGATGGTCGGCTCCAGGAAATAGCCGCGGTTCAGGGCCTCGGGCCGGCCGCCGCCGGTCAACAACTCGATTCCCGCCTTCTTCGCGCCTTCCACGTAGTTGACGACCTTGACGTACTGCCCTTTGCTGACCAGGGGCCCCAACAGGATGCCGTCCTTCAAGCCGTCACCGATCGGAATCTTTTCGGCCTCCTCCTTGAGACGGCCGAGCAGCCGAGGGGCGATACCCTCCTGCACCAGAAGACGCGAGGTCGCGCTGCAGACCTGGCCCTGGTTCCAGAAGATACCGAACATGACCCATTCCACGGCCTGCTCGATATCGGCGTCGTCGAACACCACGAAAGGCGACTTGCCGCCGAGCTCGAGGCTGATGTTTTTGATATCCTGCGCGGCGGCGGCCATGACCCGGGTGCCGGTCGGCACAGAGCCGGTAAACGCCAGCTTATCGACGCCCGGATGCCGGGAAAGCGGTTCACCCGCTTCGGGGCCGGTGCCGGTAACCACGTTGAGCACACCCTTGGGCAAGCCCACCTCGTCGGCGATGGCGCCGAATTCAAGCGCGCTCAGCGGCGTCAATTCCGAAGGCTTCAACACCATGGTGGCGCCCGCGGCCAGCGCCGGCGCCAGCTTCCAGGCCGCCATCAGCATCGGATAGTTCCAGGGGATGATTTGGCCGGCGACGCCGACCGGCTCGTAGTAGAGGTCGGTCTTGAAAGTCTCCATGGGCACCTCGATGGCGGCGCCCTGACGCCGGTCCAACTCCTCGGCCAGGTCCGCGTAGTAATCGAAGCAGCCGGCCGTGTCCTCTATGTCCCAGACCGCCTCCGGCAGCGGCTTGCCGTTATCGAGGACCTCCATACGCGCCAAGTCGTCCTGGCGCGCCTCTATGGCCTTGGCGAACGCCCGCAGGTACTTGGCCCGTTCGGCTCCGGTGGTCCGCCCCCAACCGTTTTCGAAAGCCGCACGGGCGGCCAGTACCGCGCGATCTATATCTTCCGCCGTACCCGCCGGGGCCTCGTGGATCACCTCCTCCGTGGCCGGGTTGATGACCGGAATCGTGCCGCCGGCAGAGGGGCTGAGCCATTGTCCGTCGATGTAAAGCTTGTCGCGCATTTTCGTTCCTTCGTTGAATGCCTGTCGAGGAGCCGCGACCGGAAGATCCGCCAAGGCCGAGGGTATGATAGATGGCATGTTCCATACAATCGAGAGCGACGTGCAAGACCGTATCTCGCAACGGTAAATGGTCGCCGTGCTCGCGACTCGCGTCAATCTTTTGTCCGAATCTGAGTTTCGTTAACAACATCCACAACCGATGCGGCGCCAAGAGCGAGAGGCCATGAACCGAGACCCCCGTTATGACATCCTGTTCGAGCCGGTGCGGATCGGCCCGGTGACCGCCAAGAACCGCTTCTATCAGGTCCCGCACTGCAACGGCATGGGGTTCAACTGGCCCCAGACACACGCCAAGATGCGTGAAATGAAGGCGGAAGGCGGCTGGGCCGTGGTCTGCACCGAGGAATGCATGATCCACCCATCCTCCGATTACTCGCCGGAGCCGCAGGCGCGCCTATGGGACGACCACGACGTCAAGTACCTGGCGCTGATGGTCGAGGCGGTGCACCGGCACGGGGCCCTCGCCGGCGTGCAGCTGGCACATAACGGCGTCGGCGCGCAGAACCAGTACACACGGCTCAAAGCGCTGGGCCCCTCGCACCAGGCCGGGATCATCGGCGTGCCCAGCCAGACGCGCGGCATGGACAAGACCGACATCCGCGAG
>JAZGBC010000194.1:0-6895 GCA_036444495.1 Kiloniellales bacterium
CTGTAGATCGTCGTAGTCGATCTCTTTGAGGGTTCCGTCGAAGACGCCGAGCAGGCCCTCGTGCAGGATGTAGAAGCCGAGCACGTCGGGCGTGCCCGTACGCGAGATCAGACCATAGGGCGAGAGCGTCACGGCGCCGCTGCCCTCGTTCCGGACGCGCTGGGTGACGGTGAAAAGGTAGTTGCTGTCGATCTCGAAGATTTGCTCGAAGACCAGGCCCTGATCGTTGTTCCAGGTCAGCTTGACCGCTTGCTCGGGCGTGAGCAGGTTACCGCTGGCCCGCCAAACCGATTCCTTGGTGGGCACGGCCACGTCCGCCGTGGTCGAGGTCCAGCCGAAATTGGCGAAATAGGGATTTTCGCTGCCCCCCGGCGACAGCAGGACGATCTCCGGGCTGTCCTCGTCGAGGGAAACCCGGTAGTCGGTGAGAATCAGATCGTCGATGCGCCCGCCGGCCAGCGAGATCGAGCCCCTGAGCGCCGGTGTCTCGATACGGACCCGCGCCGCCTTGGCCAGGATTTCGCTTCGGCTCACCGCCGGGGCTGGCGTGTCGGTCTGGAGCGCGGGCGAACCCGGCGGCGAAGGCGCGCCCAAGGTGTCGTCACTCGGCGCGGGGACGGCGCTCGGTTGTTCGCCGGCGGCCTGCTCGGCGGCCTGTTGCTCGGCGAGCTCGCGCTCCATCTGCGGCTTGACGTAAAGGAGCTGGAAGCCAAGCACGATGGCCAGCGTGAGGACGATCGCCAGGATGAGGTTGCGTTGTTCCAATATCGCTCTCGCGGGTTCAGGACCGTATGCTTGGGGCGCGGGCTCAGGAGTGGCCCTGGCAGCGGGCGCGCGGCTTCGTGCCGGACCAGAGTGACAGTTGCTCGGGAACCGGGTCGTAGCCCGACCCGGCCAAAGGATGGCAGCGTGAGATTCGCCTGAGCGCGAGCCAGCTCCCGCCGATCGCGCCGTGCCGGGCCAGGGCCTCGCAGGCGTAGGAGGAACAGCTCGGCGCGTAGCGGCAGCTCATGGGCAGATAGGGCGATAGCAAAAGCTGATAGCCCCGGACCAGGGCGATCAGGGCCTTGGCTATTAGCCTCATGCGCTAGGCTCCTTCATGTCTTCCCGCACCCGCCTCTCCGGGCCGCTGTGCCGCCGGGTCCCTTTGCCTGGGCCGCGCCTGCCGGACTGGCCGACTCGATCGAGCGCAGACCGCAGGTCCTCGACCAGGGCGCCGTAGGGCCGCTCCAGCGTGCCGCCGCGCCCGATCAGCACGTAGTCGTAGCCGGGCCGGGCATGCCCGGGCAGCACCTCCGCGGCCACCGCCTTGAGCCGCCGCCGCGCCCGGTTGCGCTGAACGGCCTTGCCTACCTTGCGGCTGACCGTGAAGCCGACCCGGACCAGTTCCGCCTCGGCCGAATCCTCCACAGCCGGACCCGCCGTCACGGGCCTGCGCCGCGCCTGCAGGATCAGGCCCGGGGTGACCCATTTCGAACGTGCCGCTGCCACCTTGAGGAAATCCGGCCGCTTCCTGAGGCGCCCGACCACCGGCATGCTCCCCGCTCCTTCTATGATGGGGGGCACCGGACCTAGGCCGACAGGCGCTTGCGACCCCTGGCTCGCCGTCTTTTGAGAATCCTCCGCCCTCCGACCGTGGCCTTGCGGGCCCGGAATCCGTGGCGGCGCTTGCGGACCAGCACACTAGGCTGAAATGTGCGCTTCACGACGAAAACTCCCGTGTGCGGATGGCTGGGATTAGACGGGGCTGTATAAGGTCCGCCATCCCGTCTGTCAACGACCGGATCGGCGGAAATCGGCCCCTCACAAGGATCAAGGAAACCCGAGCCTTTTCGGCCCCTCACGCCTTGGTGACTGGTTGTTGACCGGGCTCGATGCTACGTACTAGAGAGGAACGGGCGCGATCGCTGGCGGCGGCAGGTGGCCGGCGGGCGCCCGTGAATTTGTCTGGGCCTTCTTGGCGTCAGGGCCGGCCATGTTGACCCGGGGCCGCCGGTTGGCCCGAGCCGGAGCGGAGCGGCGAACAGTCATGACATCCGAGCGGACGGAATCCAGCACGCCCAAAGGCCACCCCCGAAGCCGCGCGATCGGCCGCTTGCTGCCGGCCGCCGTGCTGTTGACCGGGCTCATCCTGTTCTTCGCCCTCGGACTGGATCACTATTTCAGCTTCGAGATACTCCAGGAGCACCGGGGCTGGTTGATGGGCCAGATCGAGGAGCTGGGCCCGCTCGCCATCCTGCTCTACATCCTGCTCTATGCCACGGTGACCGCCTTCTCGATCCCGCTGGGCGCGGCGCTCACCATCGTTGCCGGGTTCTTCTTCGGCACGGCCGTGGCCGCGGCCTGCGGCGTGGTCGGCGGCACCCTGGGGGCAGCCGCCGTCTTCCTGGCCGCGCGCACGGCGGTGGGCGACCTCCTGCGTGCCAAGGCGGGCCCGGCGCTCAAGCGCATGGAGGCGGGCTTTCGCGAGAACGCCTTCAGCTATCTCCTGGTGCTGCGGCTCATTCCCATCTTTCCCTTCTGGCTGGTCAATCTGGTGCCCGCCTTCCTCGGGGTCACGCTCAGGACCTATGTGGTCGCCACCTTCGTGGGCGTGATTCCAGGTGCGCTCGTCTATGCCAGCCTGGGCAGCGGCCTGGGCGCCCTCCTGGATTCGGGCGAGCAGCCGGACCTCTCCGTTATCTTCGAGCCCGAAATCCTGATCCCGATCGTCCTGCTCGCCGTCTTGGCTCTGCTGCCCGTCGTCTATAAGAAGGTCAAGGCGCGTCAGAGCGCGCGGGACTGACCGGGCAAGCCCACCCCTGGGGTGGGATCGGCGCCACTTCGGGGGACGGCGATCATGGCCAATGAGATCAAGGCGGACATCTGCGTGCTGGGCGCGGGGCCGGCGGGGCTGTCGATTGCGGCGGGCGCCTCGCAACTGGGTGCGCAGACCGTGCTGATCGAACGCGGCCGCATGGGCGGGGACTGCCTGAACTACGGCTGCGTGCCGTCCAAATCCCTGCTCGCCGCGGCCAAGGCGGCCCACGTTCCGGCCCACGCCGGGCTCATGGGCGTGCACTACGCGGCGCCCGAGATCGACTTCGCCGCGGTCAGGGATCACGTGCAGGGTGTGATTTCCGCCATCGCTCCCCAGGACTCGGTGGAGCGCTATGAGGGCCTGGGGGTCACCGTGCTGCGCGGCAGTGCCCGCTTCATCAACCCGCGCGAGGTTGAGGTGGGCGACGAGCGGGTGCGCGCGCGCCGCTTCGTCGTGGCCACGGGCTCCACACCGATGATCCCGCCCATCCCGGGCCTGGAGTCGGTGCCCTATCTTACGAACGAGACGGTTTTCGATCTGAGCGACTGCCCCGGCCATCTGATCGTGGTGGGCGGCGGGCCCATCGGCTGCGAGCTGGGCCAGGCCTTCGCCCGCCTGGGCGCGCGGGTGAGCATCGTGGAGATGGCCTCGATCCTGCCCAGGGACGACCCGGAGCTGGTGGATATCCTGCGCGCCCGCCTGCGCGCCGAGGGGCTTAGGCTTTACGAGGGCGCCAAGGTGGCCTCGGTGGCGCCCACGGGCGGCGGTGTGGCGGTCGCCATCGAGCGGGACGGCGGGCAGGAAACCCTCGAGGGCACGGCGCTGCTGCTGGCCGCGGGCCGCAAGCCCGCGGTCGGCGATCTGGGCCTGGAGGCCGCGGGCATCGCCTACGGGGCGGGCGGGGTCAAGGTGGACCGGCGCCTGCGCACCAGCAACAAGCGGGTCTTCGCCGCGGGGGATGTTTGCGGCGGGTATCAATCTACGCACATGGCCGGGCATCACGCCGGGGTGGTGATTAAAAATGCGCTTTTTCGCCTGCCGGCCGCCGTCGAGAGCCGTGCCGTGCCCTGGGTCACCTATTGCGATCCGGAGCTGGCCCATGTCGGGCTGGACGAGGACACGGCCCGGCAACGAGAGGGCGCCATCCGGATTTTGCGCTGGCCCTTCCACGAGAACGACCGGGCCCAGGCCGAGCGCCGTCCCGAGGGCCTGGTCAAGGTGATCGCCACCGCGCGCGGCCGGGTCCTGGGCGCCTCGGTCCTGGGGGCCCAGGCGGGCGAGGTGATCCAGCCCTGGATCCTGGCCATCGCGAACAAGATCCCGCTCTCGGCCATGGCCCAGATGATCGCCCCCTATCCCACCTTCGGCGAGGCCAACCAGCGCGCCGCCGCCGGCTATTTCGTGGAAAAGCTGTTCAATCCCCGCACCAAGTGGCTGGTGCGCCTGCTCTCGCGCCTGGGCTGAGAACGGCTCGGTCTGGCCCCGATTTGGGGGGCCGAAGCCCGGAAAAGGCCGGAATGGCCCCCGGAAAGGCCCCCTTCTCCGCCGTTTTCACGGAAAGTTGAACCGAATCTCGGGAACGTGAATCGTGATTGCCCCCGGGAGCGGTCATTATTTACGGGTAGAAGACGCCCGGGGACCGGGCGCGGCCTGCCCTCGAGGGAGGCCGGATGGTTCGGGACGAAAGAGGCCGGTTTTCCCGGCAAACCCTGTTTGGAGGCGTTGATGCTTAAGAAGACAATTGTTGCCCTTAGTGTCGCGACCCTGGCGACCACGGCGGTGGCTCTGCCATTGGCCGCGGCCAAGGCCGCCGACACTTCGATACAGATCGCGGCGGGTTCTTGTAACCCCTGCGCGGTGAAGGCGTGCAATCCGTGCAACCCCTGCGCGGCGAAAGCCTGCAATCCGTGTAATCCCTGTGCGGCGAAGAATCCGTGCAACCCGTGCAACCCCTGCGCGGCGAAGAATCCCTGCAACCCCTGCGCTGCGAATTAGTCTGAGGTTTCAGGCTTAATTCGCTTTGCCGAGGTGCCGGCGCGTCCGCTGCCTACCGAACCCTCCCTCTCCCTTGGTCGGTAGCGGCGCGCCTCTTTTTTCCGCTTTTTTCCGCTTTTTTCCGCTTTTTCCCTGCGCTTTTTCACTGCATTCGGCCGTTTTCCGGGCGCCGGTTTCGCGCCAGCGCGCCCTATCTCATTGTCATGCTCGGGCTTGACCCGAGCATCCAGGCCAACGTTCGCAGCCTGCTGATTCTACGATCATTGCTGTCTGCCCTTGCGGCTGTACTGGACCCTCGGCTCAAGCCCTCCAGTGGAGGGATTGAGGCCCGAGGGTGACAGGAAGAGATTGTGCCGGCGGTTTATGCAAAGCCGCCGTCCCGTGGTAAAATCGCGCCATGCCGCGCAAGCCCCTCAAGCTGCCGCCGCTCGTCAAGAGCCTTTCGGCCCGGCTCCTCTGGCTCACCATCGGCTTCGTCATGCTGGCGGAGGTGCTGATCCACGCGCCGTCGATCGGCCGCTTCCGCCTGGTCTACCTGCAGGAGCGCCTGGCGGCGGCGCACCTGGCCATCCTGGCGCTCGAGGCGACGCCGGACCGGATGGTGAGCGAGGCGGCGGCGGGCGAGCTGCTCGATCACGTGCGGGCCTATTCGGTGGGGCTGACCAAGCCGGACAAGAGCAAGCTGATGCTCATGACGACCCCGCCCGATTCCGTGGACGCCAGCTACGACCTGCGCCAGGGCGCCTTCTTCAGCCTGATCCGCGACGCGGCGGTGACTCTGCTCAACGACGGCGGGCGCATCCTGCGCGTGGTCGGTCCCTCGCCCAAGGACCCGGCGGTCCTGGTCGAGGTGGTGCTCGAGGAGGGGCACCTGCGCGCGCTGATGATCGGCTACTCCGAGCGCATCCTGGCGCTTTCCATGGGCATCTCCTTCTTTACCGCGGCGGCCGTCTATCTCAGCCTGCACCTCCTCATGGTGCGCCCCATGAGCCGCATCACCGAATCCATGGCGCGCTTCCGCGACAACCCGGAGGACGCCTCGCGCATCATCCGGCCCTCGGCGCGCAGCGACGAGCTGGGCGTGGCCCAGCGCGAGCTGGCCGACATGCAGGCCTATCTGCGCGCCGCCCTGCAGCAGAAGGCGCGTCTCGCGGCCGTCGGCACGGCGGTGACCAAGATCAGCCACGACCTGCGCAACATCCTCTCCACCGCGCGCCTGGTCTCCGACCGCCTGACCGCCAGCGACGATCCCGAGGTGCGCCGCGTCACGCCGGCGCTGGTCAGCGCCATCGACCGGGCGGTCAACCTCTGCGCCCAGACCCTCGGCTTCACGCGCGAGGGCCCGCCCAGGATCGCGCCCGAGCGCTTCGAGCTGAGCGATCTGGTGGACGAGGTGGGCGAGGCCCTGCCGCTGCCGGCCGGCGGCCCGGCGGCCCTGCACAACCGGCTCGACGGCGGGCTCAATATCGAGGCCGACCGGGAGCAGCTGCACCGGGTGCTCAGCAACCTGGGGCACAACGCGGTGGAGGCGGGCGCCACCCGGGTCGAGGTCGCCGCCCGGCGCGACGGCGGCCTTCTCGTGATCGAAGTCTCCGACAACGGGCCGGGGCTGGCGCCCAAGGCGCGCGAGCAGCTCTTCAAGCCCTTCGCCGGCTCGGTGCGCAGCGGCGGCACGGGCCTGGGTCTCGCCATCGCGCGCGAGCTGATGCGCGCCCACGGCGGCGATCTGGAACTGGAACGCAGTGGCGACGACGGCGCCTGCTTCCGATTGACGCTGCCGGTTAGGCAGGGGGTGTAGGGGTGAGGCGGAGACGGTGTGGCGGCGATCCGAAAATCTGCTAAGCCAGTAAAATGAGCGATCCAAAACTACACCACTACGTACCGAAGTTTTATCTTCGCCGGTTCACCGATGCATCGGGCCGCCTTTGGCTGTGGGACCGTGACCAGGACCGCACTATTACCGCTGGACCGAGCAGTGTGGCAGCAGAGACGCAGTTCTATCGTCTCGACGAGCTTATCGAGCAAGGTCACGATCCTCTCACGATGGAGAAGCAATTTTCCGATCTCGAAGGGCAAATAGCCTGTATCACGGATCAATGG
>JAZGBC010000195.1:0-3524 GCA_036444495.1 Kiloniellales bacterium
AAACACGTTCGGCCCCACGAGCCGGGCCTACGGAATACCAGGAGACGCAAGGTTTGCCGCTGCCGCATAGGGTCAACACAAGCCCCTTTCATGGCGCAACCGAAACAAGCCGGCGCCTCATCTACTCCATTGTGGCACTGGTGATTGCTTTGAGCGCCTGCGAGGATCCGAGCGCGGACGAGTTCATTCGGCGCGCCGAGGGCTATCGCGAAAAGGGCGATATATCCGCAAGCATCATCGAACTGAAGAACGCGCTCCAGAAGCAGCCGCGAAACGCCCATGCTCGATATCTGCTGGGGCAAAACTACCTTGATATTCGGGACATGGCGGGGGCGAAAAAGGAGCTTCTGCGCGCGCGGGAGTACGGCACGCCCCCGGAGAAATTGGCCGAGCCGCTCGCCAAGCTCTGGCTGACCCAACGGCAATTCGAGAAGGTCCTGGAGCAGTTGCGGGTCGATGACGCGGCCTCGGCAGCTTCCAAGGCCACCGTGGCGATCGCCCATGGCAGGGCGCGCCGGGCCCTCGGCGACCTCGAGGGAGCCAAACGCGATTTCGAGGCGGCTCTGGAGCACGATCCAGGCAGGCCCGTGGCCTTGGTGGGGCTGGCGCGAGTCGCGATGCAGATGGGTGACCGCCTGGACGTCGAAAGCGCGGTTGCACGCGCCTTCGAAGTGGCACCTGGCGACCTGAACGTCCTTGCCCTAAAAGGCGATCACGACTTCGGTCGCGGAGACTACGCATCGGCCCAAAGCCACTATCAAACGGTCCTGAAGGCCAAGCCCAACAGCATCGCGGTTCGCCTCGCGCTCGCAAGGATCCAGATCTATCTGGGCAAGTTCGATCAGGCGATCACGCATCTCGACACCGTGCTCGCACGGGCCAAAGCGCACCCGGATGCCAGTTACCTGCGCGCGTCCCTCGCCGTCGAAGCGGGAGACTATGCCGCCGCGAGGCTCCACAGCGAGCAGGTCCTGCTCACCAACCCCAATCACGCGCCAAGTCTGTTGATCGCGGGGGTAGCGAGCTATGTCCTCGGCCAGCTCGAGCAAGCCGACCGTTATCTTTCAAGCGTTCTTGCCGATGATCCCTCGCACAACTTGGCGCGCCGCCTGCATGCGGCAACTCGGGCGCGGCGCCAACGGGCTAGGGCCGATGGGCCTGCGTTGACGGCGCTTCTGGATGACAGCGTGGACCCTCGGCAACTCGTGACCACCGCCGATCCCAAAGCCAGAGAACACGGCGATCTCGAGGCCGCGCGTGCGTACTTCGCTGGGCTACCTGCCGAATTCACCGACGCCATACTCGCGCATCACCAACCGCCCACGGCAAAGCACGACGAGGAGCGAGCCCGATTGCGGTCCGCGTTGGAGGAGACTCCCAGGGACGTGCGGACCCTGGCGCGCCTGGCCAATCTCGAAAGCCAGGCGGGAAACGTGCAGGATGCCGCATCCCTGCTCGAAAAGGCGATTGCAGCGGACCCCTATGCGGTCATTTCCCGGGCGCTCCTGGGGCAGCTGCATCTTAGGGAGGCTCGTCCGGCAAAGGCGCTGGAGGTGGCGAAGGTCGCCCTGCGGGATCATCCGGAGCACTTGGTTCTACTCGGACTGGTCGGGCAGGCACAGCTGCGCGGCGGTCAGACCCAGGAGGCGAAGCTCACCTTTCGCTCTCTCGTCGATCTGCAGCCCGAGTCGGCGCCGGCGCACTATCTGCTCGCGTTGGCCTATCGGGACCAAGGTGACGCAGCGCTGTTCAAGAATAGGCTCGATCGCGTGCTGGCGCTCGAACCGGATCATCTTCTCGCCAGGGTCGCCATGGCTCGCTTGATGGCGGAGGAAGGGAATTTCGCTGCGGCAAGGGATCTGGCGGACGAAGTGCTGGAGAGCGCGCCCGATGATCCCCGGGCTCTGGACCTCTCCGGCGCGGTCGCCCTCGTGCAAGGACGGGCCGCAGATGCGGTCGCCCTGTTGCGGCGGGCCGCGGGCGAGGAGCCCACGACGACGGCGGTGCTCAAGCTCGCCTATGCTCAGCAGCGAGCCGGGAACGGGGCGGGGAGCCGGGCGACGTTGGAGCGCCGGCTGGCGGAGTCCCCGGAGGACGCGAACGCCCGCCTGGTGCTGGCAAACAAGTACCTTTCGGCGGGCGCACTCGAGGACGCACGGTCTCACTACGCCAAGATAATCCTGCTCTCGCCCAACAATGTCGTGGCGCTCAACAATCTGGCCTGGGTCAACCTGCGGCTCGGGCATTCCGAGGCCGCCCTTGGCCAGGTCGAGCGTGCCTATCAACTGGCCGCCCACGACGCACGGGTCGTGGATACCTTTGGTTTGGCCCAGCTTCGCGTAGGAAACGCGGACGAGGCCGTGCGAATGCTCCGCCGCGCTCACAAGATGGCGCCAGACAGCTTGCAGATTCAAACCCATCTCGCCCATGCGCTGGCCGAGAACGGCGAGGAGGCGGAGGCGCGGGAGGTGCTTCAGCGGATACTTTCGGGGAACGCGGGATTCCCGGAGCAAACCGATGCGGAAGCGCTGCTGCGCGAACTCGGGGGCTAGCGCAAGGGTGCCGCTTCGTGTATGGGGGCGACGCAGATACCCGATGGCGGCGGACGGCCGAGCGCTGTCGAGATGAAGAGGATGCTTTTCGGCTATTTCGCTATATGTTCGAGATTCGTCGTTCTTGGGGTGAATGACCTCGGGCTACCGAGGCGAGTACGGGCTGTGGGGAGGTCCTGGTGGTGCATTCGGCGAAGGGTTTGGTTCGCTTTCGATCGTGCGGGCGACGGGCACAGGCCATAACCGTACCGGAGCCATCCTGGCCCAGGCGATACTTGGGCGTGGCCGCTATCCTGTGTCTGCTGTCGGTTGCCGCCGTGTCGGGCTCCCATGCGGCTTCGAAGACCGAAGCGCGTCAACCAGCGGTGCCGGTCGCAAATGAGGCCTTCGACGCCCGATGGGCCGGCGTTGTTGGGATCGCCCAAACGGCACAGGGCATCCAAAGCGCGCAGGCGGGCAAGACCGAGACCGCGCGGCGCGCGTACCGACGCCGTGAATACAAGACGGCCGTCAAGATCTGGTCGGAGCTCGCGGCCACGGGCGATCCCGAGGCCCAGAACATGCTGGGGGTCATGTACGAGAATGGCGGGGGCGTGGCGCTGGATCTCTTCGAGGCGGCGAAGTGGTACCGCAAGGCCGCGGATCAGGGCTATGCCGAGGCCCAGCTCAATCTCGGGGTTCTCTACGAAAACGGCGAGGGTGTCGAGAAGGACCTGGCCCAGGCCGCGAAGTGGTACGGCAAAGCAGCCAGGCAGGGCGAGCTCTTGGCCCAGCACACACTGGGGCTCATGTACCGCCAGGGACACGGGGTGCCCCAGGACAACAAGCAGGCGGCACATTGGTTTAGCAAGGTGGCGGAGCGCGGTTACGCCGTCGCACAGGTCAATCTTGCGTTTATGTATTTGGAAGGCTTCGGCGTCCCGCAGGACCGTACGGTTGCCGCGAAGTGGTTCCGCAAGGCGGCTGACAAAG
>JAZGBC010000196.1:0-4574 GCA_036444495.1 Kiloniellales bacterium
CCCTGGAGGAGGCGGCCACGGCGATCCGCGACATGTGGGTACGCGGCGCGCCGCTGATTGGCGCCACGGCAGCCTACGGCCTGGCGCTGGCCCTGCGCGCCGATGCCTCGGACGCAAACCTGGCCCAGGCGGCCGAGGTTTTGCTCGCCACCCGGCCCACGGCGGTCAACCTGCGCTGGGCGGTGGACGACATGACCGGGCGGCTCAAGGGCCTGACGCCGGGGGAACGGGAAGCCGCCGCCTACGCACGCGCCGGGGATATCTGCGAGGCGGACGTGGCCATCAACCAGGCGATCGGCGAGCACGGGCTGCAGGTCATCCGCAGCCTCTGGGACCGCGGCGGACGCCAGGGCCCGGTCAACATCCTGACCCACTGCAACGCCGGCTGGCTGGCCACGGTGGACTGGGGCACGGCGCTGGCGCCCATTTACATGGCCCACGACGCCGGCCTGCCGGTCCACGTCTGGGTCGACGAGACGCGCCCGCGCAACCAGGGCGCGGGGCTGACCGCCTGGGAACTGGGTCAGCACGGAGTTCCCCACACCGTGGTGGCGGACAACACGGGCGGGCACCTGATGCAGCACGGCCAGGTGGACCTCTGCATCACCGGCACCGACCGCACTACCGCGGCGGGCGATGTCTGCAACAAGATCGGCACCTACCTGAAGGCCCTGGCCGCCCACGACAACGGCGTGCCCTTCTACGTGGGCCTGCCGGGGCCCACCATCGACTGGTCCATAGAGGACGGCCTGAACGAAATTCCCATCGAACAGCGCGACGCGCGCGAGGTCAGCCAGGTGACGGGCGTGACCGAGGAGGGCCAGATCGTCAGCGTGCGCGTGACTCCCGAGGACAGCCCGGCGGCCAACTACGCCTTCGACGTGACCCCGGCGCGATTGGTGACGGGCCTGATCACCGAGCGCGGGGTCTGCGAGGCCAGCCGCGCGGGTCTGCTCTCGCTCTATCCCGAGCGGCAGAACGCGGCCGTAGGCTAGGGGACGGGGCGCTATGGAGAGTCTTTGGAGTGACGAGGAAGCCCGGCGCGCCGTCGAGCGCTACCAGCAGCAGGGCGTGAACGAGGACCTGGCGCTGCGCGTCTACACCACGCGGCTTCTGGGCGGCGTGCCCAGCCTGGTGCTGCACGGCGGCGGCAACACCTCGGTCAAGACGCGCCAGTCCGATGTCACGGGCGAAGAGCTGGAGGTACTCTGCGTCAAGGGCAGCGGCTGGGACATGGGCTCCATCGAGCCGCCGGGCCTGCCCGCCGTGCGCCTCGAACCATTGCGCGGGCTCGCCGGGCTCGACGAGCTGGGCGACGAAGACATGGTCAACCTGCAGCGGCGCAATCTGCTGGACTCCACCGCGCCCAACCCCTCGGTCGAGACCCTGTTGCACGCCTTCCTGCCGCACAAGTACATCGACCACACTCATGCGAACGCGGTGCTCGCCATCACCGACCAGCCCGACGGCGAGGATATCTGCCGCGAGGTCTATGGCGGGCGCGCCGCGCTGGTGCCCTACATCATGCCGGGCTTCGGACTGGCCAAGAAGGCGGCGCAGGTCTTCGCCGCCAATCCCGATTGCGAGGGGCTGGTGCTGCTCAAGCACGGTATCTTCAGCTTCGGCGCGACGGCGCGCGAGGCCTACGAGCGCATGATCGGGCTGGTCAGCCTGGCCGAGGAAAGCGCGAATCGCGGCGCGAGGAAAAGCGTAGCCGTGGCCGATCTGCCCAAGGATCTGGCCAGACCCGCAGAAATCGCGCCCATTCTGCGCGGCCTTCTGGCGCGCGAGGCCGATCCGGCCGAGGGCCTTTACGACCGTTTCGTCTTGACCTTCCGAAGCGACGAGGCGATCCGCGATTACGTGAACGGCGCGGAGCTGGCGCGCTACAGCCAGGCGGGCACGGTGACCCCGGATCACGCCATCCGCACCAAGCCGAAACCCGTCATCCTCCCCGCGCCCAAGGCCGGCGATCCGGACGGCTTCGCCCAGGCCGCCGAGAAAGCGATCCGCGCCTACGAGGTGGACTACCGGGAATACTTCGAGCGCAACAACAAGCGCGCCGGCGGCAGCAAGAAAGAGCTCGATTCCGCGCCCCGCGTCATCCTGGTGCCGGGTCTCGGGCTCTTCGCCGCGGGCAACAGCGCCAAGGCCGCCGGGATCGCCGGCGACCTGGCCGAAACCACGGTCGAGGTCGTCACCCGGGCCGAGGCGATCGGCTCCTTCGTCAGCATCTCCGAGGCCGACCTCTTCGACATCGAGTATTGGTCGCTCGAGCAGGCCAAGCTGGGCAAGGCGAAGGAGAAGGCGCTGGCGCGCCATATCGTGGCCGTGACCGGCGGCGCGGGCGCCATCGGTGCCGCCACGGCCGCCGCCTTCAAGGCCGAGGGCGCCGAGGTGGCGCTGCTCGACCTGGACGCGGACCAGGTTACCGAGGCGGCGCGCCAACTGGACGCCCTGGCGGTGCCCTGCGATGTGAACGACAGGGTCTCGGTCGCCGCGGCTTTCGACTCGGTGGCCGAGGCCTTCGGCGGGGTGGATATCCTGGTTTCCAACGCAGGCGCCGCCTGGCAGGGCAAGATCGGCGAGGTGCCGGACGAAGTCCTGCGCGAATCCTTCGAGCTCAACTTCTTCGCCCATCAGTGTGTCGCCCAGGCCGCCGTCGCCATCATGCGCCAGCAGAAGACCGGCGGCGTGCTGCTGTTCAACGCCTCCAAGCAGGCGGTCAATCCGGGCCCGAACTTCGGGCCCTACGGCCTGCCCAAGGCGGCGACGCTGGCGCTGGCCCGGCAATACGCGGTGGACTACGGCGCCGACGGCATCCGCTCCAACGCGGTCAACGCCGACCGCATCAAGAGCGGGCTCTTGACCGGCGAGATGATCGCCTCGCGCGCCAAGGCCCGGGGCCTCACCGAGGCGGACTACATGCGCGGCAACCTGCTGCGCCGCGAGGTCAGGGCCGAGGACGTCGCCAAGGCCTTCGTCGATCTGGCGCTCTCGTCCAAGACCACGGGCGCGGTGCTCACCGTGGACGGCGGCAACATCGCCGCGGCCTTGCGTTAACCGCGGGTGTTGGCGGGATCATGAGCGCGGCGATCGACGGCATCGATCATGTTCTCCTTGGCGTGCGGGACCTGCAGGCCGCGCGGCGCGCTTTTCAGCTCCTGGGATTTACGGTATCCCCACGCGGGCGGCACATCGGCTGGGGCACGGCGAACTACTGCGTCATGTTCCCCGAGAGCTATGTCGAACTTCTAGGCATTATCGATCCGGCCCAGTTCACCAATAACCTGGACAAGTTCCTGGAAACCCGCGAGGGGCTGCTGGGTGTCGCCTTCGCCAGCGTCAACGCCGAAGCCGCGGCCAAGGATCTCAAGGAGCGCGGTGTCGAGACCGGCGAGACCAGCGACCTGGGGCGCATCCTCGAGTTGCACGAAGGCGATGTGGAGCCCGCTTTCCGCCTGCTGCACCTGCCGGCCAAGTCCACGCCCGGCACGCCCGCCTTCGTCTGTCAGCACCTGACACCGGAGCTGGTCTGGCAGAGCCCCTGGCTCGATCACGCCAACGGGGTGTGCGGGCTGGTCTCGGTCACCGGGGTCGTCGAGAACCCGGGCGAGGTGGCGCTGGCCTATGGCGCGATCTTCGGCGAGGACCGGGTCTGGGCCGACCAGGGGCTGGTCGAGGTGGATACGGGACGCGGCCGCCTGCGCTTCACCCAGCCCGAGGGCCTGAGCCAGCTCTTCCCCGGGCTATCCGGCCTGCCGCGCTTCGATCCGCCCTGGCTCGCCGGCCTGCGCCTGGAGGTCAGGGACCTGAACTCGACGGCCGGTTATCTGGATGCCGCCGGGGTGCGCTATAGCCGGGACGCGGACAGTCTGCTGCGCGTGGGTCCGGACTACACCTGCGGCGCCGTTGTGGAGTTCGTCGCGCTTTAGGCCGTGCCGGCGGCTGCAAGCGCCCCCTTTGTACCGACCGCCTGATCGATCAGGGCCTCCGCCGCGCGGGCGGCTTCCGCGCCGGCGCCCACGGGGCCGTTCACCTGGGTGACCACGACGGCGCCGTGGAACAGCAGCATGAGTTGGCGCGCGAGCTGCGCGGGCCGCGCCGCACCCGCCTCGCCGGCGAGTTCGCGCAGGTAGCGCAGGGTGTCGCGCTGGTGCTTCGACGCGGCCAGATGGATCGGGTCGTCGCGCCGGCCGTATTCGCCCGCGGCCTTGACGAAGAGGCAGCCGTTGAAGTCCGGGCTTTCGAACCACTCCTCCAGCCAGTCGAAGATGGCCAGCAGACGGTCGCGTGGGTTGCCGGCGCGCGCCTCCACCGCGGCCCGCAGGCCGGTGAGCGTGCGCGCGTCGCGCTCTTCCAGTGCCGCCAGCACGAGCGCCTCCTTGGAGCCGAAGTGCTTGTAGAGCGTCATCTTGGCCACGCCGGCCTCCGCCAGGATGCGGTCGATGCCGGTGGCGTGGTAGCCGTTTGCGTCGAACAGGCGGATGGCGGTCTCCAGCAGGCGCTCGCGGCGGTTCAGGGCCATGTCGCGTCACTCCAAATCGCAGGTAGACAGACCGATTTGTCTAGTT
>JAZGBC010000197.1:0-5382 GCA_036444495.1 Kiloniellales bacterium
GCCGGAAACACTCTAACGCTATGCAAAAAACGCTATGCAAAAAAAAGCGTGGCCTTTTTAGGGGCCACGCAAGTGCCAGGGAAAACGCGGAATTGCAGGGGTTAGGAAGATTGCAATCCGCGTCGGCGGAGAGGGTTCAAAAGCCACCTACGAAAGGCGAGGCGAGGATGAAGGCGAAGGGCGTCGCGATCAGGATTCCGGCCAGGATCGCCAGGCAATCGATCGAGGTGACTGAAAACTTGCGCCATAACATCTTCTCATCCTCCAAAAACCGTGGGAGCGGTGCTCCCGTGTTCCTGGAGTTATATTTAAGGGGACTTGGCCGACCGGGAAGTGACGGCCATCACAGGAAGGCTCCTTCCCGGTGTGACGGCCGTCACAAATGGGGCCGTTTTTCGGGGGCTAGCCGCGAAACCCCTGGTTTTCGGCGGTTTCCAAGGCCGGCTTTTCAGGAATTTGGGGGTCTCAGGGCGCTCTAACGGGGCATTGGAGGCCGATTTCGCCGCCAAAAAAGCCCGGAATTCTGCGATTCCGGCTGGATACTATGGGGCCTGTGATAATTTTCTCAATAAAAACAAAGGGTTATTCTGACCCCTTTGCCGGCTTTTCCAGTCAAGCCGGTGGGTCGCCTGGACGAACAGGCAGGCGGCGGGGACGCCAGGCCGGGATATCTTTTAAACGTGGTGGTGGCCGCCGCCGTCGGCCTTCAGCGCGGCCAGCTTCTCCTCGAATTTCGCGCGGTCCATGATGTAGAGGCTGCGGCCCTTCCGGCGCAGCAGCCCGGTGGGATAGAACTGGCCGAGCGCGCGGGCGACCGTCTCCCGGGTCGTGCTCACGCGGCTGGCGATCTCGCGCAGCGGCGGCAGGGGGTGGATGACCCAGAGGCCGTGCACCGCCGTATCCGGAGTGGCCATGCGCAGAATCTCCGCGTAGACGCGCTGGGTGGCGGCCACGGTGCTCAACTCCATGATGCGGATGTCGCCGGATCGCACCATGGAGGTAAGGTTCTGCAGCACCTTGAATGTGACTCCGACCTGCTCCTGGAGAAGGTTCAGGAACTCGGTCGACGGCAGGCTGGCGAGCAGGGTATTTTCCTTCGCCACCACGCTGGCCGAGCGGGGCTGGCCGTCGATCGCGGCAAGCTCGCCGAAGCTTTCGCCGGCGCCGAGGGTGGCATAGGCGACCTCCCGGCCCGAGACGGAGAAATTGACGATGTTGACCGTCCCCTGGACGATGAAGAGCACCTCCTGGCTCTCGCTGCCGCGCTCCAACACCATCTCGCCCGGCCCACAGCGGCGCCAGTGGCAGCGGCCCTCCAGGCGCCGCCGCGCCGTCTCGTCCAAGCCCTCGAACAGCGAGATACCCGCCAGATTCCGTTCCGCCTCGGCCTGCACTGGACCGCCTCCCCTGGTGTGCGCCGATCTTATTATTGTCTGAACAGTCTAGCATAAAAACGCCGCACGCCAGCTATCGGCCGGGCGGCCGCGCAAGAAATCAACGGCGCGGAGGTCCGGAAAGGCCCGCGCCGGCGGCGGAATCCGCTCCTTGGTATTAGATGCCGAGGATTCCCTTGGCCTTTTTCAGCGTGGCGACCGCGGAGGCGTGGCTGCCCCCCTTGTTGTGCTCGGCCTCGCCCTTGGCGCGCAGCGCCGTGACCTCGGCTAGTTGCGCGGCGGACAGGCTGGTGCCCTTGGCGAGCGCCGCATCGATATCCTTCATTAAGAGCGGACAGCTCCCGGCCAAGGCCGGTCCGGACAGGACCGCGGTCAGAAAGGCGGCAAGTGCGATGCGCTTCATAACGTCCTCCTCTGAGTACAACCCTTTGGTTTTTATGGGGATTAGTAGATCAACCTATCATGGCGGAGTTTGGCCTTTGAGGGCAGTCAATAATCCGTGAGCAGGATACCGGCCCCATAAGCTGCGACAGGGCTGGTAAAACCCAGCGGTTCGGCGTTAAATGCGACAGTTGTTATAGTCTTGTTACGACGTGCCCACAGCGATGTTTTACCCGCTGGCGGCACAGGGAAAAGCGGGGACCGAATACCCCGCCCAAACAGGGAGTAGATACAAATGAAGCCATTAAAGATGTTGTGGACCGGCGGGTTTGCCGCGGCCCTTTTCGCGGGGCTGGCCCTCGTCGCGGGCCCGGCGGGCGCCGCTGAATGCCCGCGCGGGAACCTGGATGTCGGGTTCTGCGACAGGAACGGGGATCTGGTCGCCGATACGCCGACCGATGCGAGCAAACTGCTCGATCCCGATACGTTGATTTTCTCCTATACGCCGGTCGAGGACCCCTCGGTCTATGAGAACGTCTTCACCGAGTTCATGGACTATCTGGCCCAGAAGACCGGCAAGAAGGTCAAGTGGTACGGCGCGGAATCCTATGCCGCCCAGGTCGAGGCCATGCGCTCGGGCCGCCTGCACGTGGCCGGCATCTCCACGGGACCGACGGTGTTCGGCGTGAACCTGGCCGGTTACGTCCCCTTTGCCATCATGGGCAAGGGCGGCGAGATCTTCGGGTACACGCTCCAGGTGATCACCCACAAGGATTCCGACATCAAGGAAATCAAGGATATGAAGGGGCGCAAGATTGCCCACGTGACCCCGACCTCGAATTCCGGCAACCAGGCGCCAAGGGCCTATTTCAAGGAAATGGGCGTGGTGCCGGATAAGGACTACGAGGTCATCTACTCGGGCAAGCACGACAACTCGATCATGGGCGTCGCCAACAAGGACTACGACGCCGCCCCGATCGCCTCGAGCGTGCTCGATCGCATGGCCGCCAAGGGTGTCGTGAACATGGACGACCTGCGCATCATCTGGGAATCCGAGACGTTCCCGACGACCTCCTATGGGCTTGCTCACAACCTGCACCCGGATCTTCAGAAAAAGGTGGTCGACGCTTTCCTTTCGTTCGACTGGAAGGGCACGGCCCTGTACGAGGAGTTCAAGCCCAGGGATGGCTTCGTTAGCATCACCTTCAAGAAGGACTGGCGCCCGATCCGGCTGATCCAGAAGGAGAACGGTGTCATCTATACGAAGGCCGCCCTCGATGCCCTCAAGCTGAAGAAGAAAAAGAAGAAGAAGAAGTAGAACCGAGCATGACTGTTGCGGGCCGCCGCCTTCCGGGGCGGCGGTTCCGCATGGTGGCATCCGATGCTGGAAATCTCCGATCTCGTTAAGACCTACCCCAACGGCCTGAAGGCCCTGTGCGGGGTCAGCATCGCGGTGGACGGCCCAAAGGTCGTCGCCGTGATTGGCTCCTCGGGCGCGGGCAAGAGCACGCTCATCCGCTGCGTCAACCGGCTGGTGGAGCCCACCTCCGGCAGGGTGGTGCTCAACGGCACCGACATCACCGCGCTCGGCCGCCGGGCGCTGCGTAAGGGCCGCCGCCGCATCGGCATGATCTTTCAGGAGTACAATCTGGTCGAGCGCCTGACGGTCATGGAGAACGTGCTCTCCGGCCGGCTCGGCTACGTCAGCTTTTTGCGCGCCTACCGCCGGCGGTTCCCACCCGATGATGTGGCCGCGGCTTTCGAGCTTATCGACCGGGTCGGGCTGTCCGGCCGGCAGGACGCGCGCGCCGATGCGCTCTCGGGCGGCCAACGGCAGCGCGTGGGCATCGCGCGGGCGCTCATGCAGCGGCCCGAGTTGCTGCTGGTCGACGAGCCGACCGCCAGCCTCGATCCCAAGACGTCGCGCCAGATCATGCGCCTCATCGTCGAGCTGGCGCACGAGCGCGGCACGCCGGCGCTGGTTAACATCCACGACGTGGTGCTGGCGCAGACTTTCGCCGATCGCATCGTGGGCCTGCGCGAGGGGCTGGTCGTTTTCGAGGGCGGACCGGAGCAGCTTACCCATGCCGTGCTGACCGAGATCTACGGCGAGGAAGACTGGAGCACGACGATCCGGGACGCCGAGGACGACGGCGGGGACGATTCCGGCGATCCGGCGGAATCTTCCGATAAGTTAGAGCGCGGGCTGGCCGCCGGATGAGCGAGACGACCGGCAAGTACCCGGCCGTGTGGCGCCGGCCGCCTTTCTTTGAAAGCCCCTATTTGCGCTATGGCCTGCTCGCGGGGGTCATCCTCTATCTGGTCTGGTCGTTTTTCTCACTCGAGGTGGACGCCAATCGGGTCGCCCAGGGCCTCGTGCGCGCCGGCAACATGCTGTCGCGCATGATCCCGCCGGATTTTTCGCGCTGGGAGCTCCTGTTTCGCGGCGTTACCGAGAGCGTCCTCATGGCCTTTGCGGCCAGCTTCGTCGGCATGATCCTGGCGGTGCCGATCGGGCTCGCGGCCGCGCGCAACCTGGCGCCCACACCGCTCTATCTGGTCGCGCGCTTCATCATCGTGCTGTCGCGCACCTTCCACGAAATCGTCTGGGCGATCTTTTTCGTCAAGATCGTCGGCTTCGGGGCGCTCGCGGGCGTGCTGACGCTGACGGTGGCCAGCACCAGCTTCATCTCCAAGATGCTGGCCGAGGACGTGGAGAACATGCACGCCGGGCAGGTCGAGGCCGTGCGCGCCACGGGCGCGAGCTTTCCCAAGCTTCTGATCTACGCCATCACGCCGCAGATCCTGCCGCGCTATCTGGGCGTCTCGATCTACCGGCTGGACGCGAATCTCAGGCATTCCACCGTGGTCGGCATCGTCGGCGCGGGCGGCATCGGCCAGGTGTTGGCCGCCACCTTCTCGCGCTACGACTACGACTTCAGCCTGGCGATCCTGCTCGTCATCATCAGCCTGGTGTTCCTGGGCGAGATCTTCTCCAACACGATCCGAAAGCGGCTCCGATGACCCTCGAGGAGCACGCCCGCCGCTACCCGGAAGTCTGGCGCCGCTTCGGCCCGCGCCAAACGCTGGTGCGCTATGCCTGGTACCTGGGCATCGTGGCGGTCGCGGTGTTCTCCTTCGGCACGCTCGACATCACCTGGGTCTACCTGCTCGACGCCCACATCCAGGCGGCCGATCTCCTGGTCCGCATGGTCCCGCCCGACTGGAGCACATTCGGGGAGGTGATCGATAAGCTGATCGAGACGATACACATCGCCACGCTGGGCACGGCGGCGACCGTGCTGATCGCCTTTCCGGTCGCCATCCTGGCGGCGCGCAACACCACGCCGAACCATGCCGCCTGGTTCATCGGCCGCTTCATCCTGGTCGCCTCGCGTTCGGTCAACACGGTAGTCTGGGCGCTCTTCTTCGTGGCCATCTTCGGGCCCGGGCCGGTGGCCGGGATCTGGGCCATCGCGGCGCGCTCCATCGGTTTCATGGGCAAGCTTACCGCCGAAGCCATCGAGGAGATCGACGAGGGCACGGTCGAGGCCATCGAGGCGACCGGCGCTTCGCGCCTGCAAGTGCTCTGGATCGGCATCCTGCC
>JAZGBC010000198.1:0-14111 GCA_036444495.1 Kiloniellales bacterium
TTTTCGTCCCCGGTCCCTGTCAGCGTTATTGCCTGCGCCCCACCCGGAAGCGGCGCGTAACCCTTCAGAGGATGAAGTGGTGACCCCCGTCCGCGCCCCAGGCGCTGCCCGATGAGCCGTTTCCCCCAGCCTCGATCGAGCAGATCTAGTGGAAGGAAGGAGTATAACCACAACATCTTGCGTCTGTCATCCGGTAAAGCCCAGATGTAGTTAATTTTTGGTTAAACACCCAACACCTTGTGGCCGCTCCGCGGGAATCCTCGGGATTCCGGGGATGGCCGGGGGCGCCCGGCCGGGCCTCAGGGCCCCGGCGGGCCCGGCGTCTCCGAGTCGTTTGCCGCGGCGGCGGAGGCCGCCGCCCTTCCGCGGCCCAGAGTCGCGAGCATGAGCGCGCCGATGACCAGGGCGACTCCGCCCATCTGGGCCGGGCTGAGGCGCTCGCCCAGGAGCAGCACCGCGCCCAGGATGGCGACCAGGGGCTCCAGGTTGAAGACCAGCGCGCTGGTCGTGGCGCCGGCCGCCTTGAGGGCGGCGAACATGGACAGGTTGGCGATGGTGTAGAAAACCGCGACTCCGATGAGGCCGGTCCAGCCGAGCCCCGTGACCGGCAGGGTGACGCCCTCGTAAACGAGGATCATCAGGCCCATCAGAATGACGTTGCTGAAGCCGACATAAAACGTCACGCCGAAGACGTCATATTGGGCCACGGCCTTGGGCGCGACGATGAAGATATAGGCCCCGCCGACCGAGGCGAGGCCGGCGAAGGCCACACCGCGCCAATCGAGGCCCGAAAAGGAGGCGCCCAGCGCCAGCGCCAGGCCGGCGAAGGCCACGGGAAAGGCGGCGAGCAGCGCCGGCCGGGGCCAGGATCGCTCCAGCGCCGGGACCACCGCGGCCACGATCAGGGGGAAGGTGTAGAAGATCAGCGCGGCGAGCGAGACCGGGATGAAGAGGATCGAATAGATGTAGCCCGTGGCCACGGCGAAGACCCCGAGGCAGACCAGGCCGAGCCGCAGGCGCACTTGCCGGGGCACGGCAAAGGAACGGCCCCTCCAGCGCATCACCACCGCCATGGTGACCGCAACCGCCAGGAAGCGCAGTTCCATCACCGCCCCCGGGTTCGCGCCCCCGTTGAAGGCGATGCGCGCGAAGACGATGGTGATGCCGTAAAGCGTCGCGGCTGCGAGCGCGAAGACCAGGCCCAGCTTGGCCGGGCTCGTCGGCGTCGCGGCGCCGATCTGCGCATCGGGAGGGGTCATACCGTCTCTTCCGCCACCGGCCGGGTGCCGGCCGAAAGAACAGAGAAGGGCCGGGACGTCCGCGTCCCGGCCGGTCCGGCGCTACGGTAGTCGAGGGGCGGCGGCGCGCGCAAGCACAGCGCTTGCACGTCAAAGGCCCCCGGCCCAGGACCGCCGGTATCTCACACCCGGCGGGCCAGCGGCAGGTTGACCAGCAGGTTCTGTGGCTTCAGGCGCAAAACGTTGTCCGGCGTCATGGCCATGGCCAGGTAGACCGGCCGCCCGGCGATCTCGGCCTGCATGACGCTGGGGTCCGTGAACTCCAGGCGGAACAGGGCGAGCAGGCGCGCGAGCCGTTCCTCCTCCACGTCCACGCCGTTGTAGAGGTCGTTGAGCAGGCCCGTGCCCTCCGCGTCCAGCCCCACGTGCCAGACCCATTTCTCGTCGCTGATCTTCTGCACCGGCTGGACGCGCACCTGAACGTCGAGGAAGTGGGCGACCCAGGCCTCGAGCACCCGGGTGAAGGCGTCCAGGCCGGGACCGGCGAAGCCGAGGCCCAGCACCGTGTCGTAGCGCGCGTCCCGCTCCCAGTAGAGCGCCGCGTTTTCCTCGCTTAGCACGTCCAACTCGACGGACTTGAGCGGCGTCTGCGCCTCGACGATCAGTTTGCCCAGCGAGCCGAAGCTTCCGGTGGTGGCGTACATCTCCACCGTCTCCGCGTCCGCGGCCAAGGGATGGCCCTCCATGATCGTGACATTCTGCTCGCGGAAGAAGAGCTCGGCGGCGCGGGCGCGCAGGCCGTCCTCGCAACCCTCCAGGATGGAGCGCAGGATGACGTGGGCCATCTGGTCGATGAACAGGGGCGGCAGGCTCACCTGGGCCGGCGCGCCGCCCTCCCCGGGCAGGAAGGCGCCCAGATAACACTCCTCCAGCGTGCCCGCCCGCACCAGCCGGTCGCGGAAGCCGAGCACGACCCGGTAGTTGTCTTGTGCGTCCGGGTCGGCCAGCTTGGCCAGGCGCGTATCCGAGACCGCCTCGCGCGGGTTGGCCATGAGCGCTTCGTGCAGGGCGCGCTCGGCGGCGCAGGACTCCTCGACGGGACGCACCTCCGGGCGCAGGAAGTAGGCGCGCAAGAAGTCGTCGGTGACCGAGAGATGTCCCTCGGGCCCGCGGTCCAGGAGGTGATAGCCCGAGTCGCGCCAGAAATCCGGCATGGCCGCTTCTATATGGACTGGGCGGCGGCGAGGTGCAATATTCCCCGCGCTTTAGCAGCAGTCACGAGGATTCGGATGGCGGGCGCCAGCATGGGTACGCGGCTTTACACCTGGCTCAGGGGCGAGGTGGTGGGCCGCGATCAATTCGGCAACCGCTACTACCGGGAGAAGGGCGGCGGCCGGGTACACCCCGAATCCCTGCGCAAGGAACGGCGCTGGGTAATCTACGACGGCGAGATCGAGGCCAGCCGCGTGCCGCCCGATTGGCACGCCTGGCTGCACCATACCAGCGACGAGACGCCGCCCGAAGGCGGCCTGCCGAAGAAGCCCTGGCAGAAGGAGCACCAGCCGAACCTCAGCGGCACCGATCGGGCCTACCGGCCGCCCGGGCACACGCTGGCCGGCGGACGCCGCGCCCGGGGTACCGGCGACTACGAGCCCTGGAAGCCCGACTGAGCGGTCCCGCGGGGCGCCTGCATGGCGCTACAGGGGGGCGACTGACAAGGGAGATTCACATGCGTAGGAACATCATCGAGACCGTCATGGGCGGCGTGGTCCTGCTCGTCGCCCTGATCTTCGTCGTCACCGTCTTTCAGAGCAGAGGGGGGGGCGGCACCTCCGGCTACCAGGTCACGGCGGAGTTCGACGACGTCTCGGGCCTGGCGCCGGGCACCGAGGTGCGCATGGCGGGCGTCAAGATCGGCACGGTGGCCGGACAGCGTCTGGACCCGGAGACCTATTTCGCGGTCGTGACGCTGAACATCGCCGAATCGGTCAAGCTGCCGCGCGACACCTCGGCACGTATCCTGGCGGACGGCCTTCTGGGCAGCAGTTTCGTCGCGCTGGAACCCGGCGGCGACGAGGAGATGATCCCCCCCGACGGCCAGATCAACTTCACCCAAGGCTCGATCAACGTGGTCGACCTGCTCGGCCGCTTCATCTTCAGCGCTGCCGAGGTAGCCGGCTCGGAAAAGAAGGAATAAGTCCCGGCCCCCGTCCGGTTCAGCCATGTCCGAATCCCAGGATCCCCCGGCCCAGCGCTGGGACCCGGAACGCTACGCGCGCACGGCGCGCTTCGTGGCCGACCTGGGCCTGCCGCTGCTCGGCCTGCTCGCGCCCACGGCGGGCGAGCGAATCCTCGACCTTGGCTGTGGCGACGGGGAACTGGCGGAAAAGATCGCGGCCAGTGGCGCAGCGGTCGTGGCCGTGGATTCGAGCCCGGAGCAGGTGGCGGCGGCGCGCGCGCGGGGGCTGGACGCGCGGGTCGCCAATGCCACGGCGCTCGGCTTCGACGCGGAGTTCGACGCGGTCTTCAGCAACGCGGTGCTGCACTGGGTGCTCGATCCGGGCGCGGCGATCGACGGCATCTGGCGCGCGCTCAAGCCCGGCGGCCGGCTCGTCGGCGAGATGGGCGGCCAGGGCAACGTGGTGCAGATATCGGGGGCCCTGGCCGCCGCGCTGGACCGGCGCGGCCTGGACGGGCGCGCGGCGGTGCCCTGGTACTTTCCCGCGCCGGCGGCCTACCGGGCCAAACTGGAGGCGCGCGGATTCCTGGTCGATTCCATCGAGCTGATCGAGCGGCCCACGCCGCTGCCCGGCGAGATGGAGGACTGGCTGGCGACCTTCGCCGAGTCCTTCACCGCGCGTCTGCCCGAGGCCGAGCGCCCCGCCTATGTCGCCGAGGTGACCGAGGCGCTGCGGCCCCGTCTGTGCGACGATGAGGGGCGCTGGACCGCGGACTACGTGCGCCTGCGCTTTACCGCGCGCAAACCCGGCTAAAGTTTTCGCTTAGGAGGGCGCTTGCTTGCGCGTGCTGATACCAGGGCTTAACCCTTTTCTCGCATTGCGCGCCTTATGGTGGCGCGAGAGGGAAACGATGAGCGGCGCGTCCCACATGAGATTTGAAACACGGTGTTGCCAGCGGCTCGGCGGCCTCGCGCTGGCTGCGCTGGTTCTCGGAGCGGCCCCCGCTCAGGCGCAGCAGGGCCCGGTGACCGCCGCGGTCCTGCAAGGCCTGGACAAGACCACCGCGCGGGTCTCCACCATCAAGGCGCCCCTGGGCGGAATCGCCCGCTTCGGCACGCTCCGGATCACGGCCCGCGCCTGCCACAAGAAGCCGCCCACGGAAACACCGGAAAGCACGGCCTTCCTCGAGATCGTCGACGTGCGCCCCGATTCCCCCGCGATCCAGGTCTTCACCGGCTGGATGTTCGCCTCCTCGCCCGCGGTCTCGGCCATGGAGCATCCGGTCTACGACGTCTGGGTCATCGATTGCAGCAGGGAGCCCCTGGCGAGCCAGGCCGACGCGCCGGCGGCCGCCCAGGAGACACCCCCGGAAACGCCCCCGGAAATGCCCGAAGCCGGCCAGGCCGAGTGAACCGGGCCGCCGCGGCCCTTGCGCCCGGAGCCTGCCGTGCCACAATCCGGCCAGGAGTGACCATGACCATTCTGCGCCGTCTGTTCTTTCAGGCCGTGACCAAGGTCGCCGCCGACCCCCGGATCCGGGCCAAGGCCGCCCAGGTGGTGGAGCGCGAGGTCAAGCCCCGCGTCCAGGCCGCCTGGCGCGAGACCAAGCCCAAGCTGGAGTCGGCGCGGGACGAGCTGCGCGACATCGCCGCCGAGGCCGATCCGCGCCGGGACCCGAAAGGCTTCGCCCGGCGTCTCAGGGACCGCCTCCGGGACCTCTGAGGTCGCAGAAACCTTGCCCGGGGGCCAGGGCGGGCCGAATCAAGACAAAGTTCCCAATTTCCCTTCCCTTCAAGCTTAAAGAAATTACAAACCCCTAGCCGATAAGGTTCTTTCCGGCGGGACGGAATTAACCGTAACCCGCCCATGATGGCGCCCAGGGGCGCCGGGGCGAAGATCTTGCCGCAGGACGACGACCGCAGGGCGATGCAGAATGCTGGGATGGGCGGCGGCCCGACCCATCTGCGCACGCTCGCCCTTCTGGTGCGCGGCAAGAACATCAACGAAGAGACCCTGCTCGCCACCGACTACCTCAACCATTTCAACGAGATCATCATGATGCTGGACCTAGTGCCCGACATGCCCGAGTGCATGGAGGACGCCAGGGCCTGGACGCCCAAGAGCTACGAGGAGCACTTCCAGGACAGCGCCTTCGCCGACAAGGACCTGGCGATCTTCGCCTACGAGCACGCGCCCGAGCAGTACCGGGTGCCCTTCGACGCCACGATCCAGCAGCTCGACCGCCTGGTCGCGGAGGGGCTGAGCGAGATCGAGGCGGTGCTGGAGACCAGGGAGGAGGGGCGCATCCGGGAGAGCGTCAGCATCATCTCGCGCAACCTGCAGCGCCTCATCGACCTGGCCAGCGCCATCATCCACGGCGATACGCGCACCGTGGACCAGAGCAGCATCGACGCGATCTTCGATTCCTGATTTGCCGGGTGGCGCGGGCGGGGGCCGGGGGTGCCAGCCCGGGGAATTCCTACCCCACCGTCCCGAGAAACGCTTTCAACTCCTCGGCCGTCAGCTCGGTCGGGAAGCGGGCCTGGGTGGTGATCGCTTTGGCCAGGTGGGAGCGGTACTCCTCCCGCCCGATCTCCACCACCCCGAAGCGGCTCAGGTGCGGGGTGGCGAACTGGGTGTCCAGCAGGCGGAAGCCGCCCTTGCGCAGGCGCGCCACCAGGTGCGCCAGCGCCACCTTGCTGGCGTCGGCCTCGCGGCTGAACATGGACTCGCCGAAAAATGCCGCGCCCAGCGATACGCCGTAGAGGCCGCCCACCAGCTCGCCGTCCCGGCGGCATTCCAGGGAATGGGCGAAGCCGCTCTCGTGCAGCTCGGTGTAGAGCTTCTCGATGGCCGGGTTGATCCAGGTGTCGGGCCGGTTGGCCGCCGGCTCGGCGCAGGCCCGGATCACCTGGGCGAATTCGGAATCGCAGGTGACCTGAAAGTCCCCGCGCCGGACCCGGCTTTTGAGCTTGCGCGGCATGCGGAAGTTGTCGAGCGGCAGGATGCCCCTGAGCTCCGGATCGATCCAGTGCAGCTCCTTGTGCGCCCGGCCCTCGGCCATGGGGAAGATGCCGATGGCGTAGGCCCTGAGCAAGAGGTCCGGGGTCAGGTGCATGGCTTCTTATCCCGGCACCAGGGCATCTTATTCGGTCTCCACGCTCTCGTTGCCGACGAAACGCTCCAGCCAATGAATATCATAATCGCCGTTGATAAAGTCATTGGCCGCGATCAATTTTTGATGCAGCGGTATGGTGGTCTCCACGCCGTCCACCACGAACTCCTCGAGCGCCCGGCGCAGGCGCATCAGGCATTCGTTGCGCGAATGCCCGTGCACGATCAGCTTGGCGATCAGGCTGTCGTAGTGCGCCGGCACCCGGTAGCCGCCGTAGAGCCCGGAATCGACCCGCACGCCCAGGCCGCCGGGCGCGTGGTAGTCGGTCACCACGCCGGGCGAGGGGGCGAAGGTCACCGGGTCCTCGGCGTTGATCCGGCATTCGATGGCGTGGCCCGAAAAGACAATGTCCTTCTGCGTGATGCCCATGGGCACGCCGGCGGCGATGCGGATCTGCTCGCGCACCAGGTCGACGCCGGTGATCGCCTCGGAGATCGGATGCTCCACCTGCAGGCGCGTGTTCATCTCGATGAAATAAAACGCGCCGTTCTCGTAAAGGAATTCGACGGTCCCGGCGCTGAGGTAGCCGAGCTTTCGCACCGCCTCGGCGACCTGGGAACCGATCTGGTCGCGCACCTCGTCGTTCAGCGCGGGCGAGGGGGCCTCTTCCAGGAGCTTCTGATGGCGGCGCTGCAGGGAACAGTCGCGCTCGCCCAGGTGAACCACGTTGCCCTGGCCGTCGGCCAGGACCTGCACCTCGATATGACGCGGCTGCTCCAGGTACTTCTCCAGATAGACCGTGTCGAAACCGAAGGAGGCCTTGGCCTCGCTGCGCGCGAAGTTCAGGGCGTCGATCAGCCCGTCCCGGTCGCGCGCCAGCTTCATGCCCCGGCCGCCGCCGCCGGCCGAGGCCTTGATCAGCACCGGGTAGCCGATCCGCTCCGCGGCCTGGCCGGCCTCCTCGTTGCTCTCGACCGCCCCGTCCGAGCCCGGCACAACCGGCAGGCCGAGCGAGTCCGCCGCCTGCTTGGCCGCCACCTTGTCGCCCATGAGCGCGATGTGCTCCGGCTTGGGGCCGATGAAGACCAGGCCGTGTTCCTCGACCATGGTGGCGAAGTCCGCGTTCTCGGCCAGGAACCCCACACCCGGGTGGATCGCGTCCGCGCCCGTGATGGTGGCGGCCGAGATGATGGCCGAGGTGTTCAGATAGCTGTCCTTGGCGGGCGGCGGGCCGATGCACACGCTCTCGTCGGCGAGGCGCACGTGCATGGCGTCGGAATCGGCGGTGGAGTGCGCCGCCACGGTCTGGATGCCCATCTCGCGGCAGGCGCGGTGGATTCTGAGCGCTATCTCGCCCCGGTTCGCGATAAGGATCTTTTCGAACATGGGGCCGGAGGGTAACGCCTTATTCGATTACCAGCAGCGGCTCGCCGAATTCGACCGGCTGGCCGTCGTTGACCAGGATATCGGTGATCTGGCCCGCGCGCGGGCTGGCCAGGGGGTTCATCACCTTCATGGCCTCGATGATGAGGAGCGTCTGGCCCTCCTTGACCCGGTCTCCGATCTTGACCAGCGGGGCCGCACCCGGTTCGGCGGCGATGAAGACCGTGCCCACCATGGGTGCGGTCACCGCGCCGACCGGGATCGCGTCCTCGCCGTTTATCGCGGGACCAGCGTCGCCGGGAGCCGGCGGCGGCGCTTCGGGTTTGGCGGCGGCCGTCCGCGCGCCCTCGGGCGCCGCGCCGCCGTTACGGCAGACCCGGACCCGGCGGCCTTCGGATTCGTACTCGATTTCGTTGAGCCCGGTTTCCTCGAGCAGCTTCGCCAGCTTGCGGATCAACTTCTCGTCAGGTTCGAACTTGGCCATTACGCCTCTTGACTCTCTATGAGCGCGGCGGCCATCGCGTCCAGCGCCATGAGGTAACCCTGCGGACCGAAGCCGCAGATCACCCCCTGCGCGGCGGCCGACACATAGGAATGCTGCCGGAAGGCCTCGCGCTTGTGAATGTTGGATAGATGCACCTCGATGATCGGGAGCCCGGCGGCGAGAAGCGCATCCAGAATCGCAACCGAGGTATGGGTGTAGGCGCCCGGGTTGACGATGATTCCCTGGGCGGTATCCCGTGCCGTCTGAATCCAGCCGACCAGCTCGCCCTCGCTGTTGGACTGCCGGCAATCCACGGCCAATCCGAGTGCGCCGGCCCGCTCGCTGCAGGCGACCTCGATGTCCGCCAGTGTGGCGGTTCCATAGACCTCCGGCTCGCGTGTGCCCAGCATGTTCAGATTGGGGCCGTTCAGGATCAGGACTGTTGGCGCTTTGGCCACCCCCGACTCCCCCGTGTCAATCGCGACAAGCGTTATCACAGCGCGCGCGGCCTGTCCAATGCGGGGATGGCCGCGCAGATCAACTCTTCGATTAAGCGTCTGAGGACCAATAACAATTTCGATTCAGATTGCGCCCAACCTCAGCTTGCGTTGGCCCGGGCCTCGGCCACCAGGCGCTTGAGGGTGGGCAGGTCGATGGCGCCCGGAACCAGCGCGTTCCCGATCACGAAGGCGGGCGTGCCCTGGATGCTGAGCGCCGTGGCCAGCTGCCGGTTGATCTGGATCATCCGCTCGATGTCGGGTGATTTCATATCGTCTTCCAGCCGCTTCACGTCCAGGCCCACATCGCGCGCGGTCTGCCGGATGTGCGGGGCGCTCATGTCGCCCGGCTTCATCATGAGGGCCCAGTGGAATTCCTCGTATTTGCCCTGCTTTGCGGCGGCCAGCGCGGCGCGCGCGGCCTGCACCGACTTCGGTCCGAGGATGGGAAACTCCTTCATGACCAAGCGGATCTTGCCGTCCTCCTCCATCACTTTCTTGATGGTAGGCGCCACCTTGCGGCAGTAGGGGCAGCGGTAATCGAAGAACTCGACGATGGCCACGTCGCCCTCGAGGTTGCCAAACACCGGCGTGTCCGGGTCCTCGTACAGGGCCTTGCGGTGCACTCTCACCGCCTGCTGCTTGCGCTGCTGGTCGGCGACCCGCTGCCGCTGCTGGAAGCGGTTCAGGGATTCAACCAGGACCTGGGGATTGTTCATGAGGTACTGCTGGATGAGTCGTTCGATGCCCTCCACCTGCTCGGGGCTGAAGCTGCCCGGCAGGCTCTGCGCAGCTCCGGCGGCCGGTGTGCTCTGATCCTGTGCGGCTGCCGGGGCGCTCAAGGCCAGGGAAAGGGCGAGCAGGAGGCCCGCGGCCAGGTGGCGCAGGCAGAGCGTCATTCCGATTGGCCTCGTCGTCATTGGTTTGCCTCCTTGTTCGGCCTCTCGGGAGCCAAGGACGCCCGGGTCAGGGAATCAGGGCCCTCGGCGAGCCGGCAACGCTACAACCCGCCGGTTAAGACCCCGTATAGGGTGGAAGTCTTATCGGCTCGGGGCCCCTGGAGCAAATCATGCGTCCATCAGCGCTTTTTGGCCATGCGGATGGCCTGTTTCTCCACGTCCATGGCGCGCAGCCAGGCCGGGGAGCCCTCGGCAAGGATCTTCTGGGCGCGCACCGCCTGCTCGCGCGCCTCCGCGCCCTTGCGGCGGGCCAGCGCCCGCTCGGCCAGCGCCAGGGCCGTCATGCCCACATCGCCCCCGCGGCCGTGGGCGACCGCCGCGAGCCGCCAGGCGAAGGCGTTGCGCGGCTCGTGCCGCAGGGTTTCGTCCAAATTCTTGAGCGCCGCCTTGTCGAGCGCCGGGTCGTTCATCTCGATCTGGGCTTGGGCCAGGGCCAGACGGAGCTGCGGCGAGTCGGGCAGCAGACGCACCGCCGTCTCGTATTCGGGCAGGGCCTCGGCGATGCGGCCACTCTCGAACAGCATCTGCCCCTTGAACTCGTGGAAGTAGGGGTCCTCCGGCCGTTCGGCGATCAGCCCGTCGGTGAGCTTGAACGCAAGACTGATGTCGGCCTTGTAATAGTTGGCGATCGCCCGGGCGTAACGCCCGGCCAGGCTCTGATCGCTTTCCGGATAGGATCTGAGCACCTGGTCCAGTGGCTGGAGGTAGCCGATCAGCTTGGCGAGCATGCGGGCATGCAGGGCGATGAATTCGGGGCGGGCCGGCTTGTTCCTGTAGGGTGATAACCGGACCTGCCGCTCCAGGAAATCGATACGGTCCCGGGCCAGCGGGTGGGTGCGCAGATAGGGGTCCTGATTGTTGCTCAGCAGCGCCTCCTGCCCACCCAGGATGCGCATGAACTCGAGCATCCCGCGCGGCGTCTGCTCCGTGCCGTTGAGCAGCCGCACCGCGGCCTGGTCCGCCGCCGACTCCTGGCTGCGCGTATAGCTGAGCAGGCCCTTGAGCGCGATGTCCTGGCCGCCCGCGATGGCCACGCCGGCCAGCTCCGGCCGTCCCGTGGCGATGGCAGCGCCCAGGCCGATGATGTAGGAGGCGATCACGCTGTTCTCGGCCCGGCGCAGTTCTTCCTTGCGGGTGGCGGTGTGCCCGGCCGCCAGATGGCCGGTCTCGTGGGCGATCACGCCGATCACCTGCGAGGGGTTCTCGGCGCGCATGAGCAGGCCGGTATGAATGAACATATTTAACCCGGGCGTCACGAAGGCGTTGAGTTGGGGATCGCGGATCAGGTAAACGTCAATCGCCTTGGGGCTCAGGCCGGCGGCCTGGAACAGTGGCGTCGCGTAGGTTCGGATGATATTTTCGATTTCCGCGTCGCGAATGAATTGGACGCGTTTTTTCTCGGCCTGCGCCGGGACCGCCACGGCGAGGACCAGCACTAACACTACTGCCAGAGGAGTTATTCGTTTGCGCAACGCCACTGTCTCTTTCTGCCAATCTACAGGTAACCATCCTAACACCCTGTTTCAACGCGTTGCCAAGGCCTTAGGGCCGGCCGGCCGGGTGGTGCCGGCCCTTGGATTCTGCGGCCTGTTGCTGGTTGCCTGCGGTGGGCGGGAGCCGGGTCAGTTCGGTCCGGTCGAGGGTTTCGCCGGTCTGGTCGCCGGTGACGAGCCGCGCGCCGTGGTGATCGGCCGCGATGTCCTGGGCAACGGGGGCACGGCGGTCGACGCGGCTGTCGCCATGTATTTCGCCATGTCGGTGACCCTGCCCTCGCGCGTCAGCCTGGGCGGTGGCGGGGTCTGCGTGCTCTTCGATGGTGACAAGAAACGGGGCGAGGCCATCGATTTCCTGCCCCGGGCAGCCCCCTCGGGCGGCATGGTGCCCTCGGGCATGCGCGCCATGGCGGCGCTGCACGCGCGCCACGGCGCCCTGCGCTGGCAGCGCCTGATCTCGCCGGCCGAGACCCTGGCCCGCTTCGGTCACGCGGTGAGCCGCTCATTCGCCAAGGACCTGGCCGCCGCCGCCCCGGTCATTGCCGCCAAGCCGGAGTTGAGCCGGCTCTTTGCCGCGCGCAGCGGGCGCCTGGCCCGGGTCGGCGACAAGATCTATCAGATCGAGCTCTCGGGCGTCCTGTCGGGCATCCGCCAGCAGGGCGCGGCCTACCTGTACAGCGGACCCTTTGCCCGCCGCATGGCCGAGGCCTCCTCGGCCGTCGGCATGCCGCTCACCGCCGAGGACGTGCGCAAGAACCTGCCGCGCGTGGCCGAAGCCGTGCAGGTCCCGGCCGGCGATTACGTCGCCTACTTCGCGCCGCCGCGCGCCACCGGCGGCGTGGTCGCCGCCCAGCTCTGGCGCATGCTGACCGATATAGAGAGCTACGAGGGCAACGGTGGCGATTGGCCGCATCTCTTCGCCGAGGCCTCGCTGCGCGCCCACGCGGACCGCGGCGGCTGGATGCAGCGCGATGGCTCCAGCCGCGAGCCGCTGCCCGCGCTGGTCGATGAGGACCGCCTGGAGCGGCTTCTGGCGGACTATGGCCCGGAACGCCACACGCCGGCCGCCAGCTTGTCGCCCGCGCCCGAGGAAATCTCCAGCCGGGCCTATTCCGCCGGCTTCGTGGTGGGTGATCAGTGGAGCAACGCGGTGGCCTGCAGCTTCACCATGAACCGGCTGTTCGGCTCTGGGCGCATCGCCGAGAGCACGGGGATTCTCCTGGCCGCGCCGCCGCGATCGCAGAACGACGGCTCCACATCGCTGGTCGCCGTGGTGGTCGGCAACACCAACACTGGGGACATCCGCTTCGCCGGCACCGCGGGCGAGGGCGCCATGGCGGCGACCGCGCTGGTTCAGGTCATGCTGGAGACCGTGGAAGCGGAGGCCCAACTGGACGCCGCCCTGGCCTTGCCGCGCCTCCATCACGGCGGGGCGCCCGATGTGGTGCTGCTCGAGCCGCGGGTCGATGAAACGGTGCGCAAGGGACTGGCCGCGCGCGGCCACGTCTTGCGCGACGTGCCGGCGCTGGGACGCGTGAGCGCTTTCTATTGCCCTAAGGGTCTGCGGAATAATCCCGGATCCTGCGAGGTGGCGCACGATCCGCGGGGCTTTGGCCTGGCGGTGACGGCGCAGTAGGGTCATGGCACTCAAGGTCGCGTCGCGCGGGAGCATTCCGCCCTTCATCGTGATGGACGTGCTGCGCGCGGCCAACGAGCGCGCCGCGGCGGGCAACGACGTGCTGCACCTGGAGGTGGGTCAGCCGGGCACCCCCGCGCCAAGGGCGGTGCTGGAGGCGGCCAAGCTGGCCTTGGATCGCGACCGCATCGGGTATACCGACGCCAAGGGCATCCCCTCGCTGCGCGCCCGCATCGCGCGCCATTATGAGGAAACCTACGGGGTCGAGGTGGATACGGCGCGCATCATGGTGACCCCCGGCTCCTCGGGCGGATTCCTGCTCGGCTTCTTGGCGGCCTTCGATGCGGGTGACCGGGTGGCGCTGGCCGCGCCGGGCTATCCGGCCTACCGCAACATCCTGACCGCGCTGGGCATCGAGCCGGTGCTGCTGCTCACCGATGCCGAGCACCGCTTTCAGCCCACGCCCGAGTTGCTGGATGCGGTGGCGGGCCGGCTCGACGGCCTGATCCTGGCCAGCCCCTCCAATCCCACCGGGACCATGCTGGGGCGTCAGGAACTGACCGATCTGGTCGAGGCCTGCCGCGCCCGCTCGATCCGGCTGATCTCCGACGAGATCTACCACGGCATCGGCTATGGCGAGCCGGCGGTCTCGGCGCTCGAGCTGAGCCGCGAGGCCGTGGTCATCAATTCCTTCTCCAAGTACTACTCCATGACCGGCTGGCGCCTGGGCTGGATGGTACTGCCGGAGGACCTGGTGCGCCCGGTGGAGTGCCTGGGGCAAAACTTTTTCGTCTCGGCGCCCGCGCTGTCGCAGATCGCCGGCGAGGTGGCCTTCGACTGCAAGGAGGAGCTGGACGCCTACGTGGCGGCCTACGCGCGGAACCGGGCGCTTCTGCTGGAAGCCCTGCCCGAAGCCGGCTTCGACAGTCTGGCGCCGGCCGACGGGGCTTTCTACCTTTACGCCGACGTGAGCCGGCTGACCAACGACAGCGAGGAGTTCTGCCGGCGCATGCTGGCGGAGACGGGGGTGGCGATCGCGCCCGGCGTGGATTTCGACCCCGAGCGCGGCAACCGTTTCGTGCGCTTTTCCTTCGCCGGGCCGGAAGCCGAGATGGTCGAGGCGGCC
>JAZGBC010000199.1:0-2384 GCA_036444495.1 Kiloniellales bacterium
AGGGCGGCGATGCGTGGCGCCTCATCTGCGAGCATGAGGTCGGGCAGCACGAAGACTGCCTGAACGCTCTCGGCCTTCATCCGGGAGAACGCGCTCTTGAGGTCGGCGGGCTCGCTGACCTGATACATGCTCGGCGTGATACCAAGCCGGCCAGCCGCTCGCTTTGTGTCCTCTTCAAACGGTAGATAGGAGACGTTCGGGTTGGCCAGGACACCGACGGTCGTAATCTCCGGGATCATCTCCTTCAGGAGCTCCAGCCGCTTGGCGGTGAGTTCTGTGGCGTAGTAGCTAACGCCGGTGAAGTTGCCGCCCGGCTTCGCGAGGCTGCGAGCCAGGCCTCCGCCCACCGGATCGCCGCTTATAATCGTCACGATCGGGATCGTGGCGGTAGCTTCGTGGGCGGCGCGCCCCGCCGGCTCCGATTGGGTGACGATCACATCCACCGGAAGCCGCGCCAGATCGACTGCCGCCGTCGCAAGGCCGTCGTAGCGCCTGCCCGCGCCCCGGCACTCGATCGTGAAAGTCTCGCCCGGCTTGTACCCGAACTCGCCGAGCCCACGCAAAAACGGGCCGGAGATATCCACCAGCCACTCCTTCTCGCAAGACGACCAGGAGAGCACCCCGATCCGTGGCATCGATGTTGAGGGCGACTGGCCGGCCGCGAGGGCAGGCAGAGTCACGACCAGCGCGCACGCGAGATAGAGGTAATGTTGCCGTTTGGGCCTCGTTGAATCACGTCGTCGGCCAGCAGCCTGGCTGCCGGTGGGACGGTCAGATCCATGGCCCGTAAGAATTGCAGCGTGCCAACGCTCCATGACACCCCCGTTCGCAAGGGAGCAACCAAGCCGGTAATCTGAGAATTTAGGCTGAGCCAATGATAACCGAGTCTGCTGTGGATTGGAATTGGCAATGATATAGATCCCATTGCCACAGCGTCATCAGCTTTTCGCAGTATGTGCAGCCATCCACTTCGGTGGGTTAGGCACCACACCCAACGCCGGCGCTCGTCATGAGCGCGCGCGCTAAAGCCCGCCCTAAAACCCGAACATGTGATCGAAGCTGAAGGCGGTCTCGCCGCGCAGGAGGCCGTGGTAGCCGAAGAGGCGGCAGGTCGTATCGCGGATCAGCACCGAGCCGCCGTCGCCCGCGTCATCCAGGGCCTCGGCTCCGAACATCTCCGAGGCGCGCCAGAGCAGCGAGCCGCCGCAGGGGATCTCCACCTCGCGGCTGGCCAGCTCCTCGCCCCGGCCGCCGGTGAGAGTGAGTTGCGTGCGGCTTTTCTCGCGCCAGGGGGTGGAGGCCGGATAGATCAGGTGGCACATCGTCTCCAGCGGCCGCAGGCCCAGGCGCAGGAAGAGGCGCGTGCTCAGGCCCGGCGCGCGGCCGGCGTAGGACTGCGGCTCGCCCTTGTAGGTGAGCAGCGTGTTGAACATGTGGGCGCCGAAGCTGGTTTCGGCGACGTGGCCCGAGACCTTGTCCTCGTAGCGGAACAGGCCGTGCAGCCAGCCGTCGGCCTCGCCGCCCTCGCTGAAGTCGTAGACCAGCTCCATGTGGCCCCAGGCGCCGTTGGCGCCGCCGTTCGCATCCTTGCCGTCCGTGGCCTCGGCCAGCAGCTCGCCGGCGTCGAAGCTGCTGGCGTGGTTGCGCGGCAGCTTGCCGAAGCGCTTGGCGCCCAGCTCGCGGCCACGCGCGTCGTAGACCACGGCGGCCACGGGCAGGTTGTCCTGGCAGGTGGCCATGGGCGTGGGCAGCACGATGGAGCGGTAGCGCCCCGCGGGCAGGATCGGCGCGGGCAGGATGAAGCCCTTGCCCATGAGGTTGGCGAGCTCGGGGATCTTGGGGTCGGGCTTGAGGTCCGCGCGCTCCACGTTGGCGTGGGCGATGCGGCTGCGCCCGCCCGCGGCGAAGACCTCGTAGCGCGGCCGTACGAAATGCTTGCCCGCGCGCACCTCGATCTGCTGCGGCCAGCGCGCCTCGGGCAGGAGCTCGGCCGTGTCCAGGCCATAGAGCCCGAAGGCGGGTATCTCGCGCTGCAGCCAGGCCACCCGGTCCTCGCCCATGAGGTTGAGCCCGACGCCGCCGGCGGGGATCGGCGCCGGGTGGCTGTTCTGCACCCAGAGCACGACGCGCTCGCCGTCGCGCGGCGCGGGCAGGCCGGCATAGCGCTCCGCCGGCCAGGAATTGGCGTCGTGCGTGCAGGAGAGCGTGTCCGGCTCGTCGCCGTAGGTGTCCAGCGCGTACTTCACGGTGTCGTGCCCGGCGATGCGCAGGACGTGCAGGAAGACCTGGCCGGTGAACTCGCCCAGACCGAAGCGCGCCCGCACCTCCGCCGAATCGATCACGACGGCGCCGCCGGCCGGGGGCAGCGCTTCGCGCCACTCGGC
>JAZGBC010000200.1:0-3141 GCA_036444495.1 Kiloniellales bacterium
CCGCAGGTCGACCGCATCTGCAAGCTGGTGCCCAACAACCCGACCGCGCCGGTCACCATCGCGGAAGCCGTCGAGGGCGAGCCCCGCCTGCAGGAGATGCGTGATCAGGACCCCACCGTGAAACGCCTGATCGACATCGCGCAAAAGCTGGAAGGCCTCTACCGCCACGCCTCGACCCACGCCGCCGGCGTGGTGATCGGCGACCGGGAGCTGGACGAGCTGGTCCCGCTCTACCGCGACCCGCGCTCGGACATGCCCGTTACCCAGTTCTCCATGAAATACGTCGAGCAGGCCGGCCTGGTGAAATTCGACTTCCTGGGGCTGAAGACTCTGTCCGTGCTCGCCCGGGCCGGCGAACTGATCGCCGAGCGCGGCGGGAGCCTGGACCTCGCGCGCATCCCGCTGGACGACGCCGGCACCTACACCATGCTGAGCCGGGCCGAGACCGTGGGCGTGTTCCAGTTGGAATCCTCGGGCATGCGCGATGTGCTGCGCCGCCTCAAGCCCGACCGCTTCGAGGACATCATCGCCGTGGTGGCGCTCTACCGCCCCGGGCCCATGGACAACATCCCCAGCTACATCTTGCGCAAGCACGGCGAGGAGGCGGCGGATTACCTCTATCCCTCGCTCGAGGGCATCCTGAAGGAGACCTTCGGGATCATGATCTACCAGGAACAGGTCATGAAGATCGCCCAGGAGCTGGCCGGCTATTCGCTCGGCGGGGCGGACCTGCTGCGCCGGGCCATGGGCAAGAAGATCCGCTCCGAGATGGAGGCCCAACGCAAGATTTTCGTCGACGGCGCGGTGGCGCGTGGCGTGCCCGAGATGAGGGCCGAGGAGATCTTCACGCAGATGAGCAAGTTCGCCGGCTACGGCTTCAACAAGAGCCACGCCGCGGCCTATGCGCTGGTCGCCTACCAGACGGCCTATCTCAAGGCCAACTATCCGGTGGAGTTCCTCGCCGCCTCCATGACCTTCGATATGGGCAACACGGACAAGCTCAGCGACTTCCGCCAGGAGCTGGAGCGTCTCGGTATTCCGCTCCTGCCGCCCGATATCAACCGCTCGCGCCCCGACTTCGGCGTCGAGACGGAGGAAACGCCCGAAGGCCCGCGCCAGGCCATCCGCTATGCGCTTGCCGCGGTCAAGAACGTGGGCGAGGCGGCCATGAAATCCCTCGTGGCCACGCGGGCGCAGGGCGGGGATTTCACGGGCCTGGCCGATTTCGCCGAACGGGTCGACGTCCGCCAGGTCAACAAGCGGCAGCTCGAGAGCCTGGCCAGCGCCGGGGCTTTCCAAGGGCTGGAGGCCAACCGGCACCGGGTCTTCGCCGGCGCCGAGATCATCGTGCGCCATGCCGCCGCGGCCGCCAGCGAGCGCGAGAGCGCCCAGGAAAGCCTGTTCGGCAACGGCACGGGCGGCGGCGCAAAGGCTGAGCTCAAGCTGCCCGCGGTGGAAGATTGGGAGAAGATGGAACGCCTGAGCCACGAGGACGACGCCATCGGCTTCTACCTCTCCGGCCATCCGCTGGATGCCTATGGGAACAGCCTGGAGCACCTGCGCGTGGTGCCCTCCGCCCAACTCCAGTCCGAGGTGGAGCGGGATCCCGGGCGCAAGAAGCTCGCCGGCATCGTGATCGGCAAGCAGGAACGCACCTCGCGCCAGGGCAAGCGCTTCGCCTTCGTCAAGCTGTCCGATACCAGCGGAGATTACGAGGTGGTGATCTTCTCCGAACTGCTCGCGGCCAGCCGCGAGTTCCTCGATGCGGGCGAACCCCTGCTGCTCACCGTGGAGGGACGCAGCGAGGGGGAGGGCCTGCGTCTCATGGCCCAGGAGATCGTCCCCCTGGCCGCCGCCGTGGCCGAGGCGGGCGTGGGCCTGCGTCTGCATCTGTGCGGCGCCGCCCCGCTCGTCCCGCTTAAGACCCTCTTGGAGGGCGAGGCCCGCGGCCGGGGCCGGATCGCGCTGCTGCTGGAACTGGACGACGGGCAGGAGGTGGAGTTGGAGTTGTCCGGCGCCTACCAGCTCTCGCCCGACAGCCGCCAGGCGATCCGGGCCATTCCCGGGATCGAGGTCCAGGACGCCTGAGTTTTGCCCGAAAAGGCAGCTTTTCCCTTGTAAGCCGGGCCCTCAAGGGCTATCACCCGGCCCACCTGAAACCACACGCGGGCTTTTGCGGCCTTCCGGGGGAGACATCCCCGCTTGGCCGTTCCGGTGTCCGGCAGATTCGGATGCAGCGCCCGCGGCGGACAAACCGGAGAAATGAAGTAATGGCGCTGCCAACCCCCTCCATGCGCCAGCTGCTCGAAGCTGGTGTTCATTTCGGACACACCACCCGCCGCTGGAACCCGAAGATGGCTCCGTACATCTTCGGCATCCGCAACGGCATCCACATCCTGGATCTGGAGCAAACCGTGCCGCTGATGCACCAGTCGCTCTCCTTTATCCGCGACGTGGTGGCGGGCGGCGGCCGGGTGCTCTTCGTCGGCACCAAGCGGCAGGCCAGCGAGCTCGTTGCCGAATCGGCCAAGCGCTGCGGCCAGTATTACGTGAACCACCGCTGGCTGGGCGGCATGCTGACCAACTGGAAGACCATCTCCCAGTCGATCAAACGCCTGCGCGAACTGGAGAAGGAGCTCGAGGAGGAGGCCACGGGGCTGACCAAGAAGGAGCTGCTCACCCGCACACGCGAGCTTAACAAGCTGGACCGCGCGCTCGGCGGCATCAAGGACATGGGTGGCCTGCCCGACGTGCTTTTCGTGATTGATACAAACAAGGAGCACATCGCGGTCGCCGAGGCCAAGGTCCTGAACCTGCCGGTGGTGGCCATCCTGGACTCCAACTCGAACCCCGACGGCATTACCCATCCGGTGCCCGGCAACGATGACGCGATCCGCGCCATCGAGCTCTATTGCGAGCTCGTGTCCAGCTCCGTGCTCGACGGTATTCAGGCGGAACTGGCTGCAACCGGCGGGGATGCGGGCGAGGCGGAGGAAGGTCCTGTCGAGCCTTTGCCCGAAAGTTCCGGAGCCCCGGCGGAAAAGGCGGCCGCGCCCGCGGAGAAGACTGGTGGCGGCGATGCGGACGCCCCGGCGGAAAAGGCGGCCGCGCCCGCGGAGAAGACTGGTGGCGGCGCTGCGG
>JAZGBC010000201.1:0-2167 GCA_036444495.1 Kiloniellales bacterium
TTAGGTCTGTGGCGTAAAGTTGCGCAGCATCTCGGCGACCTCCGGGGCTGCCTGGGTCGACATCATGCCGACCACGTGATAGCCGGAATCCACGTGGTGCACCTCGCCGGTCACGGCGCTGGACAGATCGGAGAGCAGATAGATCGCCGCGCCGCCCACCTGGTCGATGCTGACGTTGCGGTGGAGCGGCGAGTTGTACTCGTTCCACTTCAGGATATAGCGGAAGTCGCCGATGCCCGAAGCGGCCAGCGTCTTGATCGGTCCGGCGGAGATCGCGTTGACCCGGATGTTCTGTTCGCCCAAATCGGCGGCCAGATAGCGCACGCTCGCCTCCAGCGCGGCCTTGGCGACGCCCATGACGTTGTAGTGCGGCATGACCCGCTCGTCGCCATAGTTGGTCAGGGTGAGCAGGCTGCCGCCCTCGGTCATGAGCGGCACGGCGCGCTGCGACACGGCGGTGAATGAATAACAGGAGATGTCCAGGCTTTTCACGAAGTTGTCGCGCGAGGTGTCGACGTACTGGCCCTTCAGCTCCTCCTTGTCCGAGTAGGCGATGGCGTGGACCAGGAAGTCGAGCCGGCCCCAGCGCTCGGCGAGGGTCGCGAAAACCGCGTCGATACTGGCGTCGTCGGTCACGTCGCAGGGCAGGATGATGTCCGAGCCGACCGATTTGGCAAGCGGCCGCACCCGCTTCTCCAGCGGCCCGCCCTGGAAGGTGAAGGCGAGCTCGGCGCCCTGCCCGTGCACCGCCGAGGCGATGCCCCAGGCGATCGAGCGATCGTTGGCGACCCCCATGATGAGGCCGCGTTTTCCCGCCATGAACGCCTGTGTCCCGGACATGATTCCCCTCGCTGTATACCGCGCCCGACCCTCGCCCCCGGGTGGGTCGCGGCATCCTACACCAACGGTGTCGCGGGTCAAATCGCGGCCAAGTTGGCGGAAATCCACGTTTTTCGGTTGGCGCCTTGCTATAAGATGGCGCCATGGCGAAGGGGGACGGCAAAGGCAGAGACAAAGCCCGCCAGGGCAAGAAGCCTGTCAAGCGCGCCCGGCGCGGCGGCGCGGCGGGCCGCTTTCTCGCCTACACGGGGCGGCGCTTTCTGGCCGACGAGTGCCCGCTCAAGGCGGCGGGACTCAGCTACGTCAGCCTGCTCGCCATCGTGCCGCTCATTGCCATCGGCTTTGCGGTCCTCGTCCGGGTGCCCGCCTTCGCCGGCTGGCGGGATGCGGTGCAGGCCTTCCTGCTCGAGACGCTGGTGCCCGAGGCGGGCGCCGAGGCCAGCGAACATCTGGCCAGTTTCATCGAGAACGCGGGTGAGTTGACCGGTCCGGGCCTGGTCTTCCTCGCCGTCGCGGCGACGCTGCTCATCGCCAACGTGGCCAGCGTCTTGAACGCGATCTGGCGCGTGGCCGATCCCCACGCCCTCGCTCTGCGTTTCCTGGTCTACTGGATCCTGCTGTTGCTCGGGCCGCTTCTGGTGGCGGCCTCGCTCTCGGTCTCCAGCTACGCCTTCGCCGCCATCGAGTGGTTCGGCATCGAGGGCATGGCGGTTCCCTTCATCGATCTGTCCTGGCTGATCTCCGTCGCACTCGCGGTGCTGGGTTTCGCCTTCCTGTTTTTCGTCGTGCCCGCCCGCCCCGTGCATCCGGGACATGCTCTGCTCGGCGGGCTGGTCGCGGCCACCCTGCTCGAGCTCCTCAAGCTGGGCTTCGGGCTCTACGTCGCGAACTTCCCCGCCTACCAGGTGATCTATGGCGCGCTGGCGGCCATACCGATCTTTCTGCTCTGGCTCTATCTGGCCTGGATCGCGGCACTGTTCGGCGCGGAGATCGCCGCGGCCCTGCCCGAGTGGCGCGCGGCGCGGGCGCGGGGCCGCCGCTCCGCCGGTCCCGGCGTGCGCATCGCCCTGGCGCTCAGCCTGCTGTCCCGGCTGCGCACCGCGGCGCGCAGCGGCGGCAAGCCGCGCGAGCCCCAGCTCAGCCGCGGCCTGCCGGCCACACCGGCCGAGGTCGACATGACGCTGCGCCGGCTGCGCCGGGCCGGATTGATCGCGCGCGGTTTCGGGGGGCGTTGGACCCTGAGCCGCAACCTGGGCAGCGTGACACTGCTGGAGCTCGTGGAGTTGCTGGGGCTCTCGCTCCTGCCGGGGGAGGGCTGGCCCCAGGC
>JAZGBC010000202.1:0-3835 GCA_036444495.1 Kiloniellales bacterium
GCCTTTGCTCGTGATGCCGCGCCGTTTTCTGGTTCGGGGGGCTCGAATCTGGGCCAAGGTGACGTTCGCCTTACTCGCCGCAATTTGTGGTCTGCGCCACGAAATCCGTGGCCTGGAAAACCTGCCGAAGCAGCCCTGCATCCTTGCATCAAAACACCAGTCAGCCTGGGACACGTTAATTTTCGCCTTGGTGGTCAACGGCCCGAGCTTCGTGTTCAAGCAGGAGCTTCTCTGGGTCCCGCCATTCGGCTGGTACATCCGGCATGCCGGCGGCATTCCGATCAACCGAAAAGGCGGTGGCGTAGCCTTGCGTAAGATGGTGGCCACGGCACGCGCCGTGTTGAACGCCGGGCAATACATCATCATCTTTCCGGAGGGAACCCGGGTGCCGCCGGGGGAACACCGGGTCTACCATCCGGGGGTCACGGCCTTTTATTCGCAGCTTGCCGTGCCGGTGGTGCCCGTGGCGGTCAATTCGGGCCTGTTCTGGGGCCGGCGCAGCTTTCTCAAGAAACCAGGGGTGATCGTTCTCGAGTTCCTGCCGCCCATCGCCCCGGGCCTTGCCCGCAAGGCTTTCACGGCCCGTCTCGAGGAGAGCATCGAATCGGCAAGCATGCGTCTCTTGCAGGAACAAACCCCAACGTCTTGAGCAACACGTACCGAAGCAGCGGCCGGGCCCTGTGGATAAGGCTGTGGGTCAATCACGGGAGGCGGGGACGGCGCCCGCCCGGATCGCTCCTGATCCGCGTGCCTGCCCAGACACGGTAAGAACAAACCAAAAACATACGACTTGACCGCCTCCGAGGGCCCCCATATTTTAACGTCTAGGGGCTAAGCAATCCGGCAGATTCCTTTGCCTTTGCGCCGGTCGACGATGAGCCGCCGCCAACCCTTTTCGGAGTGACCGATCCATGCCGCCGGTTTCGGCCATCAGCCAGCAGATCTGGGACATGAAATACCGCCTCAAGGCGGCCGACGGCGCACCTGTGGACAAAACCATCGAGGACAGCTGGACACGCGTGGCGCGCGCCCTGGCCCGGCCCGAGCGCGAGCCGGCCCGCTGGGAAAAGGAATTCTTTCAAGCGCTTGAGGGGTTCACCTTCCTGCCGGCCGGACGCATCCTGGCGGGCGCGGGGACCGAGCGCAACGTAACGCTCTTCAACTGCTTCGTCATGGGGGCCATCCCCGACGACATGGGCGGCATCTTCGAGCACCTGAAGGAAGCCGCGCTGACCATGCAGCAGGGCGGCGGCATCGGCTACGACTTCTCCACGCTTCGGCCCAACGGCGCGCCGGTCAAGGGCGTGGGCGCGGACGCCTCGGGGCCGCTCAGCTTCATGGACGTCTGGGACGCCATGTGCCGCACCATCATGAGCGCCGGCCACCGCCGCGGCGCCATGATGGGTACCCTGCGTTGCGATCACCCGGATATCGAGGCCTTCATCGAGGCCAAGCAGGAGCCCGGGCGTCTGCGCATGTTCAACCTCTCGGTGCTGGTGACCGACGCCTTCATGCAGGCGGTGCGCGAGGACGCCCCCTGGGAGTTGACCTTCGGCGGTACCACTTACCGCGTGGTCGAGGCACGCGCGCTGTGGGACAGGATCATGCGCGCAACCTATGCCTATGCCGAGCCCGGTGTCATTTTCATCGACCGCGTCAACCGGCGGAACAACCTCTGGTACTGCGAGGAGATCCACGCAAGCAATCCTTGCGGCGAGCAAATGTTGCCGCCTTACGGTGCCTGCCTACTCGGCTCGATCAACCTGGCAACGCTGGTCAAGAAGCCTTTCGAGAAGGATGCCGCCCTCGATATGGCGCGTCTCGAGGCGCTTGTGCCGGTGGCGGTGCGCATGCTGGACAACGCGATCGACGCCTCGCGCTTCCCCCTGCCGCAGCAGACCCACGAGGCCCAATCCAAGCGGCGCATCGGCCTGGGCATCACCGGCCTTGGCAATGCCCTCATCATGTGCGGCGTCCGCTACGGCAGCGCCGAAGCGGTGGAACTGACCGAAGGCTGGATGGCCGCGCTGCGCCGCGCCGCCTACCTGGCCTCGGTGGAACTGGCCAAGGAAAAGGGCGCCTTCCCGCTTTACGACCGCGAGCAGTACCTGAAAGGCGAGACGGTCCAGGAATTGGACGCCGACGTGAAGGAGGCCATCGCCGAGCACGGCATCCGCAACGCGCTCGTGACCTCGGTCGCGCCAACGGGGACCATTTCGCTGCTCGCGGACAATGTCTCCTCCGGCCTGGAGCCGGTCTTCAGCTTTAGCCACACGCGCCAGGTGCTCCTGCCCGACGGCAGCCGCAGCGCCGAGGAGGTGAGCGATTATGCCTACCGCCTGTTCCACCGCCTGAAGGGCGAGGAGGCGCCGCTGCCCGCCGCCTTCGTCGACAGCCAGAGCCTGGAGCCCTCGGCCCACGTGGTCATGCAGGCCACGGTGCAGAAGTTCATCGACAGCTCGGTATCCAAGACCATCAACCTGCCGATGGAGCTGTCCTTCGAGACCTTCAAGAACGTCTACGCCCAGGCCTATGAGCTGGGCTGCAAGGGCTGCACCACCTACCGACCCAACCCGGTGACCGGCGCCGTGCTCGAAGCCTCTGGCGACGGGACGGGGCCCGCGCCGGCCACGCTAGAGCCCGCGGCCCCGCTCGGCGAGCCGGCCCAGGCGATGGTCACGGAGGCGACGGCCGAACCCGGCGGCGTGGTCTACATAACCCAACCCCTCGCCCGGCCGGTGACCTTGCCGGGCCACACCTACAAGCTGCGCTGGCCGGAGAGCGACCACGCCATCTACATCACGATCAACGACATCGTGCAGGACGGCCGCTGCCGGCCCTTCGAGATCTTCATCAACTCGAAGAACATGGAGCACTACGCCTGGACGCTGGCGCTCACGCGCATGATCAGCGCCGTGTTCCGGCGCGGCGGCGATGTCTCCTTCGTGGTCGAGGAAATGAAGGCCGTGTTCGATCCGCGTGGCGGGGCCTGGCTCGGCGGCAAGTACGTGCCCTCGCTGCTCGCCGCCATCGGCGCGGTGATCGAGAAGCACATGATCGAGACCGGCTTCATGCGGGGCCCGGCGGAAGACGCCGCCCACGAGTCGAACCTCCAGGTCGCCAACCTGCCCGAGGGCACGCACCCCGTCTCGCTGCGGCAATGCCCCAAATGCGGCGCCGCCAGCCTGATCCACCAGGAAGGCTGCGACCTCTGCACCTCCTGCGGCTATTCCAAGTGCGTTTGAGCGGGGGTACGAACGCCCTCACCCGCCCAGCCGCGCATGGACCAGGCGCAGCAATCGCTTGAGCGGCGGATCGCCGATGCCCAGCGCATCCATGTGATGCACCGTTTTCTCGAGGTATTCGAGCGCGGAGCCACTGCTCCCGCGGCCCTGCAGGATGTGCTCGACGAGTTCGGCGTCGCTGAGCCTGCCCGCATACTGCTTGTGTCCGCCGTCCACGGTAAAGGTGGCGGCCGTAACCGGCCCCTCCTGCGTATGCACCTTGGCCCAGCGCGGGCGGTAGACCTTGGTCACCATCTCGCGCTCCATCAGATAGTCTATGACCGCCTCGCCTTCGGCCGCCGGCACGCGATAGACGAGCCCACGGCAGGAACCGCCCCGGTCCAGCCCGAACACCAGGCCCGGGCGCTCCGGCGTGCCCCGATAGATGTGGGAGTAGATGCAGAGATGGCGGTGAAAGCCGTACAGCATCCCGAGGCGCACCTCGAGATGGGGGAAGCCCGGGTCCCACATGAGCGAGCCGTAGCCGAAGACCCAGAAGTCCTCGCCCAGGGGCAGTTCGAGCTGGGCCTTGTCGTGTGGGCCTGGGCTCA
>JAZGBC010000203.1:0-15899 GCA_036444495.1 Kiloniellales bacterium
GGCTTTTTCTGTGGTGGGAAGGGGTGGGGGGGGGCTCCTGCGGGAAAGCCCGCTATCAGCCGCCGGCGGCCACTTGCTGTTGTTCGGGCTTGCCGCTGTCTTGAACCGGTGCCGGGTCGCGCAGCACATAGCCGCGGCCCCAGACGGTTTCGATATAGTTCTCGCCGCTGGTGGCCGCAGTCAGTTTCTTGCGCAGCTTGCAGACGAAGACATCGATGATCTTCAACTCGGGCTCATCCATGCCGCCATAAAGGTGATTCAGGAACATTTCCTTGGTCAGCGTGGTTCCCTTGCGCAGGGATAAGAGCTCCAGGATGCCGTATTCCTTGCCCGTCAGGTGCAGGGGCTGGCTGTCGATTTCGACGGTCCGGGTATCCAGGTTGACGGTCAGCTTGCCGGTCTTGATCACCGAGTCCGAATGGCCCTTGGAGCGGCGTACGATCGCCTGTATGCGGGCGACCAGCTCGCGCTTGTCGAAGGGCTTGGTCAGGTAGTCGTCGGCGCCGACCCCCAGGCCCTTGATCTTGTCCTCCAGGCCGTTGAGCCCGGAGAGGATCAAGATGGGCGTTTTGACCCGGGCTGCGCGCAGGCGGCGCAACACCTCGTAACCGTCCATATCCGGCAACATCAGGTCAAGTATGATGATGTCGTAGTCGTACAACTTGCCAATTTCGAGCCCATCCTCGCCCATGTCTGTGACGTCGCAGACATAGCTTTCCGACCGGAGCATCATTTCGATGCTTTGGGCCGTTGCGGGATCATCCTCGACTAGAAGTACTCTCATGATCTGATCCTGATGCCGTTCATTGGACTGAAAGGATTGACGTTAACCATTTTGCAGAACTTTTATTAACAAATCCTTAGCACGGCAAGCCTCTCTTTTCCTTATTTTACTGAAGTTTAAAGGGGCCCCTTCATAATAGCTTCAGATTGGATGGGGGCATGGTAAAGACAGGCGCCAGGGGTAATCCATAGATGACGGCCACGGTTCGGACCTTGATCGAGGAACTCGATCAGCTCCCGGAATATCAGCTTTATGGGCGGGTAGCCAGTGTTGTTGGCATGTTGGTTGAAGTTGCCGGCCTCGACTGGGTGCTTTCCATCGGCGACCGCTGCCGGATCGCCACCCGCGGTAATCAGCACGTTATCTGCGAGGTCATCGGCTTTAGGAGCGGCCGGGCCTTGCTGCTGCCCTTCGGGTCGCTGGAAGGCATCGGTCTGGGCTGCAAGGCCGAAATCATCGAATCCGAGCCGGTCATCTGGCCTACCGAGGCCTGGCTCGGCCGTGTGGTCAACGCCCTGGGCGAGCCCATCGACGGCAAGGGGCCGCTACCCGCCGGCAAGATTCCCTGCGCCCTGCGCCGCTCGCCGCCACCGGCCCACGGCCGCCGCCGCGTGGGTGAAAAAATCGATCTCGGGGTTCGCTCGCTCAACAGCTTCGTGACCTGCTGCCGTGGCCAGCGCATGGGAATTTTTGCCGGCTCGGGGGTGGGCAAGTCCGTGCTTCTGTCCATGCTGGCCCGCTACACCAGTTCCGACGTCAACGTGATCGGCCTGATCGGCGAGCGCGGCCGAGAGGTGCAGGAATGGCTCGAGGACGAGTTGGGTCCCGAGGGTTTGGCCCGCTCCGTGGTCGTTGTGGCCACCTCGGATGCGACGCCGCTCATGCGCCGCCAGGCGGCCCATCTCACCATGGCGATCGCCGAGTATTTCCGCGATCTGGGCAAGGACGTGCTGTGCTTGATCGATTCGGTCACGCGTTTCGCCATGGCCATGCGCGAAATTGGTCTGGCCGGGGGGGAGCCGCCGACCACCAAGGGTTATACGCCATCGGTCTTCGCCCAGTTGCCCCAGATTCTGGAGCGCGCCGGCATGGGCATGGATCAGGGCTCGATCACCGGGTTGTTCACGGTGCTTGTGGAAGGCGACGACCATAACGAGCCGGTGTCGGATGCGGTGCGCGGTATCCTCGATGGGCAGATCGTGCTCGACCGGGCGATCGCCGAGCGCAACCGCTATCCGGCGGTGGACGTGTTGCGCAGCATCTCGCGCACCCTGCCGAACTGTAATAACGAGGCGGAGAACACCCTGGTGAACCGGGCCCGGAAGCTGATGGCGACCTATGAGTCCATGGGTGATCTCATCCGCATCGGTGCTTACAAGAAGGGCAGCGACGCCGAGATCGACGATGCCATCCAGTACAACGCCCAGCTTGAGGAGTATCTCGGCCAGGGCCGGGCCGAGCGCAGCGAATTCGCCCAGGGATACGCTGAACTGGCGGCGATCCTGGACATGCCCTGGCCGCCCGGTGCGACGGATGCCAAGCGGGCCGGAAAGCCTAACGGGCAGCAGCCCGCGCCGAAGGGGTAGGCAGGATGTCGGCGTTCGACAGCCTGGCGCGCGTCCACAACTGGGCCCTCAACGAGAAGCGTCAGAAGCTGGCCGGCCTGGAGAAGCTGGCTGCCAATATGCAGCGCGACCTGGAGGAGCTGGAAAAGGGCCTGGAGAACGAAGGGCGCAGCGCTGCGGAATCGATCGAAGGGACGGTCGCCTATCCGGCCTTCGTCGCCGCCGCCCTGGAGCGGCGTAAGCGCCTGCGTGAATCCATTGGGAAGCTGGCCCAGGCGGTCGAGAGGACGCGCGAGGAAGTGCACGAAGCGTATCAGGAAGTCAAAAAGTTCGAATTCGCGCACGAAGACCAACTGCGCCGCGAAGCGGATGAGCGTAACCAGCGCGAGCGGCAGGATCTGGACGAACTTGGTGTGAACCTCTACGAACGTGGCCGCCGATCCGCCAAGGATCATTCGTAAGCCGGCCCGGCTCTCACAAGGGATGGCGGGGTCGAGTTACACGACCAGGCTGGACTCGGCGCCGCCGTCGTCCCTGATGGGCATGAATTGCCAATCACTCGAGGCCTGGAACCCGATCTTGCCGGAATAACCCGTGGCCTCGTTGGCGTCGGTGAAGATCTGCGTGATGTCCTGGCGCATCTTGCCCGGCAGGGGTGTGCGGGTGCGCAGGATGAGGTCGAAGCGCTTGCCGCGCACCAGGCCGTCGAGCTGCATGTCGCCCAGACGGCTGAGCTCCACCTCCAGGATGAAGCGGGTGGAATCTTCTTCTCTCTCCTCGCCCTGGTGGCCCCGCTCCGGCGGACCGTGGCGGACGAAGAAGCGGAGCTGCTGAACCAGATCGCCGTCCAGCAGCGGGATGAAGAACAGGCGCCAGTCGCCGCTTGCACCTTCGGCCAGGCGGCCCATCTGCCCGAAGTCCTGGCCCAGGCGGCCGAGCAGGGCCTCGCGTCCGGCGTCCTTGAGCGTCTGCACGGCTTGGCTGCCCAGCCAGTCCGCGATCTTGCCGCCGCTCAGCGCGGACAGGAAGAACAGGATGGTCGAGGTCAATTGGCTGCCCGGTTGAGGGATCGCCTGTTGCACGGCGCTGGGCAGCGCAGCGCTTCCCGCGGCCGGGCCGCCCAGCTCTACCAGGGTCCGCAAAGCCTCTTCCAGGGCCGGCCAACTATGGCCCAGGGTGCCGAGCGAGACCGGCGCCTCCGCCGAGCGGGCGGCGCCGGCGGCGGCCAGCGCGCCAGGCGGCAGTTCCGCCCGTACCCAGGTTCCGGGGGGCAGGGTGGTGCGCACCTCCAGGGTCATGGTGCCGAGCGGCGTCGACAGGACCGGCTGGCCGGCATGGGTCGTTCCCGTGACCGTCCCGACAAAACGAGTCGAGCCGGGCGACAGCTCCGGGCTTGGCGCCGGGCTGACGTGGGACGGGATGGCGGCCCCGGGACCGGAAGCCTGGGGGGGGGCCGCGGCGTTGGATGTGACTCCTTGAACCTGTACCGCTGCGGCCGGCTGCACCGCCGCGCTTGAAGCCGGGCCCGGTGGGGCTCCCCTACCGCCAGGCGCGCCGCCTTGAACCTGTGCTGGCGATACCGCCTGCGCTGCCGCGACCGATGCAGGGGCCGTGGGAGCGCCTCCGGGGGGCGGTGCTTGGCCCGGGCCGGGATTGGGCTGTGACGGCGCCTGTGGCGCGACGGACGCCTGAGCCGGTGTTCCTCCTGCCGGAGCCCCTCCTGCCGGAGCCCCTCCCGCCGGAGCCCCTCCCGCCGGAGCCCCTCCCGCCGGAGCCCCTCCCGCCGAGACCGTTCCCGCCAGCGTGCCTGTGACGTTGCCGGGTTGGGCAGGGGCCGGGGAACCGTTCGACAGGCTGGCGCTCCCCGCCGAGCCGGCGCCGCCGGACTGGGGCTGGATGTTGGCCAGGCGTAGGACCTGTCCGGATGTGCTGGTCAGGGTGTTGGCTGGCGACGCCGGGGCGCCACCGGCGGATGAAGAGGGACCGGCCGGCGCGGCTCCTCCGGGTGCTGCGGCGGCTTGGGGCGGCGCGGGCGTGCCACCGGGGGGTTGCGGCTGCCCGGGAAGGGATGGGGCGGCCTGTGCCTGCCTGAGGGGGCTGGCCTGGAGCACATCGGCCAGAGCCGCGCCCTGAACCGTGGGAGTCTCGATCCCCAGAATACGGAGCTGCAACTGGCTGCCTGGGGGCAGGGTCTCGGCGCTCTGGGCGCCGCTGCCGGGCGGTGCGGCAGGCGCCGGGGCGGGGGTCTGGAGCACGGCCTTGACGGTCTGGCCCAAGGTCAATTGGTCCGACGGGGCGCTGTGGGCCGGCTGAGCGCTTTGCGCCTGGCCGCCCGCCTGGGCCGCCTGCGCTGCCGATCCGGTGGCTTGCTGTCCGGCGGCCTGCGTGCCGGGTAGTCCCGCGGTTTGGGCTTGGCTGGCAGGTGCCGAGGCTTCGCTGTGCATCAGAAGCACGTGGAGTTGGGCGCCGCTGCTGCGGATCTGCAGAACGACCTGGCTGTCCACGGCCAGCTGCGCCTTGGTCGCGACCGCCAGGATGCCCAGCTCGGTGCGCACCAGGACGTGACCCTTGCCGTCACCGCCCACGACCACGCCGGGCAGGGTGGTGCCGGACGGAAGCTGGCTGATCTCGGGCGGCGGATTGTGGATTGTGCCGAGCACCGCCGATGGGCCGGGCGCCTGGGCCGCCGCGCGGAACAGCGAGGAGGGCCGGACCATGTCGTTCATGACGTCTCCAGCAGGCGGCGCGCGAGGGCTTCGACGTCGCTGGCGGCCGGGGTATTTGGATGGCGCACCAGCAGCGGCGTCTGATGGCGGATGGCGTCGCGGACCTTGCCGTCCCGCCGTATAATTCCAGCCAAGGGCGGTGTGACCTTGAGGAAGGACTCGCAGGCCTTGCGCAGCGTGTTGTAGGTCCGCTCTCCCTCATCCGGCGAAGCCGCCATGTTGACGACCAGGCGCAGGTCCGCTTCTGGCTTTTGCATGAGCGCTAGCTTGATGAAAGCGTAGGCGTCGGTCATGGCCGTGGGTTCGTCGCTGGTGATCACCAGGCAGATCTCGGTGCTGGCGGCGAGTTGGCGCACGGTCCGCTCGACGCCAGCCCCCAGGTCGAGCACGATACGGTGATAGGCGGGCGCGAGCTCGGCCAAGCCGCCGACCAGGGTGGCCAGACGGTCGTTCGGCAGGCTGGCCAGGCTGCCCGAGCCCGAGCGGCCGGCGATGATGTCGAATCCACCCTCCGCGCAGGTAAAGGCCGCATCGCCGAGTCCATACTTTCCGGCCAGGACGCCGCCCAAATCCTTATCCGGGGCCAAGCCGAGCTGGATATCCACGTTTGCCAGGCCCAGATCGCCGTCGAACAGCAGGGTCTTGTACCCGGCCTTCGCCAGCGCGTGGCACAGGGTGATGGACAGCCACGTCTTGCCCACGCCGCCCTTGCCGGAGGCGATAGCGATCATGTTGCGCAGCGTAACACTGTTGCCCGCTGCCGTGCCCTTCCTGACGAAATCGTCCATCAGCCGGTCCCCCTGGAAATTTCGGCTTGTTCTTGCGCGCCCGCGCGGCCGGGTAGTAGCAGCCGGGCCAGGGCCACCGGGTTCACCGGATGCAGGCCGTCACCGATGTTGGGCGACATGCCGGCGGCCAGAAGCGCCATCCCGCCGGCCAGCGCCGCGCTCAGGATGCCGCCGAAGCGCCGCGCGACGTCCAGCTTGGTTGCGATCAACTGCCGGGCGCCGACGCGGGAAAAGGCCATGGCGCTTTCGGCGCAATCCGCCGGGTCGCCACCGGCGGGCAGCACGAGGATGGGCTCGGCGCCGGCCGCAGCGACGGCTAGCCCCAGGTGGTCCATGTCCGCGTCATCGAAGGGATTGGCGCCCACGGTGTCGATCACCACCAAATGTTCCTTGGGACAAGCCCGCACTGCTTCGGCGAGATCGTCGATGTCCCCGACGGGCTCGAGCCGGGCTTCTAGGACCCGGGCGAAGGTGCTGATCTGCGCCAATCCGCCGGATTTGACCGTGTCCAGGGTGATCAGGCTGATCTTTTCGTCCGCCAGGCGCGCGCGGGCGCCAAGCTTGGCGGCCGTGGCTGTTTTACCGGCGCCGGGCGGGCCGATCAGCATGATGGGCCTGTCGAGCTTGCAACTCTCGGGCAAGGGGGCGAAGCCGAGTTCGCTGTCCAGCGCGCCGGCCAGGGCCATGACCGTGTCGGCGGCGGGCAGTGCCGAGGCCGTTCCGATCAGACGGTCGAACAGCCCGGGTGGTACGCGGTGATAGGTCAGGGCCTTGGAAATTTCATCGATTGGGCTCAGCCCGTTGGAATCGGGCGCGAAGTGGAGTTCGTCCAGCGGGCTATTCTCGAGTGCGGCGGTAATCCGCACGCTGTGCCCGTTCTCGCCCGGCTGGCTGGAGAGGATGACGGCGTCCGGCCCCATGTCGTTGCGGACCAGGCGCATCGCTTCCGGCAGTGTCGCGGCGGTGAAGCTTTTCAAACGCATGAACTGTCTACCTGTCTCGCTCGGTTGCCGCCTAGATCTGTCCCAGGGTCTTGATTTGGGCCTTGGGGTGGATTTCGTTCTGCGACAACACCGGGGTGGCCGGCCGGAAACGCTCGACCACGGATCGCACATAAGGCCGGATGCCGACACTGGTGAGCAGGACCGGAATCTCGCCCAACACGGCCTGCCGTTCGAAGGCGTCGCGCATCGCCTTGATGAACGCCTGGAGCCGGGACGGCGCCATGGAAAGCTGGCGCTCCTCGCCCTCGCCCGTGATCGATTCGGCGAAGGCCTGCTCCCATTCCGGCGACATGGTGATGATCGGGATGAAGCCCTGTTGGTTGATCTGCGCGTTGCTGATCTGCCGGGCCAGCCGGGTGCGGACGTGCTCGGTGATGCCGGTCACGTTGCGCGTGAAGCCGCAGGCTTCCGACACGCCTTCCAGGATGGTCGGCAGGTCGCGGATCGAGATTCGCTCGCCCAGCAGGTTCTGCAGGACCCGTTGCAGGCCGCCGACCGATATCTGGCCGGGCATCAGATCCGCGGTCAGTTTCTGCTGGTCCTCGTCCAGTTCGTCGAGCAGCTTCTGGGTCTCGGCGTAGGACAGCAACTCGGACATGTTGTCCTTGACCAACTCCGTCAAGTGCGTGGTGATGACGGTCGGCGGGTCGACCACGGTGTAGCCGCGAAACAGCGCTTCCTCGCGCGCGCCGGGGTCGATCCACATGGCCGGCAGGCCGAAGGTGGGCTCCTTGGTCTCTTCTCCGCTCAAGGGGATCTGCTCGCCTTTGGGGTCCATGACCAGCAGCATGGTAGGCCGCAGCTCGCCGCGGCCAGCCTCGATCTCCTTCACCCGGATCACGTAGCTGTTGGCCGGGAGTTGCAGGTTGTCCTGAATGCGCACCGAGGGCAGGACGAAACCCATGTCCTGCGCAAGCTGCCGGCGCAGGGCCTTGATCTGATCGGTCAGGCGCTGGCCGCCCTCGGCGTTGATCATGGGCAGGAGGCCATAGCCCAGTTCGAGGCGCAGGTTGTCGATCTGCAGCGCGTTGGCGATCGGCTCCTCGGCAACCGGGGCGGCGTCCTCCAGTGTATCGCCCTCGCCCTCCAGCGCGTCGGGGTCTTGGTTGCGCTTGGCCGACGACCAGGCGAGCGTGCCGACGAGCCCGGCGAGCAGCAGGAAGGGAATGGCGGGAATGCCGGGCAGGAGCGCCAGCGACAACATCATGAAGGAGGACAGGCCGAGCGCCCGCGGGTAGCCGCCCAACTGTCCGAACACGGCCTTGTCCGCCGAACCGCTCGTGCCGCTCTTGGATACCAAGAGCCCCGCGCCGGTCGAGACGATGATCGCCGGAATCTGAGTGACCAGCCCGTCGCCCACGGTCAGCAGCGTGTAAAACTGCGCGGCCTCGGAGAAGCTGAGGTCCTTCTGCGCCACGCCGATGATCATGCCGCCGACGATGTTGATGAAGGTAATGAGCAGGCCGGCGATGGCGTCGCCGCGGACGAACTTCGCCGCGCCGTCCATGGAGCCGAAGAAGTTGCTCTCGTCCTCCAGCGTCTTTCGCCGGTCACGCGCCTCGTTCTCGTTGATCAGGCCGGCCGAGAGGTCGGCGTCGATGGCCATCTGCTTGCCGGGCATGGCGTCAAGGCTGAACCGGGCCGAGACCTCGGCGATGCGTCCGGAGCCCTTGGTGATGACGACGAAGTTCACGATCACCAGGATGCCGAAGACGATGATCCCGATGACGAAATTGCCGCCCATGACAAAGTTGCCGAAGGCCTCGATGACCTGGCCCGCGGCGTCCGAGCCCGTGTGTCCCTCGGCCAGGATGAGCCGCGTCGAGGCCAGATTGAGCGACAGGCGCAGCATTGTCGCGATCAGCAGCACCGTGGGAAACGAACTGAAGTCCAGCGGCCGGCTGATGAACAGCACGGTCATCAGGATGAGTACCGAAAGAGCCATGGAGATCGCCAGCGAGATGTCGAGCATCCAGCTCGGCATCGGCAGGATCAGCACGACCAGGATGGCCGCAACGCCGAGCGCAAGCGCGATGTCGCCGCGCCTCAGCGAGTCAAAGGCGCGCCTGAGGAAAGATGGTCCGGCGTCGGTCCCTTCGATCGAGGGGCCGCTGCCTTCCGGTGCGCTTGTGTCGGTCATTGCCTAGGAAGGACTCCCGCCGAGCGGTCCGGCCGGCCTTATGCCGAGGACCGCTCTGCTTCCCCGGGCATGGGGACCGCTATGCCTTCCTGGCTATAGAGTTTGAGCTTGTTCCGCAGCGTGCGGATGGAAATACCGAGAATGTTGGCGGCGTGGGTGCGGTTGCCCAGGCAGTGGCCGAGCGTGTCAAGGATCAGGTCACGCTCCACGTCGGACACCGTACGGCCCACGAGGCCATGGGAACCGTTCGTGACATCGGCCCGCACGGGGCTGGTCTCTGCTTGCGCGGTTTCGCCCACCGGCGCATCGGCGGTTTTCCCCGTGACATTGCTGAGCAGCAGTGATTGAGGCGTGATCGTGTTGTCCTTGGCCAGGAGGACGGCGCGGTGCATCGTGTTCTCCAGCTCGCGCACGTTGCCCCGCCACCCATGATTCTTGAGCACGCCGCGCACCTCATCGCTCAGGTCGGGGGTCGGCACGCCGTTGGCCTCGGCGTATTTCGCCGCGAAGTGCTCGGCCAGCACCTCTATGTCCTGGGGCCGGTCGCGCAGGGGCGGCAGGGTGATGGTGATCACGTTCAGGCGGAAATAGAGATCTTCCCGGAAGTTTCCGTTGCGCACTTCCTCCTCCAGGTCGCGGTTGGAGGTGGCGAGCAGCCGGATGTCTATCTTGATCGGCCGGCTGCCGCCGACGCGGTCTATCTCGCGCTCCTGGACCGCGCGCAGCAGCTTGGCCTGCAGGCGCGGGTGCATCTCGGATATCTCGTCGAGCAAGAGCGTGCCGCCGCTGGCCTCCTCGAACCTGCCGATGCGCCGGCTGACCGCGCCGGTGAAGGAGCCTTTCTCATGACCGAACAGCTCGGATTCCAACAGGTTCTCCGGGATGGCGGCGCAGTTGAGCGAGATGAATTGCCTCTGAGCGCGCTTGGACTTGGAGTGCAGGTAGCGCGCGAGCACCTCCTTGCCGGTGCCCGACTCGCCGGCGATCAGCACGTTGGCCTCCGAGGGCGCGATCTGTTCGGCCAGGCGCAGGACATTGGCCATGATGGGGTCGCGGTAGATGAGCGAGTTGGTTTCCTCCGTGACCGCGGCCAGCACTGCGGCGATCAACTCGGCATCGGGCGGCAGTGGGATGTATTCCTTGGCGCCGGCACGGATCGCATCGGCCGCGCGCGCGGGCTCGGGGCCGATTCCGCAGCCCACCACGGGCACGGAAAAACGCTCTGAAATCAAGCTCTTACACAGTGATGCCACATCGAGGTCGACATCCACCATGAGCAGGTCCGCCCCTTGCCCGGACCTGAGGGCGACGAGCGCCGCGTCGACCGTGTCGACGTGGGCAACCTTGGCGCCGCGCTCCAGCGCGATCTTTCCCGCTGTGGCGATATGACCATCTAGCGTGCCAACGATGAGAAGTCGCATGTCTACTCTCCCAGGACCTGGATCAGTCGAAGTAGTTCACCCGCTGCATGGGTGAGAGAATTGAATTGAGGATCATCTCCAGCCGCCGTGGATTCTCCTGGCGGCTGATTGAGGCTGCGCCGATGGCGTAGATCTGGTTGACCATCGCCTCGACGTTGGAATTCCGCTCGAGCTTGTTGGCGAGCGGCAGGAAAACCATGTTGGCCAGGACCGCGCCATAGAAAGTGGTCAGCAGCGCGACCGCCATGGCCGGCCCGATGGAGGAGGGATCGTCCAGGTTGCCCAGCATCTGGACCAGACCCACCAGGGTGCCGATCAGGCCCATGGCCGGCGCTACCTCGCCCGCGCGGCGCAGGACACCGGCCGAGCGCAGGTGCCGTTCTTGGGTGGCCTGTTGTTCGCGCCCGAGGATCAGCTCAATCTCGTCCGCCGGAAGTCCGTCGGCGACCAGGCTGATCCCCTGCGAGAGGAAGCGGCTGTACGGCATGTTCTTGACTTGGCCTTCCAGGGAAAGCGGACCATTCTTCCGCGCTTGATCGGCCAGGTAGAGCATGCGCCGGGAGGCGCTTTCGGGCGTTTCGGCGTTGTACACGATGGCGCGCAGCAACACGCTTTGTGTTCTTGCAACTTCGCGCAGCGTGAAGGAGATGGTGGTTACCAGGAAGGTCCCTCCGAACACGATGAGCAGGGCCGGAATGTTGATGAAGGAGCCGGGCGAGCCGCCAAGCACCATGGCGAGACCGATGATGGCGAAGCCGCCGACGACGCCCAGCAGCGTCGCGAAATCGACCGAGGGGCCTTTGCCCGCCGGGATCGCGCCGCGCAGTTGCGCGCCTTCGCTCGCGGTAACGCTCGCCATGCCTCGACCTCCTGACGCAGGCCGGACCTAGGTGCGGTCCATCTTGATGATCTCGGTCATGGTCACGCCGAGGCGATCTTCCACGACTACCACCTCGCCGCGTGCGACAAGCCGGTTGTTGACGTAGATGTCGATGGCTTCGCCCACCTTGCGGTCGAGTTCCACCACGGCGCCGCGGCCAAGTTTGAGAAGCTGGCTCACCTGCATGGTCGCTTTACCGAGAACCGCGGAAACCTGCACCGGGATGTCGTAAACCGCCTCGAGTTCCTGGGCGTTGGTCGGCAGTTTTGCCGGGTCCCCGGCATCGCCACCCTTATTCTGCTCGGACTCTTCCGCCTCGGGCTGGTCGCCCTCAAGGTCGGTCAATTCCAGATCTTCGTTCTGGTCGTCGGCCATTTTGGCACCTCCTATGGGGATACGGCCTTACTGGGGCGGGCCGCACCGTCGGCGGGCTGCCCCATCGGGGCCTGCTCCGCTGTTGGGTCTTGCTTGGATTCGCTTGCCGGGAGCGGCTGGCCGGCCTGCCGGCCCTTGTTTCCGCCGATCACCCGGCCGATGACATCGTCGATTTCGCGCCAGAGCCGGTTGCTGTCGCGCTCGGCGCCCCCATTGGCCCACTCGACGCGCACATCGCCGCTGCTCAAGCCCTCTTGGGACAGGTACACGATCTTCCCATCGAACCCACAGCGCGTGGCCAGGTCGCTGATCCGGCTCTGGATCTGGTCGAGCAGCTGGTCGGCCACGCGGATGACGATCCGGGGTTCCTCGCGCAGGCGCTCGAGGCACTCCCCGACGATGGATTCGATCTCCGACAGGCCGTGCTTGCTGGCCCAGGCCGGAAACAGCCGGCGCACCACCGTGACCGCCGTTTCGACCGCCTCGCGGCTCTGGCGTTCGAGAGCCTCGGCCTGGGCCTGAAACAGTTCAGTGAGCTGCCGGGAAACTTTGTTCAGGGTCTGGTTGACCTCTTCCTCGATGGCGCCGCGCGTTTCCTTTGCCCCCGCATCCTTGCCGGCTGCGAAGCCTTCCTGCCGGGCCTGCTCCAGATCCGCCTCGAAGTACTTGGGCCTCTCCTTCCGCTTCTCGCCCGGGCCGTCTGGGTCCTGGTCCTGCTCGAAGGAGACGTCGAAGAGGTATTTCTGGTTCGTGCTCATGGGAAACCCACCTTGACCTAATACACCAGCTCGTCTTCGCCCTTGCTGTCGGCGATGACGATTTCCCCGGTGCCGGCCAGGTCCTTGGCCGTCTGGACGATATGCATCTGCGCTTCGTCCACGTCGCGCAGTCGGACCGGGCCCATGGCCTGCATGTCCTCGCGCATGATCTTGGCTGCGCGCTCGGACATATTGGAAAAGAACAGGTCTCGGACCTCCTCTGATGCGCCCTTGAGGGAGATGGCGACCTTGTCCTTGTCCACGTGGCGGAGCAATGTCTGGACGCCGCCCGGATCCAGCTTGCTGAGGTCCTCGAAGGTGAACATGAGTGCCTTGATGCGCTCGGCGGAATCCCGGTTGCGTTCCTCCAGCGCGGTCAGGAAACGGTTCTCCATGTTGCGGTCGAGGAAATTGAAGATGTCGGCCATCATCTCATGGGAGTCCCGGCGGTTAGTGCGCGCCAGGTTGGACATGAACTCGTTGCGCAGCGTGCGCTCCACATCGTCCAAGACCTCTTTCTGAACCGACTCCATGCGCAGCATGCGCATGATGACTTCCAACGCGAAGGGCTCCGGCAACAGGCCCAAGACCCTGGCGGCGTGTTCCGACTTGACCTTGGAAAGAACGACGGCGACCGTCTGCGGATATTCGTTCTTGAGATAGTTGGCCAGAACCGTCTCGTTCACGTTGGTGAGCTTTTCCCACATGGTGCGGCCGGCCGGCCCGCGGATATCCTCCATGATGTTGCCGACCCGGTCCTTGTCCATGACCTTCAAGAGAAGGCGCTCGGTGTTGTCGAAATTGCCGACCAGCGATCCGGTAGTGGAGATCTGGTCGGCGAATTCGACGAGCAGGCGCTCCACCATCTGGGCGCTCACCGTGCCCAGGTTGGCCATGGCTTGGGAGAGTTCCTTGATTTCGTCGTCGTCCATGAGGGAGAAGAGGCGCGTGGCGTTGTCCTCGCCGACAGACATCAGCAAGAGTGCGGCCTTCTCCGGGCCGTTCATGGTGCGATAGTCTTCGCGCAGGCGCATCCGCTACCCTCACGCTTCCTGATAAAGCCAGCTGCGGATGATGGCGACGGCCTCGTCCGGATGCTTGTCCACGATCTCGCCGATCTTGCGGATCGACGAAGCCCGCACCCGGCCTTCGACCTTGTTGAGGTCGATCATCTGTTCGATCTCGTCGGCGGTGACGTCATCTTCCGTCGGTGCTCCGATCTCCCCCTGGTTTTCCGGCGCCGCCAGGGCCGCGCGGCCCGCGCTTTCGTCGGTCAGCCTGGCCGAGCCGCCCTCGGCTCCCCCTTCGACGATGCGGCCCACCAGGGGGCGGACGACCAGAAGCAGGACGAGAACCGCGACCACGCCGAGCACCAGAAGCTCTGCCACGCGCATCAACTGCATCTGAACGAATTCCAGAAAGCCTCCGCCTTCCTCGCCGGCCAACTCCACCTCCAGGTCGACGAAGGGCATGTTGACGATCTCGATCTTGTCGCCGCGTTCCTCGTCGAACCCGGTCGCCGAGCGAATGAGCGCGGTAAACTGGGCTAATTCCTCTGGGCTGCGCGACTCGTAGGTCTTCGTCCCGTCCTCGGCCTCCTTGATCGTGCCGTTCACCAGGACCGCGACGGAAAGGCGCCGGACCACGCCTGTCTCACGGACATGAGTCTTGACCGTGCGGCTAATCTCGTAGTTGACCGTCTCCTCGTTGCGCGTGGCGTTCGACTCGCTGCCGTTCTGCCCGCCGGTCGGAAACTGAACGTCGGGCAGGTTGCCGACGACGGTGACCGGGGGCAAACCCTGGCCGTCGAGAGAACCGGTTTCTTCCTCGATCGTCTGGGTGGAGCGCACCACCTGGCCATCAGGATCGAATATCTCCGAGTTTTCGGTGATGCGGTCGAAATCCATCTCGGCCGAGACGTGGACGCGGACGTTGCCCTGACCGACCGTGCGCTCAAGCATCTCCTCGATGGTCTGGACCATGCGCTTCTCGAAGGCGATGCGCATTTCCTCGCCATTACTGGCCGTGTTCTGCGGATCTCCGTCGGTGGAGCCGCGGGCCAAGAGGGCGCCGCTGCTGTCGATGATCGAGACCTTGTCCGGCTTCATGCCGGGCACGGCGGCGGCTACCAGGTACTGAATGGCCAGCACCTGTTGCCGTTCCAGGCGCTGGCTGCCCCGCATGGCGACCACGATGGAGGCGGTGGCGTCCTGGCGGTTCCGCGTGAAGAGCTCGCGTTGAGGAAGCACCAGATGGACCCGGGCTTGGCGGATTGGCCCGATCGAACGGATGGTGCGGGCCAGTTCTCCCTCCAGAGCTCGAAGGTGATTGACGTTTTGGACGAAGCTGCTGGTGCCCAGGCCGTCGGAGCGGTCGAAAATTTCATAGCCGATCGAGCCCCCCGTGGGCAGGCCCTCCTCGGCCATGGCCACGCGCATGCGCGCGACCCGCTCCGTGGGCACGTAGATCTGGCCGCCGTCCCGTCCGAGCCGGAACGGCACTTCCATCTGTTCCAGGCGGGAGACGATCTGACCGCTGTCCTGGGGGTCGAGATCGGCATAGAGCAGGGCCATGCCGGGCGTGGCCAGACGGCTGCTGAGGTAGATGAAAAAGGCGATAATGCCCGCGGCTACGGCGGCCATGAGACCCAAGCGGGCGGGGCCCAGGCCCCGTAGGGTATTTGCGAGTCCGTTCAAGAGTGACCGTCCTAGTAAGCCGCCACGCGAGGGTTGTTTGGCACTGAATATGGTTGTTTTTTGTTAGGAAACGGGAGGCGCTGCGGCGCCCCCCGTTGCCAGTGAGAAATAGGCTAAGGGATGGCGGTAAAGTTGCGGTTAACACAGGAAAATTTTGCCTAGTAACTAGGAAATTTTTTCCGCCCGGCGGGCCGGTTCGGCGCCGTCAAACGAGGCTCTCGGCGCCTTCGCGCTTAGGTGCGCCGCGCGCTGGTATTTGACGCGGGCCGTGCTGTCTTCACGGTGCCGTGAGAGGGATATTCAGGAAGAGATCTTCGGGTCGAGCCCGGGTGTCTGCGGCGCGGCCGCTCCGTCTTCGGAGCGGCGGTACTGCTGCAGGCGGGTCGTGCGCAGGCCGCGCATGCCATGATCGTCGATCAGGCGCTGCCAAGAGAGGAACTCCTCGACGGACAGCTTGTAGCGGTTGCAGGCATCCTCGAGGCTAATCAGGCCATTGCGGACACCGGCCACGACTTCGGCCTTGCGCCGGATAACCCAGCGCTTGGTGTCGGGCGGCGGCAGATCATTGATGGAAAGCGGCGCTCCCGCCGGTCCAATCACGTTCTTCTGCCTACCTGGATCTCCCGATCCCATCGACTTTCGCTCCTCGTCCTGGTTTCCCTCGCCCCCACATAGAGACTAGCGTTCCGCTGTTGAAAAACCATTAATTCCAAGGGTTAAGCTAATTTTTGGTAACCATTTTCTTGGCCTGCGGGAGGGCCA
>JAZGBC010000204.1:0-4369 GCA_036444495.1 Kiloniellales bacterium
GAAATAGGGGGACACAATAATATTGTGTCCCCCTATTTTTCTCTGACGGCCCGGTCGAAGCGGGCCGGGCGATTAGCCTTCGGGTGCCAGTTCCACATGGCTGAGACCGGCGGCGATGTTGATGCCCCGCGAGCCGGTGAAGCTGAGCGGCTGCAGCGCAATGGAGCGGTTGCTGCCGAACAGGGCGTTGGCGCCAAGGCCGGCCCCGGCCACGATGTCCGCGGAGGCGCCTACATAGGTCCCGCGCAGGGCGCCGCGCGCCACATTGGCGGTGGGCGCCATGACCGCCCAGATGATGACACCGCTCTCGGTGTACCCAATATCCACGCCGAACTTCTCGATCTCGCCGCTATAGCGCTCCGAGGGGTAATTCCCGCCCGGCGAATAGATGCAGCTAAGCTTCTTGGTGGAGCCGAAGATGAAGCTCACGCCGCCGGCGACATCGCAACGCATGATGCCGGCCTTGACGGTGGGTTCACCGGCTTTCGCCGAATCCAACAGGAACAGGGCACTGCCAAGAATAAGAGCAGTCAGGGAGAAAAGAAGTGCAAAACGGGTCCGCATCTGGTGCCTCCGATGATGGGGTGCTGAAAGACGCGGAGTTTAGGAGGGACCCGTTAACAAAGGGTAGCCGCCCGGTCGGCCGATTATTCTGCTGATTTCTCGGCTGGGACCGTGGTCACGAGCGAGGCGTGGACCCAGCCCTGGCGGCCCGGCTCGCCCGGCAGGGCGACCTGGATCCAGTCCCCCTGGCGCCCGATCTGGGAAACGGCGGTGGCCTGGGTCAGGCGGGTAATGACCCGTGCGCTGGTCGAGGCGGCGGCGCGCAGGTTGACGGATTTGGCGCGCACGATGAGGGCCTGTGCCGGCGCCTCTTGCGGCGTCAGTTTCGCGCGCAGCTGGTCCAGGCCGCTTTCGAGCTGGGGCCGGCCGGGCGTGCCGGCCAGGAACCAGAGGCCCAGCAGGACCGCCGCGGCCGCGATCATGGCGGGCTTGCGGCGCGGGCGGCGGATCTTGACCCGATAGGCCTTGCGTTTGGTGCCGAGCGCGGTCTTGCGGCTGCGTTTCTCCTTGACGCGCCGCGCCTCGGTCCTGGCCTGCTGCCGGCGCGTATCGAGTTCCGCCTTGCGCTGCTCGTCCTCGCGCTTGACCTCCTCGATGGCCTGGCGCGCGACCACGGCCGGGTCGGGCTCGAGATAGAAATCGGCGGTGGAAACGTCCTGCGCCTTCGTTCGATCCGGGCCGGCCGGACCGGCAGGCTCAATCGGGCTCTCCGTAGCAGCCGTGTCCGGCGCAACCTCGGCGGTTTCCTTCCCCTGCACCCCGCTTGCATCGCCGCCCTGGTCCGCCGCCGGCTCTTCCGCGCTCTCCGCCGCGGCCAGGCGTTCGGCCAGATCGGATTCCCAGGCTTCCCGGGCCGCCGCCAGATGATCTTCGAGCCGCACCTCCCAGGACTCGCGCGCCTTCGCCAGGCGTTGTTCTTCGTCCAAGGCCCGTTCGGCCTGCAGCGTGCCGACGCGCCGCTCCAGCTCCGCCTGCCAGGCCCGTTGAGCCTCCGCCAGGCACTGTTCCTCGTCCGCATCGCGCTGGACTTGCGCCGTGGCAACGCGCTGCTCCAGCTCCATCTGCCAGGCCCGCCGGGCCTCGTCGAGGCGACGTCCCTCCTGGGCCTGCCAGGTAGCCTTGGCCTCGGCCAAACGGTTTTCCTCTTGCGTCTGCCAAGCGGCCTTCGCCTCGGCGAGTTGCCGCTTTTCCTGGGTATCGCGGGTGCCCTTCGCCTGTGCCAGGCGTTCCTCTTCGAGCGTCGCCCAGGCCGTTTCCATGGCGTCGAGGCGGCGCTTCTCCTCCGCCGACCAGGCGGCCTGCGCGGCGGCCAGGTGCTCATTCTTCTTTGCCGCCCAGCCCGCCTGCGCCACGGCAAAGTGTTTCTGCTCCTCGGCCTGCCAGGCGACCTTGGCCTGGGCCACGCGTTCTTCCTCCGCGCGCCGCCAGGCTGCCTCGGCGTCGCTCAGGCGCGTCTCTTCTTCCTTCTTCCAGCGCCGCCGGGCCGCCGTCAGCCGGCGCGACAGCTCCGTCTTCCAGGCCGCGCGGAGCTTTTGCAAGAAACGTTTCCGCTCTGCCTTGTCTGGGGCCTGCGTCTCCTCTGCGTGAGTTTCCGGCCCTTGGGATTCCGGGTGTGTGGCGGCTTCGCCGGGCTCAGCCACGGCCTGTTCCGGGCTTTCCGCGATGTGGATCGGGATGTCGAACAGCGCGGCCGTGGTGGCGACATCGTAGCCGTCCGCGTCGAAACGAAGCACACGCACGGTCAGCTTGTGCGCGCCGGTCAAGCCGCGGGGCGGAATGAAGTGCGCTTCGTCGAGTTCCTGGACCGTAAGCGACCAGGTGCCGTTCCAGTTGTTGGTACCGGCCGTAAGCGCACCGCCGATGGGAATCCCCTCGACAATGACAGATAGATTGCCGGTCAGGCTGCGGCCGGCCAGCTCGTCCTTGATCGCCAGCGGAATGCCCACGGGTTCGGACTGGGAGGACGGTGTCATCGCAAGGCCTTCGCGATGATCGCCGCGACCCGGTCCTCATCGTCGACAAAGCGCAGGCCCATCTCGTCGTTCTTGCGCCAGGTGACCTCGGCGTCGAGGTCGCCCAGGCGGGGATTGCGCAAGGTTACCCTCGATTGGCAAATCGCGGCCTCCGGGGTCCGCACCATGGCGCCGCCGGCCGCGATGTTCACGATCACGCAAGGGGCGGCCTGGCTGCCAGTCAGAAGCTCGCCCGACCAGAGAACCGTGGCGCGCTCGAAACGGCGCCGTTCGGGTTCAACTTTCTCTGCACTCATTGGCATCCCGGGTCCATTCCACGCCTGATGTGGGCGATCGGCTGGCCGGAAAGACCGGGCGGCGCGCGGCGGGAATCGGTGGGTCCTTGGATGCGGCGGAGAACGTGATGGTACGGCTCCGCTGCAGGGCAGCGGATGGCGCCGCCGCCCGGCGGGTGAGGAGAGAAACACGCGATCTCGACGTCGGCTTATCCCACATCGCAATCGACCCTGAGGCACACCTTAATTCGCCACGTTGTATCGCGGCACAGCGTATCGCACCGTTGAAATATAGGAAAAACCGGTTAAGAATTACTGTATAACACTGTAAACTTTCTGTGACAATTATGATAATATTTATAGGATACTGTGAGAATTCAAGTTATTAGATATATGTATTCAAGCTATACAATATATTTCCTGGTATTAATCAGCAACGAGACTTGGTATTACCTCTCCTCCTTGCGGAAGGGGATGAGCAGCGCGGCCAGCGCGCGCACTGCCCCAGTCCAATCGGGTACTTTATCGGGGCGATTGGCCCTGCGCCAGTGGGTATCGGACGCAAAGCGCGGCGTCATGCGGAATGGACGCGAAGCCGCTTCCGCCGCCGCCGGGGCCGTTTGCGAATCTATTACAGGTTGCCAGCCGGGCGTTGTTAGTGGGATACAGCCCGGCTCCAGGGGGGCTTTGCCAGGGGGGAAACCAGGATGGCAATGCCGCGGCTCATCGAGATCAAGAACGGGGAGCGGGTCAGCCCGACCTTCTCCGAGGCCGAGATGTCCGCGCGCCTGGCCAAGCTGCGCGCCTGCATGGCGGATGAGGGCGTCGATGCGGCGCTTTTCACCTCCTATCACAACATCTGCTACTACGGCGATTTCCTCTATTGCCGCTTCGGGCGCGACTTCGCCCTGGTGGTGACCCAGGACAAAGTCACCTCCATCTCCGCCAACGTCGACGGTGGCCGGCCCTGGCGGCGCACCTTCGGCGGCGAGAACCTGGTCTATACCGACTGGCAGCGCGGCAACTACTTCCGCGCCGTGCAAAGCCTGATCGAGGACGGCGCGACCGTTGGCCTCGAGTTCGATCACGTGAGCTTGCAGAACAGGGACAAGTTCAAGGCCGCGCTGCCCGGCTGCACCTTCGTCGATATCGGCGAGGGCGCCATGCGCCTGCGCCTGGTCAAGTCGGCCGAGGAGATCGCCCACATCACCGAGATGGCGCGCATCGCCGACATCGGCGGCGCGGCCTGCGTCGAGGCCATCTCGCCGGGGGTGGGCGAGCACGAGGTGGCGCTGCATTCGACCCAGGCCATGGTGCGCGAGATCGCGCGGACCTGGCCCCACGCCGAGCTCATGGACACCTGGACCTGGCTCCAGTCGGGCATCAACACCGACGGTGCCCACAACCCGGTGACCAGCCGTGAAATTCGGCGCGGCGATATCCTGAGCCTCAACTGCTTCCCCATGGTGGCGGGCTACTATGTGGCCCTGGAGCGCACCCTGTTCTGCCAGGAGGCCTCCGACGAACACCTGAGGCTCTGGGAGCTCAACTGCCGGG
>JAZGBC010000205.1:0-6140 GCA_036444495.1 Kiloniellales bacterium
GTCTCGCCGGTCTCCTTTTGCACCTGGGCGGCGGCACGGAAAATTGCGCGCGCCTGCATCTCGTAAATCTCCGGCGTGGTGATGCCCAGGCGGCAGCCCCGGTGGCCGAGCATGGGGTTCGACTCGTCCATCTTGAGCTTGCGCGCGCGGACGTGCTCCAGGGTGACACCCTCGGAAGCCGCGATCTCGGCCATCTCGGCCTCGCCGTGGGGCAGGAACTCATTGAGCGGCGGGTCGAGCAGGCGGATGGTCACCGGCAGGCCCTTCATGATCTGGAACAGCGCTACGAAGTCCTGCTGCTGCATGGGCAGTATCTTGTCCAGCGCCTTGCGCCGCTGCTCGGCGGTGTCGGCCAGGATCATCTGGCGCACCGCCAGGATGCGCCCGGCGTCGAAGAACATGTGCTCGGTGCGGCACAGCCCGATGCCCTCGGCCCCGAAACCCCGCGCGGTCTCCGCATCGAGCGGCGTATCCGCGTTGGCGCGCACCCCCAGGGTGCGGATCTCGTCGGCCCAGTCCATGAGCACACCGAAGTCGCCCGAAAGCTCCGGCTGCACCGTGGGCACCTCGCCCAGCATGACCTCGCCCGTGCCCCCGTCGATGGTCACGAGGTCGCCGTCGGCCAGCTCGTGCCCGCGCACGCGCATGACGGCGGACTTGTAGTCGATCCTGAGCTCGCCGGCGCCGGCCACGCAGGCGCGCCCCATGCCGCGGGCCACGACCGCGGCGTGGCTGGTCATGCCGCCGCGGGTGGTCAGAATGCCGCGCGCGGCGTGCATGCCGTGAATATCCTCGGGCGAGGTCTCGACGCGGCAGAGGATCACCGCTTCGCCGGCGGCGGCCTGGACCTCGGCGGCGTCCGCGGAAAAGACGATGCGCCCCGAGGCGGCGCCCGGCGAGGCCGGCAGGCCGCGCGCGATCACCTGGCGCGGCGCGTCGGGGTCGAGCGTCGGGTGAAGCAGTTGATCCAATGAGCCGGGATCGATGCGCGCCACCGCCTGCGCCTTGTCGATCAGGCCCTCGCCGACCATCTCGGTGGCGATGCGGATCGCCGCGCTGGCGGTGCGCTTGCCGTTGCGGGTCTGCAGCATGTAGAGCTTGCCGCGCTGGACCGTGAACTCCATGTCCTGCATCTCGCGGTAGTGCCGCTCGAGCTGCCCGCGCACTTCCATGAGTTGGCCGAAGACCTCGGGCATGATCTCTTCCATGGCCGGCAGGCCGGAGTCGTTCTCCAGCTTGCTCTTGATGGTCAGGTGCTGGGGCGTGCGGATGCCGGCCACCACGTCCTCGCCCTGGGCGTTGACCAGATACTCGCCGTAGAAGGCGTTCTCGCCCGTGGAGGGGTTGCGCGTGAAAGCGACGCCCGTGGCGCAGTCCTCGCCCATGTTGCCGAAGACCATGGCCTGAACGTTGACCGCCGTGCCCCAGTCGCCGGGAATGTTATGCAGCCGGCGGTAGGTGACGGCGCGCTGGTTCATCCAGGAACCGAAGACCGCGCCGATCGCGGCCCAGAGCTGGTCCGCCGGCTCCTGCGGGAAGGGCTTGCCGGTCACCTCGACGATCTTGTCCTGGTACTCGCCGATCACCTTGCGCCATTCGTCCGCGTCCAGGTCGGTGTCCAGCTCGACGCCCCTGTCCTCCTTGTGCAGCTCGAGGATCTCCTCGAAGTGGTGATGCTCGACGCCGAGCACCACGTCGCCGAACATCTGGATGAAGCGGCGGTAGCTGTCGTAGGCGAAGCGCTCGTCGCCGGAGTGGCGCGCCAGCCCGTCCACGGTGCGGTCGTTGAGACCCAGGTTGAGCACCGTGTCCATCATGCCCGGCATGGACGCCCGCGAGCCCGAGCGCACTGACACCAGAAGCGGATTGCCGGGGTCGCCGACGCGCGCGTCCACTTGTTCCTCGACGCGGGCGAGGGCCTCGTTCACCGCGCCGCCGAGGCCGTCGGGATAGCTCCTGTTGCCGTCGTAGTAGACGTTGCAGACCTCGGTGGTGATGGTGAAGCCCGGCGGCACGGGCAGGCCGAGCGCCGACATCTCCGCCAGGTTCGCCCCCTTGCCGCCCAGGAGATCGCGCATCCCGGCGTTGCCGTCCGCCTTGCCCCCGCCGAAGGCGTAGACCCACTTGGTCATGGTGTCCCTTCTCATCCCTCGATCTTCGAGAAGTCGGCGACCTGGTCGAGCGTCGCCCGGATGCGCGAGAGCAAGCGCAGGCGATTGGCCCGCAAGTCGGGATCGTCGCAGTTTACCTTGACCTCGTCGAAGAACTCATCGACCGGCGGGCGCAGCTTGGCGAGCGCCGCCATGGCGCCGGTGAAATCCTCCGCCGCCAGGGCGTCCTTGGCCCCACCCTCGGCCGCAAAGATATCGTCGCCCAGCCTCTTCTCCTCGCCCTGGACCAGCTTATCGACCCTGAAGTCCAGGCCATTGAATCTGGTTCCGTCCTTCTTTTCCTCGATACGCACGATGTTGACGGCGCGCTGATAGGCGACCAGCAGGTGCCCGCCGTCGTCGCTGCCGAGAAATCCCTGTAGCGCCTCGACGCGGGCCAGCAGGCGCACCAAGTCGTCCTCGCCGCCGAGCGCGAAGACCGCGGAGATCAGGTCGTGGCGCACGCCCTTCTCGCGCAGCGCCACCTTCAGGCGGTCGGCGAAGAAGTCCAGCACGGCCAGCACGTCGCGGTCGATCTCGCCCCAGCCGGGCGCGCTCTTCGACAGCGAGGCCAGCGAGCCCTTCTGCAGAAGCGTGCGGTCCACCAGGGTCTTGGCGGTTTCGACCACCTTGCGCAGGGGCAGGCGGATCTCGTTCTCCAGGATAATCCGGATAACGCCGAGGGCGGCGCGGCGCAGCGCATAGGGGTCCTTGGAGCCGGTCGGCTTCTCGTCGATGCGGAAGAAGGCGGTCAGCGTGTCGATCTTGTCGGCCAGGGCGACCGCGACCGAAACCGGTGCAGAGGGGCAGGCGTCACCCGGGCCCCGGGGCGCATAATGTTCGGCGATGGCCTGGGCGACCTCGGCGTGCTCCCCGTCGGCCAGGGCATAGTAGTGCCCCATGACGCCCTGCAGCTCGGGGAACTCGCCGACCATCCCGGTCACCAGGTCCGCTTTCGCCAGACGCGCCGCCGAGCGTACCCGGTCCTTGTCCGCGCCGGGCACGTAGCCGGCGATCTCGACGGCCAGCGCCTGGACGCGATCCACCTTGTCGTCGAGCGAGCCCAGCTTGGCGTGGAACACGATGTCCCCGAGTTGCGGCGCGCGGGCCGCGAGCGGCGTCTTGCGGTCCTGGTCCCAGAAAAACCGGGCATCGGCCAAGCGCGCGCGCAGGACCCGCTCGTTGCCGGCCACGATCGTCTTGCCCTTGTCCGCCATCGTCATGTTGGCGACCAACAGGAAACGGTTGGCGGGCTTGCCGTTGCGGCGGTTCAGGGTGAGATACTTCTGCTGCGTGCGCATGGCGGTGGTCAGCACCTCGGGCGGCAAATCCATGAAGCGCTCGTCGATCTCGCCGATAAGCACCGAGGGCCATTCCACCAGCCCGGTCACCTCGTCCAAGAGCGCCGGATCGTCCTTGAGAACGAGCTTGGCGCGGGCGGCCTTCTGCTTGGCCTGCTTGAGGATGGCCGCGCGCCGCTCGGCGGGGTCGAGCATGACCTTGGCCGCCTTCAGCTTGGATTTGTAGTCGGCGAAGTTCTTGACCGTGATCCTCTTGGGCGCGAGGAAGCGGTGGCCGAACGTGGCGTTGCCAAAAGCGATGCGCGCGCCGTTGCCCAACTCCAGCGCGCCACTCAGCTTCGCCCCCTCGAAGACCGCGAGCGCGCCGTGCAGCGGGCGCACCCAGCGCATCTCGCCGCCGCCCCAGCGCATGGACTTGGGCCAGGACAGCGCCCCCACCGCCTGGACGATCACGCCGGGCAGAACCTTGGCCGTGGCCTGGCCCTTCACCTGCTTGACCGCGAAATAGAATTTGCCCTTGTCGGTCTCGCGCACTTGGGCCGCCTTGACCGAGGCCAAGCCGTTACTCTTCAGAAAGCCCTGGATCGCCTGTTCCGGCGCGTCGATGCGCGGGCCCTTTTTCTCCTCTTTGGTATCCGGCTGCTTCTTCGGCAGACCGGCCACGACCAGCGTCAAGCGGCGCGGCGTGACATAGGCGCGGGCCTCCTTGCAGGCCAACCCCGCCGCCGCGAGCCCCTCGGTCATCAGGCGCTTCAGATCCTCGGCGGCGCGGGCTTGCATGCGCGCGGGGATTTCCTCCGAGAAGAGTTCGAGGAGCAATTCGGCCATGCTACTTGGCCGCCTGGGCGGCTGAAGGCGCCTGGCTCGCCACCCAGGCCTCGCAGCAGGCCTTGGAGAGCGCGCGCACCCGGCCGATGTAGGCCTGGCGTTCGGTCACGGAAATCACACCCCGGGCATCCAGCAGATTGAACAGGTGGCTCGCCTTCATGCAGTGGTCGTAGGCGGGCAGCGGCAGGGGTGGCGCGTGTTCGATCAGCATGCGGCATTCGGCCTCCGCGTCCTGGAAATGTCGCACCAGCATCTCCGTGGTCGCCAGCTCGAAGTTGTAGGCGGAGAACTCCCGCTCGGCCTGCAGGAAGATATCGCCGTAGGTCTTGCCGCCCTTATTCTTTGGAACCCCGTCCCAGTCCAGGTCGAAGACGTTCTCCACGCCTTGCACGTACATGGCCAGGCGCTCCAGCCCGTAGGTCAGCTCGACCGAGACCGGGTCGCAGTCGATGCCGCCGACTTGCTGGAAGTAGGTGAACTGGGTGATCTCCATGCCGTCGCACCAGACCTCCCAACCCAGGCCCGAAGCGCCCAGGGTCGGGCTCTCCCAGTCGTCCTCGACGAAGCGGATGTCGTGCTTCTTCGGGTCCAGGCCGATGGCCCTGAGCGAACCCAGGTAGAGATCCTGCGCGTCCGGCGGCGAGGGCTTCAGCAGCACCTGGAACTGGTAGTAGTGCTGCAGGCGGTTCGGATTCTCGCCGTAGCGTCCGTCGGTGGGCCGGCGCGACGGCTGCACGTAGGCGCAGTTCCAGGTCCCGGGCCCGAGGGCGCGCAGCGTGGTCGCCGGGTGAAAGGTGCCTGCGCCCACCTCCATGTCGTAGGGCTGCAATATGACGCAGCCGCGCTCCGCCCAATAGTCCTGAAGCCTCAAGATCAGGCGCTGGAAGCAGGTCTTGGGGTTGGGCTTTGCTGGGCTGCCGGCCTTGGACATGGTCGATTGTGCACTGCGGGAGGCGGGAGAGATTAGCCCCCGCCTGATACCAGATCAAGAAAGGCGCCGCAAAGGCCGCATCGCCCCGTATCCCGCGCCACCGGCCCCATCGAAGCCGCCAAGGGTCCGTAAAATTTGTCTCTAATTCGACGCGCCGCGCGCGCGACCGGCCCGCCGGCCCGGCGCCAAGCGCCGGTACCTAGGAATTTACCCTTTGGAAACCGTCTCTTAACCGGTCGTTCGCAATACTGAACCGCGTGCTTGTTTGGCGAGCGGCAGAGGCCGGTATGGACATGGTTTGGGCGCTTTGGCGCGGCGATATCCCCCTGGCGAAGACCGGCTGGATTTACGGCGCCCTTGGCCTGGGCCTGCCCATCGCCGCCCTGCTCTACGTGGCCAGCCTCCATCTGCCCAAGTTTTACGCGCCCATCACCATCGGCCTGAGCTCCTCGATCCTGGCCTATTCGGCCTTCATCGCGGTGGCCGTCTGGCGCAGCGCCGGCAAGTACCGCGGCCGCGCGGCCTGGCGCTGGCTGGCCAAGGGCTCGGTCCTCTTCGTCGCCGCCCAGGTGGCCATCGGCCTCACCCTGAGCTGAACCGACCCTCGACGCCTCCCCGAACGTCTCAAGTCTCCGAAACCGGCCGCCCGCCGGCCATGCCGAAGGCCAGGCACCGGCCCGGCTCCGGAATTCGAGCAACATATCCATTCGCGGCCAGTTCCCAAGGAACAGGTGGCATGGATAGCTGAAATAATGATTTTTCATGGTTAAGAATAACGGTTAACGAATTATAAAAATTACTTAAAGCATTTCCATATTCTTCGTGGTATTATTTGATTCTTGGGATTTGTTGCAGCTCCGCTTGGAACAGTTCCTTCGTCGATTGGGGAAGAGATGAGCGAGATACAGGACCTGCGGCGCACCGTCGAGA
>JAZGBC010000206.1:0-8436 GCA_036444495.1 Kiloniellales bacterium
CTTACGTTTTTATTCATATCCCACGACCTCTCTGTCGTGGCGCACACCTGCGACCATGTCGCGGTCATGTATCTGGGCCAGATCGTCGAGATCGCGCCGACCAAGAAGCTGTTTGCGACGACGCGCCACCCCTATACCAAGGCGCTGCTCTCGGCTATTCCCCACCTAGACCCGGATGCGGAGAAAACGGCGATCAAGCTTGAAGGCGAGATTCCGAGCCCGATCAACCCTCCGTCGGGCTGTAAGTTCCATACGCGCTGTGCCTTCGCGCGGGATCGCTGCAAGGCGGAAACGCCCGATTGGCGCGAAATCGACGAAAATCACTTCGTTTCCTGTCATTTTTCCGAAGAGTTAAGCCTTTAAAGGGTACGAATCCGTTATACATGTTCCCTGTCCCCCTGCGGGGGAGGGCAAACACCGATCATGGGTTGACCGGAGACGAGTCATGAGCGAACCGATGAAGGTCCTCTTCATAACGGCAGATCAGTGGCGGGGCGATTGCCTTTCGGCGCTTGGCCACCCCTGTGTCAAGACCCCGAACCTGGACCGCCTCGCCCAGGAGGGCGTGCTGTTCCGGCGGCACTACGCGCAGGCCACGCCCTGCGGGCCGAGCCGGGCGAGCCTTTACACCGGACTGTACCTTCACAACCACCGCGCGGTCGTGAACGGCACGCCGCTGGATGCGCGCCATACCAACGTTGCCCTGGAAGCCCGCAAGGCGGGCTACGAGCCGGCTCTTTTCGGCTACACCGACATCAGCGCCGATCCGCGGGCCCTTGTGCCGGGCGACCCCGCGCTGCGCGACTACGAGGGGCTGCTACCCGGCATGACGCCCGTGGTCTGGTTGAAGGACGACCAACTGGCATGGCTGGCCGATCTCAAGGCCAAGGGCTACAACGTCCCGCCGGGAGACAAGGAGGTCTTCCGCCCGAAGGCGGACTTTCCCGGCGCCGCCGGGCGCGGCCCGACCTTCGCCCCGGCGCACTATCGTGCCGAGGACAGCAATACGGCGTTCCTGACGGACGAAGCGATCAAGTACATCTCGGTGCGGCGGGAACAACCCTGGTTCGTGCACATCTCTTACTGGGCGCCCCATCCACCCTTCCTCGCGCCGGAGCCGTACCACGCGCTCTACGATCCGTCTGACGTGCCGCCGCCGGTGCGGGCGGCAAGCCCCGAGATCGAGGCCGAACAACATCCCTGGCTCGCCCATCGGCTCTACAACCAGGAGGGGATGGGCTACACCTTCGGCACCACCGCCGCCGACAATCTCTCGCTCTCGGAGGGCGACCTGGCTCAGCTGCGCGCCACCTACTACGGCATGATGAGCGAAGTGGACGCCCAGGTCGGGCGCCTCATCGACCACCTCAAATCGACCGGCGAATACGAGCGGACGCTCATCGTCTTCGTCTCCGATCATGGCGAGCAGTTGGGCGATCACTGGCTGTTCGCCAAGTACAGCTATTTCGACCAGTCTTTCCAAATCCCCCTGATCCTGCGCGACCCGCGGCGGTCGGCGGACGGCGGGCGGGGCCGCGTGGTCTCGGCGTTCACCGAAAACATCGACGTCATGCCGACCATCGTGGACTGGCTGGGCCGCGGGGTGCCGGTCGAGTGCGACGGCGAATCGCTGCTGCCCTTCTGCCGTGGCGAAACCGCGCCGCGTTGGCGCCGCGAGGCCCACTGGTCATACGACTTCCGCGACATCGTCGACCAGGAGTTCGAACAGGCCCTGGGCTTGACCTCCGATCAGTGCACCATGAACGTGATCCGGGACGAGCGCTACAAGTACGTTCATTTCACCACCCTGCCGGCACTGTTCTTCGACCTCGAAGAGGACCCGGCGGAGTTCCGGAATCTCGCCGATGACCCAGCCTACCAAGGCCTGATGCTGGAATACGCCCAGAAGATGTTGAGTTGGCGCATGGCCCACGACGAGCGCTATCTGACCAACACCGTGCTCACGCCCGCCGGGTCCGTCGAACGAAACGGGCCACGCCGCTAAGAGGGACGGCGTCCGGACTTATCCGCCAGAGGCGTCGCTCGCCGCTTGAAGTGTCCCGCACGACGGCGCAACTCGCCCCTGTCTGGCGGCAAAAATCGCCGCAAAGCCCGCTGGGGTGAAATGGATCAATATCAAGGACCGTTGGCATTATACCAAGGACCGCTTGAGCTGGCCCAGCTCGTTGCACCTGGTTGTTAAGGCTCCAATGGCTCTTCCGAAAATCCCATCGCTGGTCCACGCGATCGCCTTGAGCCTGATGGGTATCCTTCTGCTCGACTCGATGGGCGCCATCATCAAGCATCTGGTGACCGCCTACCCGGCTCAGCAGCTTTCCGCATTCCGCAATTTCTTTGGGCTGTTTCCCAGTATCCTTATTCTGCTGCTGTCGTCGGAATGGCATGAGACGGGCCGAAAGATATGGATCAGACAGTGGAAAATCGCCCTATCCCGCGGTCTGTTCGTGGCTTTCGCTCAGTTTTTCTTTTATCTATCGCTCTATCACCTGGCCCTTGCGACCGCCTCTACCCTGGCTTTCGCGGGCCCCTTGTTCGTCACCGCGCTCTCTGTTCCCATATTGGGTGACCGGGTGGGGGCATGGCGCTGGCTTGCCGTCGCTGTCGGATTCGTAGGGGTCGTTTTCATACTGCGCCCTGGCAGTGACGTCTTCACGGCCTACGCTCTTTTGCCGATCGGCGCCGCGCTCGGCTACGCGCTTTCCGCTGTCTCTGTCCGTCTGATCACGGACCCGATGCCCAGCGCGACGATCAACCTCTACTCCCATGTCGGCGCCCTGTTCGGCTCAACCGTCTTCATGCTCGCCACAAGCGGCTATCGACCGGTGGCCTCGCCCGAGGACTGGCTGTGGATCGTCGCCATGGGGACTGCCGGCGGCTTTGGGGTGCTATTCCTGGTCATGGCTTACCGCCGGACGAAGCCAAGCAACCTGGCCCCATTCGATTATTTCGGCATCCCCTTCGCCTTCGCTCTCGGCTGGATCTTCTTCGCTGAAGCGCCTTTCGACACCCTGTTCCCCGGGTTTATTTTTGTCGTCGCCGGCGGCCTCATGATCTTTTGGCGCGAGCGCAAGCAGGCCGTCGAGGTTGGCCGCGGCCCTCGGGAGTGACCGTCGGGGGCATGGCGCGCCGGCGGAAATGGTGGGCTGTATAGGATTCGAACCTATGACCCGCTGATTAAGAGTCAGCTGCTCTACCAACTGAGCTAACAGCCCACCTAACGGGCTAGATAGCAACTGAGTCGGGCTTTGTCGAGGGCACCGGCGCGGCTTGGGCCGGGGCCGGGCCGCGCCGCCGGGGCGGCCGCCGCAAGGCCCCGGGCAGGCCCCACGACGGGGCCCCGCTCAGCCATCATCCCCCAGGCCGCGGCGCGGGATGCGGATGTCGCGGTGGATGTACATGGACATCATGAGCCCGAGGGCGGCCATGACCATGAGCAGCGCCGTGCCGCCGTAGGACACCAGCGGCAGGGGCACGCCGACCACGGGCAGGATGCCCATCACCATGGCCACGTTGATGAAGACGTAGAAGAAGAGGTTCGAGCTGACCCCGATGGCGAGCAGCCGCGCGAAGACGCTGCGCGCCCGGAGCGCGATCGCCGTGCCGTAGATGAACAGCACGGCGTAGAGCCCGAGCAGGGTCAGCGCGCCGATCATGCCGAACTCCTCGGCGTACATGGTGAAGATGAAGTCGGTCTGCTTCTCGGGCAGGAAATTGAGGTGGCTCTGGCTGCCCTGCAGGAAGCCCTTGCCGAACAGCCCGCCCGAGCCCAGCGCGATCTTGGACTGCAGGACGTGATAGCCCGCGCCCAGGGGATCGCTCTCGGGGTTGAGGAAGGTGAGCACGCGCCGCTGCTGATAGTCGCGCAGGAACTGCCAGCCGACGGGTATGGCGCTCAAGCCCAGGAACCCCACCACCGCGAACTTCCAGAGCCGCACCCCGGCACAGAAGAACACCGCGGTGCCGACCATGAGCAGCATCATGGCGGTGCCCAGGTCCGGCTGCTTGAGCACGAGCGCGGCCGGGGCAAGCGTCAGGAAGATGGGCACCAGGAGATAGGTGGGCCGCGCGATCCCCTCCGTGGTCAGGCCGTGGAAGTAGCGCGCCAGCGCCAGGACGAGCGCCACCTTCATGATTTCCGAGGGCTGCAGCTGGATCACCTTGAGGTCGATCCAGCGCTGCGCGCCCATGCCGCTCGCGCCCAGAAACTCTACCGCCACCAGAAGGCCCATGGCGCCGAAATACAGGAAATAGGCGTAGCGAAACCAGATGCGCACATCGGTGAGCGCAATCCCCAGCATGATCACCAGCCCGACCCCGAAGCGGATCATCTGGCGCGAGGCCCAGGGCTCCAGATGGCCGCCGGCCGCCGAATAGAGCATGGCGAAGCCGATGGTCGCGATCATGGACGCGAGCAGGACGAAGCTCCAGTTGATCTGCCAAAGCTTCTCGCCCAACGTCATCTCGGGATTGCGCAGGCCCAACTCGTGGCCGGAGAGCATGATCTGGGGGGGCGGGGTCATGGGCGGTTAGGCCTCCTCGAGCCGGCCGCCGGCCAGGAGCTCGATCGGCGGGACCGCCGCCGGATCGCGGCGCTGGGTCTCGATCAGGATATCCCGCACGATGGGCGCCGCCACCTTGGACCCGCCGCCACCGTGTTCGACCACCACGGCACAGGCGTAGCGCGGCCTGTGCACCGGGGCGTAGGCGACGAACAGCGCATGGTCCCGGCGCCGCCACGGCAGGTCCTTGTTCTTGATGATGCCGGCGGCGCGCTCGGCCATGGTGATGCGCCGGACCTGCGAGGTGCCCGTCTTACCGGCCAGCTCCCAACCTTCTTCCTTGATGCGCGCCCGGTAGGCCGTGCCGCGCGGATTATTGGAGACCAGATCCATGGCGGTGTGGATGACCCGCATACTCGCCTCGGAAATGCCGAGCGAGGGGAAGGCCGAGGCCGTATCGGCCGGATCGTCCGGCTTCTTGTCCGACTTGTCCCCGGCCAGACGGGTCAGGCGCGGCGTGACCGCATAGCCGCCGTTGGCGATGCGCGCAACCATGACGGCGAGCTGCAGCGGCGTGGACAAAACGAAGCCCTGGCCGATGGCGCTGACCAGCGTCTCGCCGCCCTGCCAGGGTTCGCCCAGGGTCGCCTTCTTCCAGGCCCGGGTCGGGATCATGCCGCCGCGCTCGCCGGGCAGGTCGATGCCCACCGGCGCGCCCAGGCCGAAGCGATTCGCCATCTCCGCGATGCGGTCGATGCCGACCTTGCGCGCCAGCTCATAGAAGAAGACATCGCAGGAGCGCTTGATGCCGTCGTACATGTCGACCCGGCCGTGCCCGCCGCGCTTCCAGCAGTGGAAGCGGGCATTGCCCAGGCGCAGAAAACCGGGGCAATAGGCCGTATCCAGCGGGCTGATCCCGGACTCGAGGCCGGCCAGGGCGACCATCATCTTGAAGGTGGAGCCGGGCGCGTACTGTCCGGCGATCGCCTTGTTGGTCAGCGGCGCGAGGGAATCGTTGATCAGCGCGTGCCAAGCCGCGCCGGTCAGTCCCTTGTTGAACAGGTTGGGGTCGTAGCTGGGCACCGAGGCCAGCGCCAGCACATCGCCGTTCTCCACATCCATGACCACCGCCGCCGCGCCGCGCTCGCCCATCAGGCGCTCGTGGGTGAATTTCTGCAGCTCGGCGTCCACGGTAAGCACCAGGTCCTTGCCCGGCTTGCCCTCCTCGCGCTTGACCTCGCGTATGACGCGGCCCAGCGCGTTGACTTCCAAGTGACTGTTGCCCGCCGAGCCGCGCAACTGCAGATCGTACTCCTTCTCGATACCCTGCTTGCCGATGCGGAAATCCGGCAACTCGAGCAGTGGATCGCCGGTCTGCTCCCGCTCCGAGACCGCGGCCACGTAACCCAGGATATGGGTCATGGACTCGCTCCGGGGGTAGCTGCGGGTGCGGCCCACCTCGATGCTGACCCCGGGCAGGTCGGGCGCGTTGACCTCGATGCGGCTGACCTGCTCCCAAGACAGGAAGTCCTTGACGGCTACCGGCACGAAGGCGCGCTTGCGCAAGGCCTCGCGCAGGATCCGCTCATAATCGTACTCGGACAGCTCGACGGTCCCCGAGAGGGAATCCAGGGTCGCCTTGACGTCGCGCGCCTGCTCGCGCACCAGCACGACGCGGTAGTTCTGCTGGTTGTCGGCGATGGGCACGCCGTAGCGGTCGAGAATGCGCCCGCGTGGCGGGGTGAGCAGCCGCAGGTTGATCCGGTTGTCCTCCGCCAGCATACGGTAGCGGGCGGACTCGACGATCTGCAGGTAGTAGAGGCGCCCGGCCAGCCCCGAGAGCAGCAGCATCTGCGCGCCGCCCACCAGCAGCGTGCGGCGGGTAAGGGTCTTGGAGCGTTCGCTGTCGTCGCGGATCATCGACATGTCGGGTGCGCTCCCTCGCCTATTTCAAGAAGGCGCGCTGCGCCTGGGCGAAAAGCCAGGCGATGCAGGGATAGAAGGCCACGGTCGCCAGGTACTGGAAGAAGGCGGCACCGGGGTCGATCATTCCGCCGATCAGGATCACGTTGAACAGCCAGGTCAGGAAAAAGGCGCCGGCGGCAACCGGCACGAACACGAGCCACAGGAGCATGAGCGCGCCGCTCGCGAAGAACCGCTGCTGGGCGCCCACGGCGCCATGGACCACGAGTAAGACCAGCACGTTAATCCCAAGCGGTCCGCCACCGATGAGATCCAACAGCAGGCCGAGGAGGAAAACCACCCAGGCAGGCATGAGATCGGGCCGGTGGATGACCCAGTAATACACCGCGATAAGGCCCATGGACGGCACGATCTGTGCGAAATCGGGTATGCGTAGCGGCACCATGCCTGCCATGACCAAAAGCAGTGTCAGGGTAAAAGGCGACAAACTGCGGGCGATGGAGTCCAGCCGTGTCCAGACGCTCTGGTTCACATCCCGGCCCTCTCCTGCGGTTCGCGGAGCGCGGACCCATCGGCCGGCAGCAGCGTGCGCGGCAACTCATAATCGGCCAGACGCAGGATTTCCATATGCGCCCAGTCGACGAAGGGCTGCACCCGCATGGCAGACTCGCTCGCCTCGGTCACGACACCGACCGGCAGCCCGGGTGGAAAAACCCCGCCGTGGCCGGAAGTCACCACATGATCGCCGGGCTGGATCACGGCGCTGGGCAGGAGGTAGCGCAGCCTCGGCTGCTTCGTATTGTCGCCGGCCAGGATGGCCCGCTCGCGCCCCGAACCGACCAGTACCGGGATGCGGCTGTTGATATCGGTGAGCAGCAGGACCCGGGCCGAACGCACGCCCACCTGCGCGACCCGGCCGGCCAGGCCCTCGCTGGTGATCGCCGCCTGGCCCTTTTCCACGCCGTCGCGCGAGCCCGCGTTAACCAGCACCGACCGCGCGAAGGCCCCACCGGGATCCCCGATCACCCGGGCGGTGACGAAGCGAAGGCCGGAATCGGGCACCATCTTGGTCGTCTGGCGCAGGGCCTCGTTCTCCGCCTCCAGGCGCTGGGCCACGACCTGCCAGTTACGCAGGCGCTCGTTCTCGCGCCCGAGCGCCGCATTCTGCGCGCGCAGGTCGGCCAACTCGCCCACGCTTTCGATCACGGCGCTCAGCGAAGCCACCGGCCGGGCGACCAGCTCGAGCACCGGCGCGACCGCGTCGGTAATCGCCGTGCGGGCGCGCTCCACCAGCACGGTGTCGGCCTTGCCGAGCAGCATCAGCCCGAAGGCGGCCACGACCAGGAAAAGAAAGGCAAAGCGGTGCGCCCACGCCTTGATCGGCGTGGTGATGTGCGATACGGGCCCTGTCGGCTTCTTCACAGCACCCCCCGTACCGAACCCCGGCTCGCCGGGGCAGGCCAGCGAATCCGGCCGCCTGAACGCAACTTATAAATAAAGTCCGAACGCTTCAATAGGTGGAGATCAGGACGTTCTTCAGGATCTTCATTTCCTCGAGGCAGCGCCCGGTACCGAGCGCCACACAGGAGAGCGGATCGTCGGCGATGGAGACCGGCAGGCCGGTCGAGGCACGCAGTACATAGTCCAGGTTGCTGAGCAGCGCCCCGCCGCCGGTCAACACGATGCCCTTGTCCACAATGTCGGCCGCCAGCTCGGGAGCGGTGTGCTCGAGGGCCACCTTGACCGCCTCGACGATAGCGCCGACGGGCTCGGCCAGGGATTCGGCGATCTGGCGCTCGGAAATAATGAGTTCCTTGGGCACGCCGTTCATCAGGTCGCGGCCCTTGATCTCCATGGTGCGGCCCTCGCCGTCCTCGGGCGGACAGGCGGAGCCGGTCTCCTTCTTGATCCGCTCGGCCGAGCCCTCGCCGACCAGCAGGTTATGGTTGCGCCGGATATAGGCGATGATGGCCTCGTCCATCTTGTCGCCGCC
>JAZGBC010000207.1:0-32806 GCA_036444495.1 Kiloniellales bacterium
ATTTGCCCCACCCTCCGGGCCGGGCGCTTTTTCCCGCCAGATGCGTCGCTCGCTGCTTGAAGTGGACGGCACTACGGCGCAACTCGCTCCTGTCTGGCGGGCAAAAATCGCCTCGGTGAAATGGGTCAATATCAAAAAGAGTTGGTATGACCCCCTGGCGGCCGGGCCGCCCGCGCGATGCTGACTGCGGCCTATATAGAATTGCCGGGCAAGGGGCGCAAATACCCTTTGCGCCTTATGCGCCGGATTCCCGGCCTTAATGCCTGCTGGGGATTAGAGCGGTAGCGCTTACCGCCGGTCCCGCCGCGCGACCGTCTTCTGGAACAGGCCGCCGAAATAGGTTGTCGTGCTCCAGGTAAAGCCGTCCCTGGTCTGGGCGTAATCGGAGATCTCATGGGACCAAAGCCCCTTGGCGAAGGGCTCCAGCAGATCGAAGACCAGGCCGGTCAGCCACTTGAGGGGATGGGCCCGGTGCGGCTTGTGATAGTCGATGAAGACCGCCTTGCCCCCCGGCCGCACCGCGCCGAGCAGGGCGTTCACAACCCGGGTACGGTAGTCATCGGGCATCTCGTGTAAGAGGAAGAAGCTGCAGACCGCGTCGTAGACGGGCGGGCGCGGCTCGGCGGCGTCGAACAGGGCGACCGTAGCGTTGGGAAACTCGCGCAACTTGAGCCGGCAGTTCTCGGCCTGCACCGGCGCCACGTCGGCGACATCGAGCCGCCCGCCCGGCCCGAGGAACGCGGCGATCCGGGGCGAGAGGTCGCCGTAGACGCAGGCCGGCTGCAGGACACGCTGACCGGGCCGCAGCTCGTCGAGCAGCGCGCGCTCCAAACGCCCGGCATGGCCCCAGAGAATGGCGGAGACTACCGCCGGGTGATCGAAGATGACGAGGCTCAGCGGGCGCAGGTAGGCCCAGGTGTAGGTCTCCCTCAGATAGTCGGGGACCGCCGGCACGGCGTGCAGCGCAGACGCGCGCGCCGGAACACCAGCTTTCCCCGGCCGGGCCGCCTCAGGCTGCGCGGTATCCGCCCGATCGGCCGTTGTTTGCGTCAAATCCTTGTGTGCTTCAAACATGGCGCTGCCCCCAAAACCCTTCGCATTACGGGCCGCGGCCTTGTCGTCCCATGGCCATGGCCCGGAGTGCAATTCTATTTATCGCTTAGATTCGCGCGAAATTAAATGACTTGCGTCAAGAAGCGCGTCCGCCCGGTATGCGCGCCGCTCACGGCGTGATAGGCTCCCCGCATGCCCACGAGCCGGGATGACACGCTCGCCTCCCTGCGCTGGCAGATGGAGGCCGGAGCCGATGAAGCGATTGGCGACAAACCGCTCGACCGCACCGCGCCCCCGCCCGACCCGCGAAATCCGGCGCGGTCCACCGTTAGCGAAGCCTCGCCCGCCTCGGCGCGGGACTTGGCGCGCGCTGCCGGTACCCTGGAGGAGCTGAAAGCCGCGCTCGGCCGCTTCGAGGGCTGCGCCCTGAAGGAGACGGCGACCAACCTGGTCTTCGCCGACGGCAACCCCGAGGCCCGTGTCATGATCATCGGCGAGGCCCCGGGCGCGGAGGAGGACCGCCAGGGCCTGCCTTTCGTCGGCGCGGCGGGAAAGTTGCTCGACCGCATGCTGGCCGGCATCGGCATGGACCGGACCTCGGTCTACATCACCAACGTGCTGGTCTGGCGCCCCCCGGGCAACCGCACGCCGACGGCCGCGGAGGTCGCCGCCTGCCTGCCCTTCATGGAGCGCCATATCGAGCTGGTGGACCCGGCCTACCTGCTGCTGCTCGGCGGCAGCGCGGCCAAGACCCTGCTGGCGCGCAGCGAGGGCATCCTCAAGCTGCGCGGCCATTGGTACCACTATCAGCACGCCGAACTGGTGCGGCCGATCCCGGCCCTGGCCAGCCTGCACCCCGCCTATCTTCTGCGTCAGCCGGCGCAAAAACGCCTGGCCTGGCGCGATTTCCTGTCCCTGCACGGCGCGGTAAACTCGGGCAAGGACCCGCTGCTCGCCTCCTGAGCATTAACCCGATCTTCACCAAGCCGGCCAATCTTCCAGGGGTACGCCCAAGGCCCTTGTTGCCCCGGTGGTGGGCCTTTGGCTAACATGCTTGCCAAACAGGGGGCAATCTTGCTGTTCGGACAAATCATCGGCAGAGCTATGCCGGCGTGGGGGTGGCCGTTTCTCGCTGCGGCCTTGGGCGTTGCCCTGGCTACGAGCCTTGCCGCCGGACCCTCGCTGGCGCAGAGCGAACGCACGGTGCTGCCCGCCGTGTCCGATTTTTCGCGTGATCTGCCCCGGGTGCTCTCGGACGCGGACGCCCGGCTCTACCGCGAGGTTTTCGCACTGCAGGAGGCGGGCAAATGGCCGGCGGCTAACAAGCGCATCAAGCGGCTGAGCGACAAGCGCCTCATGGGCCACCTGCTGGCCCAGCGCTATTTACATCCCACGGCCTACCGCTCCAAGTATCACGAGCTTTACGAGTGGATGGCGGCCTACGCCGACCATCCCGACGCCAAGCGCATCTACAAGCTGGCGCTCAAACGCCGGCCCAAGAACCACAAGAGGCCGCGCGCGCCCGTGGTGCACCGCTCCAGCCTCGGCGCGCCCGCCGCGCCCCAGGACAAGCCCTACCGCTCGACCAAGCGCCTGTCCAAGAAGCAGCGCCAGGCCTCCAGGGCGATCAAGCGTCAGGTCCGGCGCAACGTGCTGAACACGCGCCTCAGCGTGACCGAGAAGCTGCTCAGGGCGAAGAACACCCGGCGCCTGCTGGATCAGGTTGAGATCGACCAGGCTTACACCAAGGTCGCCGCCGGCTGGTACTACTACGGCCGCAACGGCAAGGCGCTCGAACTTGCGGGCGGCGCGGCCAAGCGCTCGGGCCATCATGTGCCGCTGGCGCATTGGATCGCCGGGCTCGCGGCCTGGCGCCTGGGCCGGCTGGAACAGGCCGCCCGGCACTTCGAGCACCTGGCCCAGTCCAAAACGACCTCGGGCTGGAACGCGGCGTCCGGCGCCTATTGGGCCGCGCGCGCCCATCTGCGCCTGCGCAATCCCGCCGAGATGAGCCGCTGGCTGGCGCTGGCCGCCCAGCAGCCTCGCACCTTCTATGGCCTGCTCGCCTTGCGCGCCCTGGGCCTGGAACCGCACCTGGATATCCACGCCCACAAGCTGGACGGCCCGCTGATTGCGCGTCTCGAATCGGAGCCGCTAAGCGCCCGGGCGCTGGCGCTGCTTCAGGTCGGCGAGCGGCGGCGCGCCGGGCGCGAGCTCAAGGGCGTGAACGGCTGGGCCGATGCGCAGATGACCCGGGCCCTGCTGGCGCTCACCGAACTGGCTGGCATGCCCGAGATCGCCTTCCGCATGGGCAAGCGCCTCGCCACCACGGCACACCCGGAGGCCAAGGCCGGCACCCTGGACCTGGCGCTCTATCCCATTCCGCCCTGGCGCCCGCACAGCGGCTTCAAGATAGACCGGGCCCTGATCTTCGCCCTGATCCGGCAGGAGTCCGGCTTCAACCCCTCGGCCAAGAGTCCGGACGGGGCGCGCGGTCTCATGCAACTCATGCCGAGCACGGCCAGCTTCATCGCGCGCGACCGCGGCTACCGGCGTAGCAAGCGCAACAAGCTGTTCGATCCGGCGACCAACATGGAGCTGGGCCAGCGCTACATCGCGCACCTCTTGCAGAACGACCTGGTGGGCGGCGACCTGTTCCGCCTGGCCGCGGCCTATAACGGGGGGCCCGGAAACCTGAACAAGTGGCAGCGCAGGATGGACTACAAGAACGACCCGCTGCTGTTCATCGAAAGCCTACCCTCGCTCGAGACCCGCCTGTTCATCGAACGTGTGCTGACCAACCTGTGGATCTACCGCATGCGCCTGGGTCAGCGCGCGCCCTCGCTCGATGGCATTGCATCGGGCGACTGGCCGCTCTATGTAGCTCTCGACCGCAGAACGCCGGAGCTGGCCAGTAACACCAATGCACAAAATTGACGAAAGCCGCCCCTTCCTGCCGATCAGGATCGCGCTTCTCACCGTCTCCGACTCGCGCACGATCGAGGACGACAAGTCCGGGCGCACGCTCGCGGAGCTGCTGAGCGCGGACGGCCACGAACTGGCCCGGCGCGATATCGTCAAGGACGAGCAGGACGCGATTATTGCCTATCTCGGGGACTGCATCGCCGATTCGGAGATCGACGTGGTGATCGCCACCGGCGGCACCGGGGTTACGGGGCGCGACGTGACGCCGGAGGCCTTCAAGGCGGTCATGGAAAAGGAGATCGAGGGCTTCGGCGAGCTGTTCCGCTGGCTCAGCTACGAGAAGATCGGCACCTCGACCATGCAAAGCCGGGCGCTCGGCGGGGTGGCCGGCGGCACTTATCTCTTCGCCCTGCCCGGCTCGCCCGGCGCCTGCCGCGACGCCTGGGAGGGCATCCTGCGCTACCAGTTGGATTCGCGGCTTCGGCCCTGCAACCTGGTGGAGCTCATGCCGCGGCTGAAAGAGCACCTGGAAAAAACGGACTGAGTTCAGGCACCCGCGCGGAACCGAGCCAAGTCCGCGCCGGTATCCACGTCGGCCAGTTCCTCCAAGTACGCGATGTTCGCGCCCTTCAGGTTGGCGAGCGTATCGGCGAGCGCATGCGCAGACGACCAGCGCACGCGCGCGAAGGGATCGCGCAGCACGGGCCGCCGGCGCGCGCCGATCAGCCAATAACCCCCGTCGGCGGCCGGGCCGAAGACCCAGTCGTGATCGCCGAGCAGCGCGAAGGCGCGCGCCACGTGACGGGGCTCCAGCGCCGGAATGTCCGAGCCCACGATGACCACCGGCCCCGGCGGCAAGTCACGCAGCAGCCGGCCCATGCGCGCGCCCAGATCGCCCGGCCCCTGAGGGACGCGCCGCAGATAGGCGTTGGGGAAGGCGCCCTGGCCGAGGACGGCCCGGTCAGGGGTGAGCGCCAGCCAGGTCCGCCAGCGGGGATCGCGGCTCAGGCGCCCCGCCAGGCGCGCCGAGATCGCGCGGTAGAAGCGCCAGGCGGCAAGCGCCCCCACGTCCCGCGCCAGGCGCCGCTTGACCGCGCCCAGGCGCGGCGCGCGCGCCATGATCACCAGGTGCCGCGGTAGACTCATCCGTAGAGCCGCCGTAGCAGCCGAGGCGGCGCGCCCAGGAAGAAGAGCCCCAACAGGGTCAGGTTGCGCAGGGGCCTGAGCCACCAGCCGCCCTTGCGGTAGCGCGCGGCCGAGGTCAGGGCGTCGGAGTCCAGCAGCTCGAGCCTTCCCCGCCCGATGCGGCGCACGAGATCCACGTCCTCCATGAGCGGCAGGGGTCGGAAGCCGCCCAGCGCCCGGTAAAAGCCGCGCGCGATCAGCAGCCCCTGGTCGCCGTAGGGTAGGCCGAGCACGCGCCCGCGCCAGCGCGCCAGGCGCTCGATGCGCCGGGCCCGCGGGTCGGGATCGTCCAGCACCAGGCGGAAGACGCCCGCGCGCTCAGCGCCGCCCGTCCGCGCCATGAAATCCCGCGCCGCCGCCGCCCATCCCGCGCTCAAGACCGTATCGGCGTGCAGGAAAAGCAGCCAGCCGCCAGCAGCCGCCTCGCCGCCCAGGGCGAGCTGCCGGCCGCGGTTGGACGGCGCTTCGATGAGACGCGCGCCGGCGGCCTCGGCCAGCGATCGCGTGCCGTCGCCCGATCCGCCGTCCACCACGATGATCTCGCCGATGAGCCCGGCCGCCCGACCCTCCTCGAGCGCGGCCAGGGTGGCCGGCAGCTCGCCGGCCGCGTTCAAGGCCGGTATGACGACGCTCAGGGATGACTCTTTCATGGCGCTGGGGTCATAGCACAGGCACGCGGACGAAAAAGGCGCGGGGGCTTGCGAGATGCGAGCGCCCTGCTCAAAAAGGGAACGAAAGCCGAGCGGGTGGCTCGGTCTTTCGGTTGAATGTTCTTGTTATGTTCGCATAACCTAGCTAAGCTCGGCTCATGGTGGAGACGCTGCCGGACCAGCCGCGCAAGGGGCGGGGCGCGATCAGCAACGAGAGCGGACGTTTCGAGCCCCATGGGCGCGTCGCGGTCGATGACGGCTGGACCCTGGACGCCGAGGAGGATCTGCCGCCGCTGCGCACCAGCGTGGGGCATGACTCGAGCCGCTCCGTGATCGCGCGCAACGACTCCCCCGATGTGCCCTTCGAGCGTTCGATCAACCCCTACAAGGGCTGCGAGCACGGCTGCATCTACTGCTTCGCCCGGCCTACCCACGCCTATCTGGGCCTGTCGCCCGGGCTCGACTTCGAGACCAAGCTCTTCGCCAAGCCCGACGCCGCCCGCCTCTTGGAGGCGGAGTTGGCCCGGCCCTCCTACACCCCGGACGTGATCGCCCTGGGCACCAATACGGACCCCTACCAGCCGGTGGAAAGACACCTGGAGATCACGCGGTCTATCCTGGAGGTCCTCGCCCGCGCGCACCACCCGGTGGCCATCGTGACCAAGTCGAACCTGATCCTGCGCGATCTGGACATCCTGGCGCCCATGGCAAACGCGCGCCTGGCCAAGGTCTTCGTCTCGGTGACCACCCTGGACCCGGGCCTGGCCCGGCGCATGGAGCCGCGCGCGAGCCGCCCGGCCCTGCGCCTGGAGGCCATCCGGCGCCTGGCCGAGGCCGGCATCCCCACCGGGGTGCTCACCGCGCCCATGATCCCGGCGCTCAACGACGAGGAGCTGGAGGCGATCCTCGAGGCCGCGGCCCGGGCCGGCGCGCGCTCGGCCAACTACATCCTGCTGCGCCTGCCGCTGGAGATCGCCGACCTCTTCAGCGAATGGCTCGAGGCGCACTTCCCCGACCGCAAGGACCACGTGCTCAACCTGCTGCGCGGCATGCGCGGCGGCAAGCTCTATCAGTCGGGCTGGGGCAAGCGCATGCGCGGCACCGGGGTCTACGCCGACCTGCTCGCCCGCCGCTTCGAGCTGGCCTGCCAGCGCCTCGGGCTCGACGAACACGATTGGGACCTGGACGTAAGCCAATTCCGGCGCCCCACGCTCCCGGGGGATCAACTGGCGCTTTTCTGATTGGACTATTCTGTCCGCGCGCCAAAGATGCGAGATCGATAGCACCACAAATATTTCCCCTCGCTTCGAATCCGCGCCTGACGGTAATCCTATGCTTACCGCTTGCTGTTAGGCTCAGGGGATGCATGAGGCTGCTAGCAATCTGACCGGACTGGCGATCGTCGCGCTCGCGGCGCTTGCCTGCGGCATGCTCATGCACCGCTTCAAGCAGCCGCCGGTAATCGGCTACATCCTGGCCGGCGCTATCCTGGGCCCCGCCAGCCTGGGCATCGTCGAGAGCCGGGACTTCATTCAGATGCTGGCCGAGTTGGGCGTGCTCATGCTGCTGTTCCTGATCGGCATGGAGCTGTCCCTGCGCGCCGTGCGCGAGGTCTGGAAGGTGGCGCTCGCCACCACGGCGGTGCAGATCGGGGCCGGGCTGATCGCCATGTCGGTCTTGGGCGCCATTCTCGACTGGCCGACGCCCGTCACCCTGCTGCTCGGCTTCGTGGTCGCCATCTCATCGACGGCGGTGGCCATCAAGATGCTCGACGAGATCGGTGAGCTGCGCAGCCGCACCGGCCAGATCACGGTGGCCATCCTGGTCGCCCAGGACCTGGCCGTCGTGCCCATGATGCTGATCGTGAACTCCTTTCAGGCCGGGTCCGAGGAATCCCTGGCGGCGGTCGTCTTCAAGATCGCCCTGTCCCTGGGTTTCCTGGCGCTCCTCATCCTCTACCTGCTGCGCCGAGAGCGCCTGCGCCTGCCCTTCGCCAAGGCGGTGGGTAAGCACCGCGACCTGGCGCCGCTCGCGGGCTTGGCCTTTTGCTTCGGCGCGGCGGCGCTCTCGGGCCTGCTGGGCCTGTCCGCGGCCTACGGGGCGTTCCTGGCCGGGCTGATCATCGGCAACTCCACCAGCCGGCGCGCCATGATCCACCACACCGCCCCGGTGCAGTCGATCCTCATCATGGTGTTCTTCCTCTCCATCGGCCTCCTGATCGACTTCTCCTTCATCCTGGACAACCTGTGGACCGTGCTTTTGATCGTGGCCTTCGTCGCCGTGCTCAAGACCGCGCTCAACATCCTCTGCATCCGCCTCCTCGGCCAACCCTGGGCGCGCGCCTTCCTCTCGGGCGTGGTGCTGGCCCAAATGGGCGAGTTCTCCTTCGTCCTCGCCGCGCTCGGCCTCAGCGTGGGCGCGATCGACGACGAATCGCACCGCCTGATCGTGGCGGTCACCGTACTGTCGCTCATGACCAGCCCCATCTGGCTGGAATCGGCGCGCCGCTTGCAGCGAATCGCGCTCCTGGGCATCACCTCGGGACGCGAGATCCTGCGCCTCACCCTCGGGCGCGAGGCGGCGCTCCTGTTCCGCTCCACCGCGCGCGCCGAGGACCTCATGGTGGACATGGCCGGCAAGATCGGCAACATCGTGCCGCGGCGCAAGAAGAAGGACGGAACGAACCGCTAGCGGTTGTCCCTAATTGGGCCCGGCGCCTTGCCCCGGCCCTCTTGTTTCGACAGGCTCAACATGAGGGCCTCATTCTGAGCTTGTCGAAGTACGAGGCCCGCCTCGGGAGCTTCGAACCCCATGCCGGATTTCGCGCTGGAGAAGGAACTGGGCGCCGCCACGGGCGGAGCCGGGCCTATAATTCTGGGCGTGGACGAGGCGGGGCGCGGGCCCTGGGCCGGGCCGGTGGTGGCCGCCGCCGTCTGGCTCGACCCGGCGCGCTGTCCCGAGAAGCTGCTGACCCGGCTGGACGATTCCAAGGTGCTCAGCGCCGCCCTGCGCGCGCGCCTCTACGCCGAGTTGAGGGACTGCGCCGAGAATGGCGGCGCGGCACTGGGCATCGGCCAGGCCGGCGTGGCCGAGATCGACGAACACAACATTTTGCAGGCGACACTTCTCGCCATGGGCCGGGCCGTGGCCGCGCTGGAGCAACGCGCCGGCATCCGGGCGCAGGCCGCGCTCATCGACGGCAACCAGACGCCCGCGCTCTCCTGCCCCGCCCGGGCCGTGGTCAAGGGCGACAGCAGGAGCCTTTCCATCGCCGCTGCCTCGGTCATGGCCAAGGTGACCCGCGACCGGCTCATGGAAGACCTGGCCGAGGCTCATCCCGGTTACGGCTGGGAGCGCAACCGCGGCTACGGCACGGCCGAGCATCGGCGAGCGCTCAGCGACCTGGGCGTGACCGCCCAGCACCGGCGTTCCTTCCGGCCCGTGCGGGAACTCCTAACAATTAGTTAACTCCTTGACTCTAAAGAGGAGTCTTGACGCTGGGTCGCGCGTGACTCAGGATGTTCTTTTTTGCGGACGTGGGGAAAAGCCTAGTGGAACTGGACGTCGTCAAGGTCGGCGATTGCGTGGAACTGATGGAGTCCCTGCCCGAGGGCTCCGTCGACATGATCTTTGCCGATTTGTCCTATAATCTGCAGCTCGCAAACGAGCTGCGGCGCCCGAACCACACGCGGGTCGAGGGTGTCGAGAACGACTGGGACAAGTTCGACGGCTTCCGCGCCTATGACGACTTCACGCGCGCCTGGCTGCGCGCCGCGCGCCGCGTGCTGGCCGACAACGGCACGCTTTGGGTCATCGGCACCTATCACAACATCTTTCGCGTCGGCACCATCCTGCAGGACCTGGAGTACTGGATCCTGAACGACGTGATCTGGCGCAAGTCCAACCCCATGCCCAACTTCCGCGGCCGGCGCTTCACCAACGCGCACGAGACCCTGATCTGGGCGAGCAAGGACAAGAACGCGCGCTACACCTTCAATTACGCCGCCATGAAGGCGCTCAACGACGAGTTGCAGATGCGCAGCGACTGGCTGATCCCGCTCTGCACCGGGGGCGAGCGCCTGAAAGGCGACGACGGCAAGAAGGCACACCCGACGCAGAAGCCCGAGGCATTGCTGCACCGGGCCATCCTGGCCGCCACCAGGCCGGGCCATGTGGTGCTCGACCCCTTCCTGGGCAGCGGCACCACCGCGGCGGTCGCCAAGCGCCTGGGGCGGCGCTACATCGGCATCGAGCGCGAGGCCGGCTACGCCGAGATGGCGCGGGCGCGCCTGTCCAAGGTGCGCCCCATCGACGATCTGGAAGTAATCGACACCCCCTCAAAGCGCGAGCAGCCGCGCGTGCCCTTCGGCAACCTGGTGGAACAGGGCCTGCTCGAGCCCGGCACCCTGCTCTACAGCCCGAACCGGCGCTGGCAGGCCAAGGTGCGCGCCGACGGCACGCTGATCACCGCCGATTTCAAGGGCTCGATCCACCAGGTGGGCGCCCACGTCCAGGGCGCGCCGGCCTGCAACGGCTGGCAGTTCTGGTGCATGGACGTGGAGGGCAAGCTGGTGTCCATCGACATCCTGCGCCAGAAGATCCGTTCGGAGATGACTTAGAGCCTTTTCCGATTAGGTGGAGTCGCCCCCTCACCCAACTCCGGCTAAGGCTCGGCCTTAGGCCTCGCCAAGCCTTCATAACCCTCTCCCCCCGGGAGAGGGAAGAGGAAGCGAAGCGACCGAGGGTGAGGGGGGCTGCCGGCGCGTAAAACTAAACGGGGGTTGCTCTAGGCCGCTCCGAGGGCGCGGCGGCGGTGCGAGTCAGCCCGCGGCGCGGCGGCGCAGGGGCTTGTGCTCCAGCGCATCCTCGAAGAAGGCGAAGGCCCCCTTGCCGCGGCGCTTGATCCAGTGCATCACGCTGTCGGCCTTTTCCACCAGCTCCTGCGCGTTTGTCCCGTCCGCCGGGAACAGGGCGATTCCGATGCTCGCCCCCAGCTTCACCTTGTCGCCGGCCAGGGAGAAGGGGCGGTTGAGCGCGGTCTGGATACGCTGGGCGGCCTCGCGCGCGCCCTTGGTGCCCTCGATCACGGGAAGGATCACGCCGAACTCATCGCCGTCCAGCCGCGCCACGGTGTCGCTCTCGCGCACCGCATCCCGCAGGCGCTTGGCCACGGCCTTGAGCACCAGATCGCCGGCGTCGTGGCCGAAGGTGCTGTTGGCCTTATCGAAGTTGTCCAGGTCGAGCAGGAGGAGCGCCGCCTCCCCGCCCTTACGCCGCACTAGCGAGACGGCCTGCTCCAGGCGGTCGAAGAACAGGGTCCGGTTCGGCAGCTCGGTCAGCGCGTCCTGATAGGCCAGGCGCACCAGATGGTCCTTGCGCGAGTCCCGATCCGCCGCATCGGAGAAAACCCCGATGAAATGGGAGATCTCGCCACGGGCCGAGCATACCCCGTCGATGGTGAGGAACTCGGGATAGGCCTGCCCGTCGCGGTGACGGTTCCAAATCTCGCCCTGCCAGGAGCCCTTGGTGAGCAGCGCGTGCCACATGGTCTCGAAGAAATCCAGGTCCTGACGGCCCGACTGCAGCCACTTCGGTGTCTGGCCGATGACCTCCTCGGACGCCCAGCCGGTCACCTCCTGAAAGGCCGGATTGACGGCCAGGATGTTGCCTTCGGCATCGGTGATCATGACCGCATGGGAGGTGGCCTCGAAGGCCTCGATCATCAGCGTCCCATCCCGGTCCATCGTCGCTTCCTGTCTCACGTGTCTCCCCGAGGCGCCTGCGGACGGTTCTCTCCCGCCCGGCCGGTGCTTAGGCCGGGAGCATTCCCTATTCCCGTGAAAAACGTCTTAATATTGGGAAATTTGTGGTTATGGCGGCGCACGAAACCCCGGGCGGGGCTTTATATGTACGCTCTCAAGGCGCCGCGCTTAAGTCGAGCAAGGACGCCTCGCCCGCCTTCGCCAACCCGTGCCGCACCACCTTGCGCATCACCGTGGGCAGCGCCAGCGCGCCCAGCTCATCCGGCTGCACCCAGCGGCCCGCCCTGCCATTCGCCGCGCCGTCCCCCGCACCCTCTGGGGTCCCGGCCCAGAGTTCCAGCTCCAGGTGAAAGTGGCTGAAGGTATGGCCGATCACGCCGGGCAGGGCCCGCCAATGGGCCGTGAGCGGGGCCTGGGCCAACGCCTCGGCCCGGCTCCAGGGCGTCTCGCGCCAATCGGTGGAGGGTAGCTCCATCATGCCGCCCAGGAGACCCTTATCGGGACGGCGGCGCAGCAGGATCGCTCCGTCGGGCCGCTGGACCCAGAAGGCCACCCCGCGGCGGGTGGGACGGGCCGGCTTGGGGGCCCGGCGCGGCAGCTCTTCGGCCAGCCCCGCCGCCCGGGCCATGCACGCCTTGGTCCAGGGGCAGCCGCCGCAGCGCGGCCGGCGCGGCAGGCAGACCGTGGCCCCCAGGTCCATCACGGCCTGGGCATAGGCGCCGAAGTCGACGGACCCGGAACCGCCCCGGGGCAGCAGTTCCCCGGCCAGGCGGCGCAACTCCGCCTTGGCCCCGGGCAGGGGCGCTTCCACGGCGAAGAGGCGGGCTATGACCCGCTCCACGTTGCCGTCCACCACGCTGACCCGCTGCCCGAAGGCGATGGCGGCGATGGCGGAGGCGCTATAGGGCCCGATGCCGGGCAGCGCACGCAAGGCAACCTCGGTCTCCGGAAAGCGACCGCCGTAATCCGCCACCAGCCCCCGGGCGCAGGCGTGCAGATTGCGGGCGCGGGCGTAATAGCCGAGCCCGGCCCAGGCGGCGAGCACCTCGTCCAGCGAGGCCGCCGCCAGGTCCCCGAGCCGCGGCCAGCGCGCGGTAAAAGCCTGGAAATAGGGCCCGACGGTGGCCACCGTGGTCTGCTGCAGCATGACCTCGGAGAGCCAGACCCGGTAGGGATCGGGCCGTGCGTTTCCCCTCACGCGCCAGGGCAGCGCGCGCCCGTGCCGCCCGTACCAGCGCAGCAGGCGCGCGGGCAGGCTTTTGCGGGCCGATTCGGGGTCGAGGCGGGGGACGCGGGCCATATCCTCTTCTATACTGGAGCCCGCCCCAGAGACAAAGAGCCCAAGCCATGGCCGAGCCCCCGGCCGAAGCCAAGACCAAGCGCCGTAAGAAAGCCGGGACCGAAGCCCCCGCCCGGCGTCCCGGGCTGCGCGCCGTGGCCGCCACCCTGCCCAGGGTGGCGAAGCGCGCGCTGGGCCGGCGCGGCTTCGCCGAGGGCGGGCTGGCCGTGGAGTGGCCCAGCATCGTGGGCGAGGAGCTGGCCGCTCGCTGCCTGCCCAGCAAGGTGGCGGTGGCCCGCCCCGGCCGGCGCGCCGAGGGCACGCTCACCCTGCGCGTGGTGCCGGGTTTCGCCACCGAGCTGCAACACCTGGCGCCGTTGATCCTGGAGCGGGTCAACGGCTACTTCGGCTATAGCGCCATCGGGCGCCTGCAACTGCAGCAAGGCCCCCTGCCTGCGCGCCGGCCTCCCCGCAGGCCGCCCGAGCCGCCCCTTAGCCCCGAGGAAGAGGCGGAGCTCAAGGACCGCCTGGCCGGGGTCGAGGACGAGGAACTGCGCGGCGCCCTGGAACGCCTGGGCCGGGCCGTGCGCCAACAGCCCGGGCCCTGAGCGAAAAAATACCCGCCGAACCCGCCAAACGCCTTGATGCCGCCACAACTTGGATCGTAAATAGCGGCCCATCGCGATAAAGCGGGCCATCAGGGCGCTTGAGAAATCGCTGCGAGGCCCTTAGGATACACAACATATGGTAGGTCACGTATGACGCGTCGGAAGATACTGATAATGGCCGGGGCGATGGCCCTGGTTTCGGCGGCCGGGATTGCCTGGCCGTTGCGCCATCTCCAGGCCGAGGAAATGGCCCTTTATCCCGGCGACCGCATCCTCGGGGACCGGGCCGCGCCGGTCACGATTCTGGAATATTCCTCGCTGACCTGCCCGGCTTGCGCGGCCTTCCACAGGGATACCCTACCCAAGATCAAGGAGACCTGGATCGCCGAGGGCAAGGCCAAGCTGGTCTACCGGCACTTTCCCCTGGACGGCGTGGCCCTGCGCGCGGCCGCGGTGGCCAACTGCATCGAGGGAGAGCGCTTCTTCAGCTTTCTCGACGTTCTCTTCAAGAGTCAGAAGCGCTGGGCGAAGTCCAAGGACCCCATGAAGGCGATCGGTCAGATAGCACGGCTGGCGGGCCTGAGCGGGGATAAGTTCGAATCCTGCGCCAACGATCAAGCGGAGATGGACAAGATCCTCGCGGTCGCGCAGGAGGCGAAGGCGACTTACGGAATAGCGCGCACGCCGACGCTCATCATCAACGGCCGCAAGGTCGAGGGCACGCGCAGCTACGACTACATCGGCAGAATCGTAAAAGAGGTCATGCAGGGCACTTAGAGGAGAACGGGCAGCGGTGACGCAGTTCACGAAGCTTCGGCTCACGGGGTTCAAGTCCTTTGTCGACCCGACGGAAATTCCGATCGAGCCGGGCGTCACCGGCGTCATCGGACCCAACGGCTGCGGCAAGTCGAACCTGGTCGAAGCCCTGCGCTGGGTCATGGGCGAGAACTCGGCCAAGCGCATGCGCGGCGGCGAGATGGACGACGTCATCTTCTCCGGCACCGCGCAGCGCCCGGCACGCAACCTGGCCGAGGTCACGATCCAACTCGACAACAGCGACCGCACCGCGCCCGCCATGTTCAACGAGCATGACAGCCTGGAGGTCGTGCGCCGCATCGAGCGCGGCAGCGGCTCCACCTACCGGGTCAACGGCAGGGAGGTGCGCGCGCGCGACGTGCAACTGCTCTTCGCCGACGCCGCCTCTGGCGCCCACTCCAGCGCCATGGTCAGCCAGGGGCGCATCGGGGCGCTGATCAACGCCAAACCGGCCGACCGCCGGGCCCTGCTCGAAGAGGCGGCGGGCATCACCGGGCTGCACACGCGCCGGCACGAGGCCGAGTTGCGCCTGCGCGCGGCGGAAACCAATCTGGAGCGCCTGGACGACGTGATCGTCACCCTGGAGGTGCAACACAAGGGCCTCAAGAAGCAGGCCCGCCAGGCGACGCGCTATCGCAACATCGCCGACCAGATCCGGCGCAGCGAGGCCGTCGCGCTGCATCTGGAGGCCCAGGCCGCCAAGAACGTCCTGCGCCACAGCGAAAATCATCTGTCGCAGATCGAGCGCGAGGTCGCCGCGCTGACCGAAAGTGCCGCGGCGCGCGCGTCCGAGCAGGCCAATTCCGCGGCCGAACTGCCCGAGATGCGCAATCGCGAAGCGGCCGCCGCGGCCGGCCTGCAACGGCTTCTGGTGGACCGGGACAACCTGGACCGCGAGGAGGCCCAGATCGCCGCCGCCAAGGCCCGGGCCGAGGAGCGCCTGGTCCAACTCGAGGGCGACCGGACCCGGGCGCACGCCATCCTGGACGACGCCGCCGAAGCGCAGGAGCGCATGGAGCAGGAGCGCGCCCGTCTGGAATCGGCGGTCGCCGAGGAGGACGAGGCGATGCAAGCGGCCGAACAGGCGCGCGACAATGCGCTCTGGGCGGTCAACGACGAGGAAGGCGAGTTCAACACCCTGGCCGAGCGGCTGGCGGCCGACGAAGCCCGCGCCGCCGCGCTGGAGCGGAGCATAGCCGAAGCCACCGCGCGGCTCGAACGCCTGTGCGGACAGGCCGAGGGCGTTGCGCGCCAGCGCGAGCAGCTCGCCGCCGAGCGTCTGCCGGACGAACAACTGGAGGGCGCCAGGTCCGATGCCGCCGCAGCCGAAGCCGCGCTCGAACGCGCGCGCGGCGAGGCGGAAACAGCCGAGGCCGTCCAGGTGGGGACGCGCGCCGAGGAGGCCTCCACGCGCGAGGTCCTGCAGCAGGCCGAGGCCGAACGCGCCAAGCTGGACGCCGAGATCGCGGCACTCACCGCGCTCCTGGAGCCCGGGAGCGAGGGCGACTGGCCGCCGCTCATCGACCGGGTCACGGTGGAGCCGGGCTGCGAGGCGGCCCTGGGCGCGGCGCTCGGCGATGACATCTCCGCTCCCGCGGAGACCGCGGCGCCGGTGCATTGGGCCGCCCTGCCACCCTATGATACGCCCCCGCCCTTGCCCGAAGGCGCGGAACCGCTCAGCCGCTTCGTTCAAGGGCCCGATGCCTTGAACCGCCGCCTGTCGCAAATCGGTCTGCTGTCCGATGCCGCGGCCGGAGCGCGCCTACAGGCCGAGTTGACGCCGGGTCAGCGGCTGGTCACCAAGGAGGGTGCGCTGTGGCGCTGGGACGGCTTCACCGCCGCGGCCAATGCGCGCACCTCGGCGGCCAAGCGCCTGGAACAGCGCAACCGTCTCATGGAGTTGCGCGAAGCCTTGGGCGGGGCCGCGCAGGCGGCCGGCGAGGCCCGCGAGCTCCATGACGCTGCCCAGAGCGCGGCCGAGGCGGCCACCGCCGCCGAGCGCGCCGCGCGCGCGGCCGTCAGCTCCGCTTTCTCCACGCTGAACCTGGCGCGCGAGAGCCAGGCCGAGTTGGGGCAGAAGGCGGCGGCGCTCACTTCGCGCCTGACGGTGGCGGAGGAGACCGCCGAGCGCCTCGCCGCCGACATGGCCGAAAGCGAGTCTACGCTCGCCTTCCAGCGCGGCGAGATGAAAACCCTGCCCGATCTGGCCGATGGGCGGGACAGGCTGGGCGAGTTGCGCGAGAGCTTGGGGCAGAAGCGGGCCGAACTGGCACGCTGCCAGAGCAAGGCCGACCAACTGGCGCGCGAAGCCGAAACCCGCCAGCATCGCCTGCGCAGCATTGGCGAGGAACAGGCTTCCTGGCACCGGCGCCAGGAAGACTCCGAGCGCTATATCGCCGAGCTCGACCAGCGGCTGGCGGCCACGGGCCGCGAAATCGAGACGCTATCCCTGCGCCCCGACGAGATGATCGAACGGCGCGACGCCCTGGCGACCGAGATCGAGCGCGCCGAGGCCCGGCGCAAGGACGCGGCCGATGCCCTGGCCGTAGGCGAGACCGGGCTGGCCGCCGCCGACAAGGCGCTCAAGGAAGCGGAGCAGACCCTGGCCGGCGCGCGGGAGAACCGCATCCGCGCCGAGGCCGCCGTGACCCAGGCCCAGCAGGTGCTCGCCAACATCACCGGGCGGGTGCGCGAACGCCTGGACTGCGCGCTCGATGAGGTGCTGGAAGTGGCCGAGGCCGATCCCGGGCAGGAGCTGCCCACCCTGGAGGAGGTCGAGACCAAGCTCACCCGCCTGACGCGCGAGCGCGACAATATGGGGCCGGTCAACCTGCGCGCCGAGACCGAGGCCAAGGAACTGGACCAGCAGATCACCGGCATGCAGACAGAGCGCGCCGATCTGGTCGCCGCCATCGGCCGCCTGCGCCAAGGCATCGCCAGCCTGAACCGGGAGGGCCGCGAGCGGCTGCTGGCCGCCTTCGAGCAGGTCAACAAGCACTTCTCCGAGCTTTTCGTCCGGCTGTTCGGCGGCGGGCGGGCGCACCTGAAGCTGACCGAGGAGGAGGACCCGCTGGAAGCCGGCCTGGAGATCCTGGCCAGCCCACCCGGCAAGCGCCTGCAGGTCATGTCCCTGCTCTCGGGCGGCGAACAGGCCCTGACCGCGCTGTCCCTGCTCTTTGCCGTGTTCCTGACCAATCCGGCGCCGATTTGCGTGCTCGACGAGGTAGACGCGCCGCTCGACGACGCCAATGTGGACCGCTTCTGCAGCCTCTTGGAAGAGCTCTGCCACAGCGGAACGACGCGCTTCCTGGTCATCACCCACCACCGCATGACCATGGCCCGGGTCGACCGCCTGTTCGGCGTCACCATGGCCGAGCGGGGCGTCAGCGACCTGGTCTCGGTGGATCTGGGAACGGCCGAAGAATTGCGCGAAAGCGCCTGATGACGGCCTCGTCCGAAACGGCGTCACAGCCGCAATTTTCCGCCAAAAACCGGCGCTCGGCCCGCCTTGACAGGCCCCGACCCGCTCACTAAGGTGCGCGCGATTTTCGGCCCCGGTGGCGGTCGATCCCGAGAGGATCAGGGCCAAATGGGTGGAGACTTGGGGGCTAATGGGGGGAGACGGCAGGGGCTAAGCGCCCATGAATGAAAAGTCGCCCCCACCTTCTCCTGACGACCTCGATACGAGACTTCGCACGGCCCAGGCCAAGCAAAGCGAGCTCAAGGACGGGACCGGCCGGGTGTCCCGGACCAGCGGTCTTGGTTTCGCCCTTCGCATCGGGACCGAATTGGTCGCGGGGGTCGCCGTTGGGACCGGTATCGGCCTGCTGTTGGATTCGTGGCTCGACACCGGGCCTTTGTTTATGATCCTGTTGTTCTTTCTCGGAGCCGGGGCCGGAATGTTGAACGTCTACCGGACCGTGTCGAGAATCGGGCACGCAGTCGGGTATGAAAAGAAGAACGAGGACGAGACCTCGGACACGGAACGATAAGGCCGGGCCGGCCGGTTACGAGCCGGCAAACGGGGGAACGGGGTAAGCGTGGCAGTCGAATCCGAAGGCGCGGGCCACAGCCCGCTGGCACAATTCGAGATTAAACCGCTGATCCCGTTTCGGGTCGGCGAGTTCGACCTGTCGTTCACCAACTCCGCCCTGTTCATGGTGATAGCCGTCGTTCTCGCCACTGGCTTCCTCATGCTCGGCACGCGTCGAGGCGCATTGGTGCCCGGGCGTTGGCAGTCGGTGGCGGAACTCTCTTACGAGTTCATCGCCAACATGATTCGCGACAACGTGGGGCAGGAGGGACGCAAATACTTCCCCTTCATCTTCACCCTGTTCATGTTCGTGTTCTTCGGAAACATGCTGGGCATGATGCCCTACAGCTTCACCTACACCAGCCACATCATCGTCACCTTCGGCATGGCCGCGGCGGTTTTCGTGGGCGTGACGGTGATCGGGTTCATGAAGCACGGAATCCGCTTCCTGGGCTTCCTGCTGCCGAGCGGAATCCCGATCTACATGGCGCCGTTGATCATCCCGATCGAAATACTGTCGTATTTCACGCGGCCGGTCAGCCTGGCGCTCCGCCTGTTCGCCAACATGACGGCGGGCCACACCATGCTCAAGGTGTTCGCGAGCTTCGTGTTGCCCATGGGCAGCGCGTTTTTCATCGTCGGTGGCGTCATTCCCTTCGCCCTGATCGCGGCGTTGACCGGGCTGGAGCTCATCATCGCCTTTCTGCAGGCCTATGTGTTTACGATTCTCACCTGCGTCTATCTCAATGATGCGCTACACATGCACTAGAGAGGCGCGAGGGGCGCGGATCGCTGGCTTGGAAACAATCGGTTAAATCGCCTTTGCAAGAATGAGGAGCAGGAGATGGAAGTAGAAGCTGCAAAGCTGATCGGTGCGGGTTTGGCCGTGGTCGGCCTGGGTGGCGTCGGCGTGGGCATCGGCAATATTTTCTCGTCCATGATTGCCTCGGGCGCCCGCAACCCCGCCGCAATCCCGACGGTCCAAACCTTTATGTGGATTGGATTCGCGCTGGTCGAGGCGGTGGCGCTCTACGCCCTGCTGATCGCGCTCCTGCTTCTGTTCGTGTTCTAAGCCGGCGCGCGTTTGCGGCTTAGTATCCTCAGATCATGCCCCAGTTCGACCCGACAACCTTCTCGCCCCAGCTATTCTGGCTGCTGGTCACCTTCGCCGTGTTGTTCGTGGCGATGTGGCGCTATGCGCTGCCGAGGATATCCAACATTTTAGAGGACCGCCAAACGCGCATCGACAACGACCTCAAGAAGGCCACGACGGTCAAAGGGGAAGCCGACGAGGTGCTGGCGGAATACGAGAAGGCACTGGCCGAGGCGCGCGACAAGGCCGCCGCTGCCATCAAACAGGCGAGCGACCAGATGGCGGCCGAGAACGCCAAGCACCACGAGGCTTTCGGCAAAGAGCTGGCGGATAAGACGCGCCAAGCCGAGTTGCGCATCATGGCGGCCAAGGATGAGGCGCTGGACGGCCTGGGCGCCATGGCGGCCGAAGTAGCCGCGGCCGCCACGGCCAAACTGATCGGCAGCGAGCCACCCGCCGAGCAGGTCAGAAAGGCCGTCGAAGAAACCCTGAGGAACCGCGGCTGATGCTGGAAGATCCGGCATTCTGGGTCGCTATCGCTTTCATCGTCTTCGTGGGGCTCGCGGCCCGGCCGGTCGCGCGCGCCCTGTTCCATGCCCTGGATGCCAGGGCGGATCGAATCCGCGGCGAGATCGAAGAGGCGCAGAACCTGCGCGAAGAGGCCCAGAAGCTGCTGGCCGAATACAAGCGCAAGCAGCGCGACGCTCTCAAGGAGGCCGAAGAGATCGCCGCCCACGCCAAGGTCGAGGCAGAGCGCCTTCAGAAGCAGGCCGAGCAGGACCTGGAGGCTTCGCTCAAGCGCCGTGAAGCCGCCGCCGTCGACAAGATCGCCCAGGCCGAGACCGAGGCCCTCAAGGAGGTGCGGCATCAGGCCGTGGACCTGGCCGTGGCGGCCACCGCCCGCCTGATCTCGGAGGGCCTGGACAAGGAAAAGGCCGACGCCATGATCGACCAGGCGGTCCAGAACCTCTCCGGAAAATTACACTGACTTATACCAACGGTCCTTGATATTACCCCCGATTGAATAACTTTTGGCGCCTACACGCCGGGGTTTTCGAAGTCCGGCAGGGCGCAAATCAGTATATGATTAAATTCCTGTACTAATCGAGGAATTAGGCCTTTTTTGCCTCTAGTCCCCGCCAACTTAACGGCAGCTTCACCATTTCCAAAGATGCTGCCAAGTGCCCGAAAAGCCTTGGGAATCCCCTGACCGGCCGGCGTCACGAGATAGCCGCGGCCCGGGGCGGCCCAAGCTTCGGATTGGATTGGACTCGATCACTGGCGCGGGGCGATGCCGGAGTCGCATGACCACGAGGAAGACGAGTTTGACTGGGTCAAGCCCGACCCGGCGGAACTCAAGGAAATCCTTCGGCTGCATGAGCTCTTCGTAAGCAAGGGGGCCGGCGGCCGGCGCGCGTCCTTGACGTTCAAGGACCTCTCGAGCCTGGACTTGAGCAACAAGAACCTCGCCGAGGCCGACCTCACCGGCGCCAAGGTGCGCCAGGCCCGCCTCATCAAGACCTCGTTCTACCGGGCCAACCTCTATTGCGCCGATCTGCGCATGGCGAACCTGCAGGGCGCCAACCTCGGACGTGCCGATCTTCGGGGGATCTGCCTACGCGGCGCCGATCTGACGGATGCGGTGCTTTCCAACGCCGATCTGCGGCAAGCTTCGCTGGCGCGCTACAACAGCGCTGGCAGCCCCACCATGGTGGAACACCCCGAGATGTCGGCGCAACTGACCGCCATTGTGGCCAAACGCGCCGATCTGTCGGGCGCGCTGGTATCCCACTCGTTCCTGCTGCAGGCCGACCTGACGGATGCGGACTTGAGCGGTGTGGACCTGTCCAGCGCCGACTTGCGGAATTCGGTACTGGTGGGCGCCAATCTGGAGAACGCCAACCTGCACAATGCGAACCTGGGCGGCGCCTCGCTGGCCGGCGCGAACCTTACCCATGCCGAAATTAGCGGGGCCCAGTTCATGGGCGCGGATCTGCGCGGCGCGGTGCTGGATGCGGAAGCCAGGGAAAGTGACGCCCTCAGATTCGCCATCCTGCCGAACGCCATGAACCTGGACGGAGCCGAATTCCAGAACTTGCTCGCTCAGCACCAGCTCTGGCTGGATTCCTCGAGCAAGGACGGCGTGCGGGCCAACCTGAACGACATGGATTTGAGCAGTCGAAGCCTGAGCGGGGTCAATCTGGCGGTCGCCCAGATGGAGGCCTGTGTCCTGCACGACACCGATCTGTCGAAAAGCGAACTGGCTATGGCCAATCTCGCCTTTGCGGACCTGCGCGCGGCCAACCTCAGTGGCTGCGACCTGCGGGGCATCAACCTGCAGCGCGCCACCCTCACCGGTGCAAACCTGGCCAAGGCCAATCTCTCCTCCGTCGAGCACATCGGGGCACAGCATTTCGACAGCCCAGCCAATCTGGACCACGCGCGGCTTTGCGAGGCCAACCTGAGCGAAGCCAAGCTGCGCGGCGCCCGCCTGTTCGGAGCGGACCTGCGCGGCGCCGATTTGAGCAATAGCGATTTGTCGGGTGCCGACCTGCGCGGCGCCGACTTGGCCCGGGCCGACCTGCGTGGAGCCGATCTCACCGACGCCAGGCTCGACGGCATAAACTTCGACAAGGCCAAACTGGACGGCGCCAAGGGTCTGCCCCGGAAACCGGCAACGCCCAAAAAGAGCCAGGGCAGCGCCGCCTAACCGCCTAAATCAGCCCGATCCCTATTCCGCCGCCTCGCTGTAACTGTCCACAGGCGGGCAGCCGCACACCAGATGGCGGTCGCCATAGACGTTGTCGATACGCCCGACCGGCGGCCAGTACTTGTCCTCGTGCAGCGCATGGATGGGGAAGAAGGCCTCTTCCTTGGTATAGGGCCGCGACCAGTCGCCTTCGAGCAACAGGTAGTGCGTATGCGGCGCGTTCCTCAGCAGGTTGTTCTCTGGGTCCACCTTGCCCGATTCGATATCCGCGATCTCCTGGCGGATCTGGATCATGGCGTCACAGAAACGGTCCAGTTCCCGCTTCGCCTCGCTTTCCGTGGGCTCGATCATCAGGGTGTCTGGCACCGGAAAGGACATGGTCGGCGCGTGGAAACCGTAATCAACCAGGCGCTTGGCCACATCATCCACCGTGACGCCGCAGGATTCCTTGATCGGCCTCAGGTCGATGATGCATTCGTGCGCAACCAGGCCGTTCTTGCCGGTGTAAAGGACCGGATAGTGTGGCTCCAGGCATCGGGCGATGTAGTTGGCGTTCAGGATGGCGACTTCGGTGGCCCGGCGAAGGCCGGGCCCGCCCATCATGGTGATGTAGGCCCAGGAGATCGGCAGAATGCTGGCCGAGCCCCAGGGTGCGGCCGAGACCGCGCCGATGGTACCCGCCGGCCCGGCCGCCGGGTTGACGCCGTCGATCACCGGATGGTCGGACAGGAAAGGCGCCAAATGGGCCTGGCAGCCGATCGGCCCCACACCGGGCCCACCGCCGCCGTGAGGTATGCAGAAGGTCTTGTGCAGGTTCATGTGCATGACGTCGGCGCCGATCTCGGCCGGCCGGCAGATGCCGAGCAACGCGTTGAGGTTGGCGCCGTCCATGTAGACCTGACCGCCATGCTCGTGAATGATGCCGCAGATATCCCGGATCGATTCTTCGAAAACCCCGTGGGTCGAGGGGTAGGTGATCATCAGCGCGGCCAGGTTCTCGGCGTGCTCACCCGCCTTGGCCTTGAGGTCCGCGACGTCCACGTTGCCGTGGTCATCGCAGCCCACCACGACGACCTTAAGGCCGGCCATCATGGCGCTTGCCGGGTTGGTACCGTGGGCCGAGGCAGGGATCAGGCAGATGTCACGGTTCCCCTCGTCGTTGGATTCATGATACTTGCGGATGACCAGAAGGCCGGCATATTCGCCCTGCGATCCGGCGTTCGGTTGCATGGAAACCGCATCGAATCCGGTCACCTCGCACAGCTGGTCCTCCAGTTCCTCGAAAAGCTGCTGATAGCCCTGTGTCTGGTCGAGCGGCGCAAAGGGGTGCATGGCGGAAAAATCCCGCCAGGTAATGGGCAGCATCTCGGTCGTGGCGTTGAGTTTCATGGTGCAGGAGCCCAGGGGGATCATGGAACGGTCCAGCGCCACATCCTTGGCCGCCAGCCAGCGCAGGTAGCGCAGCATCTCAGTCTCCGCGTGATAGAGATTGAAGACCGGATGGGTCAGATAGGCGCTCTTGCGGCGCAGGTTCTCGGGGATGTTCTCCGGCACCATGGCGTCGATCTCCTCGATCGACAGCAGCTTATCGGCCTTGGTCGCAAACACGCGCCACAAGGCCTCCAGGTTGGCGCGCTTGGTGGTCTCGTCGAAACTGATGCCCAGGTGATCGCCGTCGATGAGCCGCAGATTGATGCGCGATTCACGGGCCCGGGCCGCGATGCGCCCGGCCTGTCCGGGCACGTGCACCATCACCGTGTCGAAGAAGGCCTCGTGAACCATCTCGAAGCCCAGGCGGCGCAGGCCCTCGGCGAAAATCTGGGCCATGCGGTGCGCGCGCTCGGCGATGGTCCTGACGCCGCCGGGGCCGTGGTATATGGCGTAGAAGGCGGCGATCACCGCGAGCAGGACCTGGGCGGTGCAGATGTTGCTGGTCGCCTTCTCGCGCCGGATATGCTGCTCGCGCGTCTGCAACGCCATGCGCAGGGCGGGCTTGCCCTCCGAATCGACGGACACGCCGATGATGCGCCCGGGCAGGGCGCGCTTGTATTCTTCCTTGGTGGCGAAATAGGCCGCGTGCGGGCCGCCGTAGCCCATGGGCACGCCAAAGCGTTGGGCGCTGCCCACCACGATGTCCGCACCCATCTCGCCCGGCGGGGTGAGAAGCGCCAGGCCGAGCAGATCGGCGGCCACGGTGACCACGGCGCCCCTGGCGTGCGCCGCCTCGATCACGCCGCTTAGGTCACGCAGCTCGCCGCACGATCCCGGATACTGGAGAAGCAGCCCGAAAACGTCCTTGCCCTCGAGCCCGCTGAAGGGATCGCCTACCTCGACCTCGATACCGAGCGAGCGGGCCCGCGTGCGGATCACGGCGACGGTCTGCGGGTAGCAGTCATCGGACACCAGGAAGGTGTGCGACTTGCTTTTCGACACCCGGCGCGCCATGGCCATGGCTTCCGCCGCCGCCGTGCCCTCGTCCAGCAGCGAGGCGTTGGCCAGTTCCATGCCGGTCAGATCCATGACCATCTGCTGAAAATTGAGCAGCGCCTCCAACCGGCCCTGGCTGGCCTCCGCCTGATAGGGCGTATAGGCCGTGTACCAGCCCGGGTTCTCCAGCACGTTGCGCAGGATGACCGTGGGCAGCACGGTGCCGTAGTAGCCCATGCCCTCCATGGACACGAACACGCGGTTGCGCGCGGCCATGCGGCGCAGGGTGGACAGGGCCATGCGTTCGCTCTTGGCCGCCGGCAGGTCGAGCGGCCGCTCGCTACGGATGACTTGTGGCACTGCCTTGTCGATAAGCTCATCCAGAGACTTCATGCCCAGGGTTTCGAGCATCTCGGCGATCTGCTTGTCGCCGGGCCCGATGTGGCGGCGGATGAAATCCCCGCGCATCTTGAGCTCTTCCAAGGAGCGGCGTGCGTCCGGCATGAATTGTCTCCTTCGGTGATCGGTCAGGCGGTTACGGAGGCGTGTGTCGGCCGTGGAAGGGTATTCTCGGATCAGTCCAGGGTTTTGACGTAGTCCTTGTAGGCGCCCTCGTCCATCAACCCGTCCAGTTCGCTTGCGTCGCCGATCTTCAACTTGAAGAACCAGCCGTCCCCCAGGGGATCGCTGTTGACCAGCGCCGGGTCGTCGCCGAGCGCTTCGTTGCTCCCGACGACCTCGCCCGAGAGGGGGGCGTAGATCTCGCTCGCCGCCTTGACGGACTCGATGGTGGCCGCTTCGGCACCCTTGGCCAGCGCGGCCCCCACCTCCGGCAGCTCGACAAAAACCACGTCGCCCAACTGCTCCTGGGCATAGTCGCTGATGCCCACGGTGGCAACGTCCCCCTCAACGACAATCCACTCGTGCGCCTGGGTATACTTGCGTCCGCTCATCGCTTTTGTCCCCGCTCTCCTGTTATGCGCGGCATAGTGCCGGGCCCGGCCGCGCGCGGGCCCGTATCAACGAGATTTGGTGTTATTTGGATCACGAACTCAGGTTCCTGCGACATTCCGGTCGGGCCACGGCAACTCGTTGCAGCCACGGCCCCCTCTGTCCGAGAACCTGAGAGATTCACCGGCGCGCAAGCGCGCCCGCCGGCTTACCCCTTCGGTGCGCCGCGTCCTGTTGCCAAGACGCGCCGGCTTTCCAGAGGCGCCTAACCCAAGCGGTCCATTTGCCTGAGAGTTTCCGGGGCGGTTGCTCCTTCGGCGCCGGATCCGCAGTGGCTGCGGCTCCGGTCTCTCCCGCGAGGGTTCATCGGCGCGCGACCGGCCGAGGCGGCTTCACCCCCGGCCGACGCTGTATGCGCAAAAGCTACTGCCCCAAGCGGGAAAGTCAACCAGCGGTACGGTCACGCCTTCGCGAGGTCGGGCTGCGCGCCTAACCGGGAGGGCCCATCCGCCGCCATGAAATGGGTTCCTATCAACGAGATTTGGTATCAGCGATTGTCCCTGTTGTACTGAAGCTCCGTGGGGGTCAGCACGAGCCCCACATAGATCCGGTAGTCCAGGGCGCTTTGCCCCGGCTTCAGGGGAATTCGCGGGGCCAGCTGTTCCATGGCCGCCACCCGGCGCAGGTTGCCCTCGAAGCTGACATCCAGGTCGAACTCCTCGCGCGCCACGATCCGCTCGTCAAGCGTGGCGATGGCGACGAAATAGCTGAAACGTGCCTGGCGCGCCTTGTTTAGCGGACCCTCCACCGCCACGACACGTACCCGCAGATCGGCCTCGACCACATTATCGTTGTACTCGCAGGCGAGCCCGATGACATCGATATCGGCCTCGAAGATCACATCGGTCAGGTCGCGGCCCGCCCCCTGGAAGCGAACGAGATGCTGAGCTTCCTGGACCGGCTGCACCCGTGGACAGGGCGGCGGCGGCGCGTCGCCGCCGGTACAAGCCGCAAGGAAAAGGCCCAGTGCCACCACTCCGACCGCCTTGCGCCCCGGCCGGCGGTGCGCCCTACGGGCAGAGTTAGGCAAAGATTTCCGGATCATGAGAAATAAGCCCCGTGAAAGCAAAATTATAGCTTGCCGTGCGTGCCGTCGCACATGGGCTTCTTGCCGCTGGCCTTGCAGCCGCAAAACCAGACCTCCTTGTTCTCCTTGGCCTCGTAGATGATGGGCGTGATCCCGGTCCCCGAATGGGAGCCGTCACAGATCGGCTGCTTCTTGCTGCGCCCGCAGGCGCACCAGAAGTAATTCCGGCCGGCCTCCACTTCGAACTGGTAGGGCGCCTTCTGGGCGGGAACCGGATCTGCCATGCTCCCTTTCCTTCCGCTCACTTGCTATATTACTTTCATGCCGTTCGTGGGAAGGTGTGCTGCCCGGCGCGGTCGGCCCCCCGCGGGCGAATTTAGGCAACCCCCTGGGCGAGCACAAGGCCCGCCGCCGGGCAGGGAGCCCCGGGACCGGAGGACCAGAGACAGTCGTTGGGGTCATGACCAAGAGACCGCTTACCATCCTGCTGGCTTACCCGCGCGGCTTCTGCGCCGGCGTGGAGAGGGCCATAGAGATCGTCGAAAGGGCGCTGGAGAAGTTCGGCCCGCCGGTCTACGTGCGCCACGAGATCGTCCACAATCGCTATGTGGTCGAGGGGCTGGAGGCCAAGGGCGCGGTCTTCGTCGAGGAACTGGACGAGGTGCCCGGTGACGTGCCGGTCATCTTCTCCGCCCACGGCGTGCCCAAGACGGTCCCGGCCGAGGCCCAGGCCCGCAACCTCTTTTACCTCGATGCCACCTGCCCGCTGGTCAGCAAGGTCCATCGCGAGGCCGAGCGGCACCACCGAAACGGACGCCGGATCGTCCTGATCGGCCACGCCGGCCACCCGGAGGTGATCGGCACCATGGGCCAACTGCCGGACGGATCGATCCAGCTGGTGGAGAGCGTGGAGGACGCCGAAGGTATCGAGATCGACGACCCCCATGAGTTGGCCTTCATCACCCAGACCACGCTGTCGGTCGACGACACGGCCGAGATGATAGGGGTGTTGCAGCGCCGTTTCCCGAATATCCATATCCCGAAAAAGGAAGACATCTGCTACGCCACGACCAACCGGCAGGAGGCGGTCAAGGCCATCGCCTCACGCTGCGGCGCACTCTGGGTCGTGGGCTCGCCCAATTCCTCCAATTCCCAGCGCCTGGTCGAGGTGGCCCGCAAGCTGGGCTGCGAGCGGTCCATGCTGGTGCAGCAGGCGGCCAATATCGACTGGTCGGTTCTGGACGGCGTGGAAAGCCTGGGCATCACCGCCGGGGCCTCGGCGCCCGAGGTCCTGGTGGAGGAGGTCATCTCAGCCTGCCGCAATCGCTTCGAAGTCTCCTTCGAGGAGATCACCGTGACCACCGAGAACGTCCAGTTCAAGCTGCCGCGCGCCCTGAGCGAGGCGAAGGCCATCGCCTCGTGACCTGCCGCCCGCGACACCCCCGCTAACCCCCCATGGCCGTCTACACCGAAGTCTCCGACGAGGACCTCAGGGAGTTCCTCGGCCAGTACGACCTGGGCGAGGTGACCTCCTTCAAGGGCATCGCCGAGGGGGTGGAGAACTCCAACTACCTGCTGCACGCCGGCGATGCGAGCTACATCCTGACGCTCTACGAGAAGCGGGTGCGGCGCGAGGACCTGCCCTTCTTCCTCGGTCTCATGGAGCACCTGGCGGGCCAGGGGATCGACTGCCCGGTTCCGATCCACGGCCGGGACGGGGAGGCCCTGCGCGAGCTCTGCGGCCGCCCCGCGGCGCTCATCTCCTTCCTCGATGGCCTCTGGCCGCGCCGTGTCCAGGCGGAGCACTGCCGGCTGCTGGGCGAGGCCATGGCGCGCCTGCACCTGGCCGGCGCCTCCTTTGAGATGCGCCGCGGGAACGACCTTTCCCTGCCCGGCTGGCGGCCGCTCTTCGAGAGCTGCGCGGGGCGCGCCGACGAGGTCCAGGCCGGCCTGGCCCAGGCCGTCGATCAGGAGCTGAGCTTCCTCGAGGCCCGCTGGCCCGCGGACCTGCCCGCCGGGGTGGTCCACGCCGACCTCTTCCCCGACAACGTCTTTTTCCTGGGCGGCCGGCTGTCGGGCATCATCGACTTCTATTTCGCCTGCAACGACTTCTTCGCCTACGACCTGGCGGTCTGTTTGAACGCCTGGTGCTTCGAGCCGGACAATTCCTTCAACGTCACCAAGGCGCGGCTGCTGCTCCAGTCCTACCGCCAGGTGCGGCCCTTCTCGTTAGACGAGCTGGAGGCCCTGCCCCTGCTCGCCCGGGGCAGCGCGCTGCGCTTCCTGCTGACCCGCTTGTATGATTGGCTGAACCACCCGCCCGGCGCGCTGGTCGAGCCCAAGGACCCGCTGGAATACTGGAAGAAGCTCGTCTTCCACCAGGGCGTCTCGGGCCCCGGCGCCTATGGCCTCGATTGATCCCATGAGCGAAGGCCTGCCCGCCGTTGAGATCTTCACCGACGGAGCCTGTTCGGGGAACCCGGGGCCCGGCGGCTGGGGCGCGGTGCTGCGCTACAAGGAGGCGGAAAAGGAAATCTCCGGCGGCGAGCCGGAAACCACCAACAACCGTATGGAGATGACCGCGGCGATCGAAGCGCTTACCGCGCTCAAGCGCCCCTCGAAGGTGCGCCTGCACACCGACAGCACCTACGTCATGGACGGCATCACCAAGTGGATCCACGCCTGGAAGGCCAAGGGCTGGAAGACCGCCAACAGGAAGCCGGTCAAGAACCAGGACCTCTGGCGGGAGTTGGAGGCCGCGCTGGAGCGGCACCAGGTGGAATGGATCTGGGTCAGGGGCCACACCGGCCACCCGGAGAACGAACGCGCCGACGAACTCGCCCGCGCGGCTATTGAGGGGCTGGGGTGAAGGGGCCGGTCGCCACCCAGTGAAATGACCGGGTACCGGACGTGTACGAGGCAACTGGTTACCGAAGCCCGCCTATTGCGCCTTGACTTCGAAGGCTTCGCAGCGTTCGCGGAACTGGTGTTGCTCTACTTCAACGCTTCTAGCTGCACCCGTGAAGGTCTCGTAAAAACTTCGCGTCTCGCGCAGTGGGAGATCGGCGCCGAAGTACGCATTGAACACGAGGCGATATAGATTGACCAAGGCGATATCGTTTTGCATCACCTGCTGCAGGCGATCGTCGCTCGAATAAACAGCGATCAGCGGGCTGAACGTCTCATAATGGCACACCATCCCGACATCGTCCTGATCATAGGAAAGCCGTCCGCCATGATCGCCGTGAAGGATAATGATATAGGGTCGGCGGCGGCCGGCCATGAAGTCCCGGATCTGCGCGAGCACGACCTTGTTGAGGTACCGGACCTGGCTCACGTAGCCTTTGCGGTAGATTTTCTGGCGCTCGGACCGATCGGTGAAGAAAGGGGCACGATCGTCGATGTCGAGGCTCTCATGCTCCGGCGCCTCGGATCCATCCGGCTCAAACAGGAAAGGCGGATGGGGCGGAAATATGTGCTGAAACAACCAGTAGGGGCTTTCGAGATCCTCATATACCCGCTGTTTTAATGCGTAGTTCGTGCTTCGACGCAAACGCTCCCAAAAGCCGCTGTGTCCCGTGAACAGGCGACACAGATGTCCCAGGCCCATAAATCTATAGATAGCGGTCTCGTAAATATTGAAGTCACAGAACGAATGGCTCGGGGGTGACGCGAGCTTGATATGCGGAGGCAACACGGATTGATAAACCGACTCGGTCGCGTATAGCGAGTAGCCGGCGCCGCGTAGCGCAGTGAAGAGCAGTCGCCGAGACCCGATGCGGCCAAGGTAACCGCGATAGCGCTTTGCCTTTATCGCTTCGTGGGCCGTCAATCCTTGGTCTATTCGGTACCACCCCATCTCCTCGTCGAGATAGTCGAGCGAAAACATCGACGAGAAAGAGGAGAGCGTGCGGTTGTAATTGGCAACCCCGTTCGTGGCGACGAAAAATCCGAGCCTCCGGAGCTCGTCCTCGAATACCGTGTTGTCGAGGCCATAAATACTCTGCAATACATCGGCCCGAGAGTAGCCGTCGAGAACGATGTGGTAGATATCCGGAAGAGAACGACTGCCGAAATCGAGGGATAGGGCCTCGCCTCTCTCGGCAAGCGCGGCCTCTGCGTGGGCAGTGCTAAGGGGGTTTGAAAAAACCAACTTCTCCATGGGCACGAGGTATGCTGCCAGCATGAATACATTGGCGACTATATTGAATCGCCTGGCGTCGGTGAGGCCAAGGCGTCTGATCCCGAAGAACTGTCGGACGGCAAGCAAAACGGTGATCGGGAGCACGACGTACCGCACATAGTCCGGCACCCTCATGTCGGGCGCGTTGAAGAAGAACGCCGTGACCAGCAAGAGCGCGATAACGAGCGACGCGATCAGGCTGCCCCGCTGCACGCTTCTCGCTGCCAGCGAGGCCCCGCAATGAACCACCAGTGTCGCAAGTAAGATCAGAATGAAGGGGCGGACAATCTCAGCTGGATCGAAGAACGCCGCATTGAGCGCATATATCGTAAGCGGCGGCATCAAGGCAAAGAGGTACGGATGAAGGGGAATGCTTGCGACGCGCATGGCTACCCCCCCTACAACGCCTCCAACACCTTTTCCGCACTTGAGACCTCGAAGGTGCCCGGTTCCTCGCGGGCGAGCATCCTGACCACGCCGTCCTGCACGATCATGGCGTAGCGGTCCGAGCGGATGCCGAAGGCGCGGTGGGTCAGATCCAGCTCCAGGCCCATGGCCTTGGTGAATTCGGCGATGCCGTCGGCCAGCATGAGCACCTTGTCCCCCACGCCCTGGTCCTTGCCCCAGGCGCCCATGACGAAGGCGTCGTTCACCGAAAGGCAGGCGATGGTGTCCACCCCCTTGGCCTTGATCTCGTCCGCCTTGCCGACGAAGCCGGGCAGGTGCTTGCCCGAACAGGTCGGCGTGAAGGCGCCGGGCAGGGCGAAGAGCACTACCTTCTTGCCCTTGAAGATCTCGTCGGTGCCGATGGGCATGGGGCCCTCTTCGGTCATGTGAAAAAGCGTGGCGTTGGGAATGCGATCGCCAACCTTGATGGTCATGGTGCCTCTTTCCTCCCGCAAAACAAAAAGAGTCCCCGGGCGGGTTACGCCGCCCTTGTGGTTCTTCCTTCAAGATAGCGTGGTTGCGGCGGGGATCAACCGCCCGCGGCGCGCTCCAGGGCTTCAATCACCGAGTCGGCACTCAAAAGCTCGGGCAGGGCCTGCCCATCGGGCATGGCGGGCCCATAGACCGCATCGAAGGGAATGCCGTAGCGGCCGAAGCTCTCCAGGTACTGCGCGATCTCGTCGTTCGGCAGGGTCCAGTCGCCGCGCATGGTGACCACATCGTCGCCGTCCAGGCGCGCGCGCACCGGGTCCCTGTCGAGCACTAGTTTTTTGTTGACCTGACAGGTGATGCACCAGTCGGCGGTGACGTCCACCAGCACCACCTTGCCGTCGGCGATGAGCGAGGGGATGCGCGCGAGATCGAGCCGTTCCCAGCCCTCCTCGGCCTGAGTCCCGGCGGCGACCGTTGGGGCGACGCGGGCCGGCAGCAGCGCGGGCAGCAGGACGGCGGCGGCGGCCAGCAGCACCACCAGCGCCGGGCCCGCCGCCCCCCGGAGCGACAGGCGCGGGCCGAGCCAGAGCACAAGGCCCAAAACCAGCAGCAGGGCGCCCACGGCGAGCGCGGCGGTCAGGCTGACCTGGGCCGCGAGCACGCTGAGCAGCCAGACGGCGGTGGCGGCGAGCGCCAGGCCCAGGATGCGCTTGAGCGTGATCATCCAGTGCCCGGGGCGCGGCAGGCGCCGGACCAGGCCCGGCAGCGCCGCCACCAGGAGATAGGGCAACGCCAGGCCCAGGCCGAGCACGCTGAAGATCAGATAGATCTCGCCCGCGTCCCGGGCCAAGGCGAAGCCCAGGGCGGTGCCCAGGAAGGGCGCCGAGCAGGGTGTGGCGAGCAGGGTGGCGAAGGCGCCGGTCAGGAAATGGCCGAGCAGGCCGTGTCCGCCCCCCTGCGCCTGCCCCTGCCCTGGCGCGCCGCTGCCGACGCTGGCCAGGCCCCGGGCCCAGACCGGCAGGGGAATTTCGAAAAAGCCGAACATGTTGTAGGCGAAGAGGCTGATCACCAGGGCCATGGCGGCGAGGAACAGGGGCTGCTGGAACTGGATGCCCCAGCCCACGGTCAACCCCAGCGCCTTGAGCGCCACCGCGCCGCTGGCCAG
>JAZGBC010000208.1:0-14643 GCA_036444495.1 Kiloniellales bacterium
CCTACCGTGAATCGGTCCAGTATGTCGGCTCCTGACCGATACTGTTGATAAACTATTTTTGGGCCGCTGGGACGCAAGATTGATTCAAGGGCGACCCCTGTAGAGCAAGAATGATTCTCCGAGGCCGCGCCCTCGATTCTATTGTTGCGCCACGCTGGTCGCCTCCAGAGTTTATCAACAGTATCGATCCATTCCGGACATTCGTGACCCTGTTGGCACGATGTGGCAGCATAGAGGCTTAGGTGGTTCCAGCATTCCTCGAACCCAGTTCGATGTAGCGCAAGAACCGTCTTGAAAGGATGCCTTGCCAGATACTCGGAGGGAGGAACGAACATGGCGGAAAAGACAATGCCGATCAAAGGCGGATGCTTGTGCGGCACAGTGCGGTATGAGTCGAGCGAACCGCCGACCGACGTTGCTTATTGCCACTGTCGTATGTGCCAGCGGGGGACCGGCAGCCCGTACGGCCTGTTTGCGTTTATTCCCGTGGCGGGGTTCCGGTTCACCTGCGGTGGGGCCAAATTTTACAAGTCATCGGATTGGGCGGAGCGCGGCTTCTGTGTCGAGTGCGGTACGCCCCTTCTCATGCGTGATGGAACTGAGACCCACGGTGTCATGATCGGTACTCTCGATCATCCGGAAGACTGGCCACCCACGCTTTGCCACTCGGGTATGGAAAGTCACATCCCATGGGACACCATCCACGACGACCTCCCGTGCTGGCGGACGGAAGACGATCCCGAGTACATCGCGTCCAGGGCGCTAATTGAGCCGAAACAGGATTGAGCAGACCATTCCGACAGTGACGCCACTCATCAGCCTCGGAAGTCGCCTAATGGCTACAGGCGGAAGTACCCAAATGCGCGGATTTGCGACCGGTGTTGGCTCTAAAGCCGACATCGGCGCCCTGCCGCCGACCCAACTCCAGTTTATGAGTACACGACCTAAGACTTGAAGAAGGACTGCGCGCCTTCCAGGTAGTCCTTCTTGCCCGCGATCTCGGCCCTGACGCGCTCGGCCTCCGCCTCGAGTTCGGCCAGGTATTCCCCCAACTCGTCGATGGCCATCTCGTCCAGCTTCTTCGGCTGCGGCTTCTTGCTCCGCGGTTCCAGATCGTCGATGTCCATGCGCCGGCCTCCCGGGATCGCCCGCTTGTCTGGTTTAGCCTAACATATTAGACCTTCGAGCCACAGCGGAGCGCAGCCCATGACGTCTTCCCTGCCCGACACCATGACCGCCATCGAAATCCGCGAGCCGGGCGGGCCGGAGGTGCTGGTCCCCGCCCAGCGCCCCGTGCCCGAGCCGGGCGAGGGCGAGGTTCTGGTCAAGGTGACGGCCGCGGGCGTGAACCGGCCGGACGTCCTGCAGCGCCTCGGCGGCTATCCGCCGCCGCCCGGCGCCTCGGACATCCCGGGCCTGGAGATCGCCGGCGACGTCGTGGCGCTCGGCCCCGGGGCCGAGGGCGTTGGCCTGGGCGATCGGGTCACCGCGCTGGTGACCGGCGGGGGCTACGCCGAGTATTGCGCCGCGCCGACGCTCCAGTGCCTGCCCATCCCGAAGGGACTGGAGGTGACCGAGGCCGCGGCCATGCCCGAGACCTTCTTTACGGTCTGGTCCAACTTGTTCGACCGCGGCGGGCTCAAGAGCGGCGAGAGCCTGCTGGTGCATGGCGGCTCCTCGGGCATCGGCACCACCGCGATCCAGCTTGCCCGGGCCTTCGGCGCGCGCGTCTTCACCACCGCGGGCTCGGCGGAGAAGTGCCGGGCCTGCGAGAAGCTGGGCGCCGAGCGCGCCATCAATTACCGCGAGGAGGACTTCGTCGAGGTGGTCAAGGAGGCGACGGCGGGCAAAGGCGTGAACGTCATCCTCGACATGGTCGGCGGCGACTACATCCAGCGCAACATCAAGGCGCTCGCCCCCGACGGCCGGCTTTGCTACATCGCCTTCTTGGGCGGCTCCAAGGCCGAGGTGGATTTCCTGCCCATGATGCTCAAGCGCATCACCATCTCCGGCTCCACTCTCAGGGCCCGCTCGCCCGCCTTCAAGGGCGCCATCGCGCGGAACCTGAGGGACAGGGTCTGGCCGCTGGTCGAGGCCGGCCAGGTCCGGCCCTGGGTGCACCAGAGCTTCCCCCTCGCCCAGGCCGCCGAGGCCCACCGCCTCATGGAATCCAGCGCCCACATCGGCAAGATCGTGCTAATTATATAGAAACACAGGCCTTTTTTCGCCCTTGGCGTGGGCCCATATTCCCTATAATCAAGGGCCCAAGAGAGACGCCCGGCCTCCGCGGCCCGAGCGCCTGGAAGGAGGACACATGCCCCAGCCCCTCATGCCCAAGGGGACCGCCGTCTGGCTGGTCGAGAGCACGACGCTCACCTTCGAGCAGATCGCCGAGTTCTGCGAGCTGCACGCCCTCGAGGTGCAGGGCATCGCCGACGACGAGGTCGCCATCGGGATTCAGGGCCTGGACCCCATTGCCCGGCATCAGCTGACCCGCGAGGAGATCGATCGCTGCCAGAACGATCCCGGCGCGCGCCTCAAGATGGCCGAGCAGGACCTGCCCCAGCCGATGAAGCGCACCAAGGGGCCGCGCTATACCCCGGTCGCCAAGCGCCAGGACAAGCCCGACGGCATCGCCTGGCTGCTGCGCCACCACGCCGAGCTCAAGGATTCCCAGATCGCCCGGCTGATCGGCACGACCAAGAACACCATCGAGGCGGTGCGCGAGCGCACCCATTGGAATTCGCCCAACATCCGGCCGCGGGATCCGGTGCTGCTCGGCCTGTGCAACCAGGGTGACCTGAACCAGGCGGTGGACAAGGCGCGCCGCGCCGCCGAGCGGGCGGGCATCGAGATCCCACCGCCGCCCGAGCCCGAGACCGAGGTCAATCCCTTCCTCATGGACATGGACCCGCCCAAGTTCTAGGGACCTAGAGCCGCTCTAAGGGGCGGGCCAGGACCGCCATCACGACAGAACCCCGGAGCCCAGCGACTCCGGGGTTTTTCTTTATCGCAAGACCCGCCCGGCGCCCGGCCTTGCCCGGGGCTTGCGAATCTTATCAGCTAGGTACTAGGCCATCCGAACCCCGGGTGGCCGCCTCACCTTTTACGGCATTCCATGGCGCTGAACGGCGGGTCCCATCGGGCAGGAAGCATGGCGCTGGGCGGCCTGATCGCCCTGGCCGCGGCCATGGGCATCGGCCGCTTCGTCTACACGCCGATCCTGCCCTTCATGGAGGAGGGCCTGGGGCTGAGCAAGGCCGAGGGCGGCGTGATCGCTTCGGTCAACTATCTCGGCTACCTGCTGGGTGCGCTGGCCGCCGCCTGGACGGCGCTGCCGGGCGGACGGCGCGCCTGGTTCCTCGCCGCCCTGGGCCTGAGCGCGCTCACGACCGGGATCATGGGCGTTACATCCTCCCTGCCGCTGTTCCTGGGCCTGCGCTTCGCCGGCGGCGCCGCCAGCGCCTTCGTGCTGGTCTTCGCCTCGGCGCTCGTCCTGGACCGCCTGGCGGCGGCGGGGCGGTCCGGCCTCTCCGCCGTGCATTTCGCCGGGGTGGGTTGCGGCATCGCGGCCTCCGCCCTGCTGGTCGCGGGTCTCGCCGCCGCGGGCTACGGCTGGCGCGCGCAATGGCTTTTGAGCGGGGCCGTTTCCCTGCTCGCGCTGGGGGCCGCGGCGCGCCTGATCCCCGGCGGGGTAGAGGCCAAACCGCCACCGGCAATCCGGGGCGCCGGGATCGACCGCCGGCTGACCGCGCTCATCGTGGCCTATGGGCTCTTCGGCTTCGGCTACGTGATTACGGCGACCTTCATCTCGACCATGGTGCGGGCCGCCCCCGAGGTGCGCTTCATCGAGCCGGTGGTCTGGCTCGTGGTCGGTCTGGCGGCGGTTCCCTCGGTGGCGCTGTGGAACCGGATCGGACGCCGCCTGGGCAACGGCCGCGCCTTCGCCATCGCCTGTCTGGTCGAGGGCGTGGGCGTGGCCCTATCGGTCCTGGCGGCCAGCGCCTGGGCCATCCTGCTCGCCGCGGCGCTGCTCGGGGGCACCTTCATGGGGATCACGGCCCTGGGGCTGATTCATGCGCGCAGCCTGTCCAAGGGCGACCCGCGCCGCAGCCTCGCCCTCATGACGGCGGCCTTCGGGCTCGGCCAGATGATCGGCCCGATCTTTGCCGGATTTGCCTACGGCCTGGGCGACAGCTTCCTGGCGCCGTCCCTGGTAGCGGCAGTGGCTTTGCTGGTCGGGGCGGGCCTGGTGGCGGCTCCGCCGCCGCCCCGGTGATGACCTCGGCTTGGCCCTTCGGGCGCGTCACGCTTCCTTCGGGTAGCCGATGCCTTTGAGCGAATCCGTGATCTCGCCCAGGATCGCCGGGTCGTCGATGGTGGCGGGAGCCTTGTACTCCTCGCCGTCGGCGATGGCGCGCATTGTGCCGCGCAGTATCTTGCCCGAGCGCGTCTTGGGCAGGCGCTTGACCACGGTGGCGGTCTTGAAGGCGGCGACCGGCCCGATGTTCTCGCGCACCATCTTCACCACTTCCGTGACGATCTCCCCGTCGGCCCGCTCGACGCCCGCATTGAGCACCAGGAAGCCCACGGGCAGCTGGCCCTTGATCCGGTCGTGCACGCCGATGACCGCACATTCGGCCACGTCCGGGTGGGCCGCCAGCACTTCCTCCATGGCGCCCGTGGACAGGCGGTGGCCGGCCACGTTGATGATGTCGTCGGTGCGCGCCATGACGCTGATGTATCCGTCCTCGTCGATGAAACCGGCATCGGCGGTCTTGTAGTAACCGGGGAACTCGGCGAGGTAGGCCTCCGTGTAGCGCGCGTCCGCGTTCCACAGGGTGGGCGCCATGCCGGGCGGCAGGGGCAGCTTGCAGACGATGGCGCCGATGGTGCCCGGCGCAACCTCCTGGACGTCCGTGTCGACCACCCGCACGTCCCAGCCGGGCACGGCGCAGGCCGGCGAGCCGGGCTTGATGGGCAGCCGCTCGATACCGAGGCAGTTCGCCGCGATGGGCCAGCCGGTCTCGGTCTGCCACCAGTGGTCGATCACCGGCACCTTGAGCTTCTCCTCGGCCCAGGCCAGCGTGTCCGGGTCGCAGCGCTCGCCCGCCAGGTACAGGGCGCGGTAATCGCCGAGGTCGTACTTGGCGATGAGCTCGCCGCCCGGGTCCTGCTGCCGGATGGCGCGGAAGGCCGTGGGCGCCGTGAACATGGTGGAGACCTTGTGCTGGCTGATGACGCGCCAGAAGGCGCCCGCATCGGGCGTGCCCACCGGCTTGCCCTCGTAGAGCACACTGGTGCAGCCGTGGAACAGCGGCGCGTAGACGATGTAGGAATGGCCCACGACCCAGCCGATGTCCGAGGCCGCCCAGTAGGTCTCGCCCGGATTGCTGTCGTAGATGTTCTTCATGGACCAGGCGAGCGCCACCGCGTGGCCGCCGTTGTCGCGCACGATGCCCTTGGGCTCGCCGGTGGTGCCCGAGGTGTAGAGGATGTAAAGCGGGTCGGTCGCCCCTACGGACACGCAATCGTGGGGCGCGGCCGCGGCCATGGCTTCCTCCATATCCACGTCGCGCCCGGCGACCATGGAGGCCGTCTCCATGGGCCGCTGCAGGATCAGGCAGCGCTCGGGCTTATGCGCCGCAATCTCGATGGCCGAATCGAGCAGCGGCTTGTAGGGGATGACCCGGTTGACCTCGATGCCGCAGGAGGCCGAAACGATGGCCTTGGGCTTGGCGTCGTCGATGCGCATGGCCAGCTCGTTGGCCGCGAAGCCGCCGAAGACGACCGAATGGATCGCCCCCAAGCGCGCGCAGGCCAGCATGGCCATGACCGCCTCGGGCACCATGGGCATGTAGATGATGACCCGGTCGCCCTTGGCGACGCCGTTGGCCGCCAGCGCGCCGGCTAAGCGGGCCACCGAATCGCGCAGCTCGCGGTAGCTGAATGTCTTGACCGTATCGGTGACCGGGCTGTCATAGATGAGCGCCACCTGATCGGCGCGGCCGTTTTCCACGTGGCGGTCGAGGGCGTTGTGGCAGGTGTTGAGCGCCCCGCCGGTGAACCAGCGGGCGATCGGTGTGCCCGAGCCGTCGAACACCTTGTCCCAGCGCTTGTCCCAGTCGACGAGTTCGGCCGCCTCCGCCCAGAAGCCCTCCCGGTCCGCCAGCGAGCGGCGGTGCGCCTCTTCGTATCGGCCCATAGTCCAGCCCTTCCCTGCCGATCAATCCGGGGTCTTCGTCCCTGCCTGCCCCGTCCCCAGAATGCGGCAAATCGGAAAAGCTTGCAATTCCCAGCCGGCAAGAACCCGGCTGACAAAACCCGGCTGACAAAACCCGGCTGAGCCGCTACATAAATGGCTCAAAATAAAGAAACTCCCGGACCCTTGAGGGGCCGGGATCAGGGACAGGGCAGGCATTCCGCCATGACCGCAGCGACCCCCGCCGGCAACGGCGAGCTGGCCAAGACCGCGGCCAACTACGCGCCGCTCACCCCGCTCGGGTTTCTCGCGCGCGCGGCCCAGGTGTTTCCGGATCAGCCGGCGGTCATTCACGGCAACCGGCGCCAGAACTGGGCCGAGACCTACGCGCGCTGCCGGCGGCTCGCCTCGGCGCTCAGCCGGCACGGGATCGGCCTGGGCGACACGGTCTCGGTCATGGCGCCCAACACACCGCCCATGTTCGAGGCGCATTTCGGCGTGCCCATGACCGGCGCGGTGCTGAACGCGCTCAACGTGCGCCTGGACGCCGGCACAATCGGCTTCATGCTGGCCCATGGCGAGGCCAAGGCGCTGATTACCGATACGGCTTTCGCGGACACGATCCGGCCGGCGCTGGCCCAGCTCGACCGCGAGATCCTGGTCATCGATATCGACGATCCGCTCAGTGAGGGCGGGGACCGCCTGGGCGAGATGGAGTACGAGGATTTCCTGGCGGGTGGCGACCCCGAGTTCGCCTGGTCGCCGCCGGAGGATGAGTGGCAGGCCATTTCGCTCAACTACACCTCGGGCACCACCGGCAATCCCAAGGGCGTGGTCTATCACCACCGCGGCGCCTACCTGAACGCGCTGGGCAATATCCAGGTCTGGGGCATGGGCCCGCACCCGGTCTACCTCTGGACCCTGCCCATGTTCCACTGCAACGGCTGGTGCTTTCCCTGGACCATCACCGCACTGGCCGGCACCCACGTCTGCCTGCGCCGCGCGGACGCCAAGGGAATCTATGACGCCTTCGCGGACAACGGCGTGACGCACCTCTGCGGCGCGCCCATCGTCATGCAGACCATCCTGGGCGCGGAGGAGGCGGAGCGGCGCGAGTTCTCCCAAGAGGTGCGCATGATGACGGCGGCCGCCCCGCCCCCGGCCCCGATCCTGGCCGCCATGGCCGAGGCCGGCATCGAGGTGACTCACGTCTACGGCCTGACCGAGGTCTACGGGCCGGCGGTGGTCTGCGCCTGGCATGCGGAGTGGGACAGGCTGCCCGGCGACGAGCAGGCCGGCCTGAAGGCGCGCCAGGGGGTCAAGTACCCGGTGCTCGAGGACCTGATGGTGGCCGACGCCGAGACGCTCGAGCCGGTTCCCCGGGACGGCGAGACCATGGGCGAGGTCTTCCTGCGCGGCAACATCGTCATGAAGGGCTATCTGAAGAACCCGAGCGCGACCGAGCAGGCCTTCTCGGGCGGCTGGTTCCACACCGGGGACCTGGGGGTTTGGCACCCGGATGGTTACGTCGAACTCAAGGACCGCTCCAAGGACATCATCATCTCGGGCGGCGAGAACATCTCGTCCATCGAGGTGGAGGGCGTTCTCTACCGCCACCCCGCGGTGGCCGCCGCCGCCGTCGTGGCCAAGCCGGACGAGAAGTGGGGCGAGACCCCTTGCGCCTTCATAGAGCTAAGGCCCGGCAAGCAGGCCGCGGAGGAGGAGTTCATCGCCTTCTGCCGGGACAACATGGCCCACTTCAAGGCGCCCCGGCGCGTGGTCTTCGGGCCCCTGCCCAAGACCTCGACCGGCAAGATCCAGAAGTTCGTCCTGCGCGAGAGGGCGAAGGAGATTTGAGGGGGAAGCGGCGAGGAGGCCCGGCCTTATGAGGCGTGGTCGCGGCCGGGCAGCGCCGAAATCATCCCCTCGCCGGACCCGCCCGGGGCGCGGCGCGGCAACACATAAACCCTTATTCCGTCAGAGCTTATGCGTTGTGCTGGAAGATTTCGTCTTTGACTCGGAGTTTCTCGCGTTTAAGTTGGGATAGTCGAATATCGTCGGGGAGAGGGCGCTGGTTTTCTTCTTCTATGGCCTGTTCCAGGAAGGCGTGTTTGGTACGTAATGAGGTTATCCGCTCATCCGCGATCATACGGTTCCTCCATCCATAGAGTAGAACGAATCATAGTACTCCTGATTCGATTTCCATGCAATGAACGCCCCTGGGAATCCCGGGGAAAAGCGGCCAAAAACTAGGAAAATGGACACAAACGGACGGCTTATTATCGGCATCAGCGGGGCCAGCGGGGTGGTCTACGGCATCCGGTTTCTGGAGACCCTCAAGGCCCTGCCGGTGGAGACGCACCTGGTCATGACCAAGCCCGCCGAGATGACCCTGGCCCACGAGACCGGCCTCAAGGTGGCCCAGGTCCGGGCGCTCGCGGACGTGGCCTATGCGGTGGGCGACGTGGGCGCGGCGATCGCCAGCGGCTCCTTTCCCGTGCTCGGCATGGTGATCGCGCCCTGCTCGATCCGCTCCATGTCAGAGATCGCCACGGGCGTCACCTCCAACCTGCTCACGCGCGCCGCCGACGTCATGCTCAAGGAGCGCCGCCGCCTCGTGCTCATGGTGCGCGAGACGCCATTGCACAGCGGCCACCTGCGCAATCTGCTCGCACTCTCGGAGATGGGCGCCATCATCGCCCCGCCCCTGCCCGCCTTCTACGCCAAGCCCGAGAGCCTGGACGACATCGTCGACCATTCGGTGGGGCGCGTACTCGACCTCTTCGGCCTGGACAGCGGCAAGGTAACCCGCTGGGGTGAGGACGCCGGACCCGCCCGCCGCCGCCTCGGCACCGTGGAAGGCTCGGAGCCGGGCTAGCCCGGCAAGAGCCGCCGAGCGTCGGCCAGAGACATATCCGGAAAAGCTCCAGTCAGCAGAACAGCCAGATCGTCCTGGTCCGCCGCCTCGCGCGCAAAGCCGAGCGCCGTCACATAGACCACCAGATTACCGGCGGCCAGGGCGGGCGCGCCCCCGCCTTCCGGCGGATCGAGCGCCGCCAGCATGAGGTCCTGCTGGATTCTTTCCGCTTCCAGCTCGAGGGCCTTGACCCGCTCGCGCAACTCCTGGGCCGGGCCTTCGGGCGCGAGCTGCGGGTCCTTGAGCCGGTGCCGGACCTCGCGCAGGGGCAGCACCACACGCGCGCGCCAGGGTCCGACGGCTTCGATCAGGGCCGCGATGTCCGTATCAGCCAGCGCACGCCCGCGGCCGCCCGCCCAGCAGCAGTAGAGCAGCAGATTCACATCCAACCCGCGGCGCTCCTGCAGCGCCAGGCAGGCCGGCGCCACGCCTTCGCGGCCCCAGAGGGCGAGGGAGAAGTCCCAGAACGGATTGGGCCGCGCCTCACTCATCGCCCAGACAGATGCCCAGGCCGCGGGCGGTATGCACCAGCGGCCCCTCCGGCTCGACCGCCTGGTAGGCGGCCACCGCCTCGGCCAGGGGCACGCCGATGACTCGCCGGCCGCTCCAGGCCACCATGCGGTCGAAGTCGCCGCGCGCGATGAGGTCCACCGCGTGCACGCCGAAGACCGAGGCCATCAAGCGGTCGCGCGACGTGGGCATGCCGCCGCGCTGCAGGTGGCCCAGCACGGTGATACGAGTCTCGGCCCCGGTCGCCTCGGCGATGCGGTCGCCGATGTAGGCCCCGATACCGCCGTAGGTGACGGTGCCGCCGGGCCGCCTGTGGGTGACCAATTCGCCCGACTCGCTCTTGACCGCCTCGGCGACCACGACGAGGGCAAAGTTGCGGCCCTGCTCCTTGAGTTCCTCGACCTTGCGGGCCACGTGCTCGATGCGGTAGGGGATCTCGGGGATCAGGATGACGTCGGCCCCGCCCGCGATCCCGGCATTGAGTGCGATATGACCCGCATCGCGCCCCATGACCTCGAGCACCATGACCCGCGAGTGGCTGGCGGCTGTCGGCTGGAGCTGATCGAGCGCGTCGGTCGCCACCTTGACCGCCGTGGCATAGCCGATGGAGACCTCGGTATGCCCCAGGTCGTTGTCGATGGTCTTGGGGATGCCCACCAGATTGATCCCGCCCTGCTGGGCCAGGCGGCGCAGGATGGCCAGGCTGCCATCGCCGCCGATGCCGATGAGCGCGTCCAGCCCGAGCTCGCGGTAGCCCTCGATGACCTCGTCCGAGCGGTCGGCCCGGCCGCCGTCGGACAGGGGGTAGTCGAAGGGGTCGCCCCGGTTCGTGGTGCCCAGGATCGTGCCTCCCGCGCGCAGCAGCAGGCCGGTGAAGAGCGACAGATCCAGCAACTCGGCGTCCACCGGCCGGGCCAGGAGGCCCGCCGTGCCCTGGTGGATGCCCATGACCTCCCAGCCGTAGCCCTGGATGGCGCGGAACACCACGGCGCGCAGCACGGCATTCAGGCCGGCGCAGTCGCCGCCGCTGGTCAGAAGTCCGATGCGCTTGATGCCCGCCATGCCCCGGCCCCGGTCCGCGCCACCGCCCCGCCGAAAGCGGGTGCGGAATACACTGCAATATCAACCAGTTATGGGCACCCGCGCTGCGGGTTCCCCCCTGGACCCGTGACAGGCTATACTATGATTTAGGGCGAGTCCCCAAGGATCGCCGATTTCGGGTTTGACCGACAGTTAGCATGAACGCCGTCAATATCGAAACATTGCGGCAGAAGCTGGCGCAGCTGAAAAGCGAGCATCGCGACCTCGACGACGTGATCGCGCAGATTGCGGAGACCGCGCCTTACGATCAGATCCAGGTCAAGCGCCTGAAAAAGCGCAAATTGATGTTGAAGGATCAGATCACCCAGATCGAGAGCAAGCTTCTGCCGGATATTATCGCCTGAACCGCACTCGGCCGGGGCCGCACCCGGACCGTCAGGCTTTTGCGCGGGCGAGGCCGTGGCCCTGTTTTTGGGCGTACATGGCCTGGTCGGCCGCGTGCAGGGCGTCCTCCACCGCTTCCCCGCCGGCGAAGGTATAGATCCCATAGGACACGCCCACATCGAGCGGCGCGCCATCCCGGACGACCGGATCGGAGGTGACCGCCGCGGCGAGCGAGGCCGCCTTGGCGCCGGCCATCTCCGCGCCGGCCTGGGCCAGGAGCACGCCGAACTCGTCGCCGCCCAGGCGCCCCACCGCGTCCGAAGCCCGCACCTCGCCCAGCAATACCTCGGCCACGCGCTTGAGCGCCGCGTCGCCCGCGGCATGGCCGTGGGCATCGTTGATCCGTTTCATGCCGTCGATATCGAAATAGAGCACACTGCCCGGCGTCTCGTAGCGTTCGGCGAAGGCGATCATGCGGGCCAACTCGCGCACGAAGGCACGGCGGTTGAGCACGGGCGCCAGGGGATCCTGGTCCGCCAGGCCCTCCAGGAAGCCGATGCGCCGCTTGGCCCGACCCAGTTCCTCGCGCAGCCTCTGCACCTCGGACATGAGACGGTCGATGGCGCCGCGCACCTTGGGGGTCAGCTCCACCTCCGGGACGCCCATGATGGTCGCCACATCGGCCAGCCGGGCAGCCGCCGTGGCGGCGCGCTCCGCGGCCGGGCCCGCGGCGGCGTCCCTGCTGCCAGCCGGCGAAATGTTTCGCCCCACATCCGTGCCGCCGTTGTCGCGAACCCGCATGATCCTATTCTCCCGCTCGACAGGCCCCGGCGATCGATGCCAATGGCCCTGGATACCCTGATTGGGCTCGGCGCCGAAGGAACCAGCCTACGCCGCAGATCGTTAACGGATCGTTCACCATATAACGAGCCGCTTGTCCACGGCTGTCCACCGACTCCTTAGCTCTCCCGCTTGCGTCGCTCCGGCCGGAACCCGATAATGCCGCTCCCTCAACGCCCGGCAGGACCCAGGACAAACCCAGGACAGACAAGGCAATGGCAGAGGATCGCCCGCGGGTCGGCATCATCATGGGCAGCCAGTCCGACTGGTCGACCCTGCGTCATGCCTCCGAGACGCTGGAGGCGCTGGGCATCGCCCACGAAACCCGCATCGTCTCGGCGCACCGCACACCCAAGCGCATGGCGGCCTATGCCGAAAGCGCGCGCGAACGCGGCCTCCAGGTGATCATCGCCGGGGCCGGCGGGGCGGCGCACCTGCCGGGCATGGTGGCCTCCATGACGCCGCTGCCGGTCTTTGGCGTGCCGATCGAGAGCAAGGCGCTCAAGGGCACCGACAGCCTGTTGTCCATCGTGCAGATGCCGGGCGGGGTACCGGTCGGCACCCTGGCCATTGGAAAGGCGGGCGCGATCAACGCGGCGCTGCTGGCCGCCGCCGTGCTGGCGCTGCAGGATACGAAGGTCGCCGCCACGCTGGACGATTGGCGCGCGCGCCAGACCGCGGGCGTCGCCGAGGAACCACGGGACGAAGATTAAGCATTGATGGTCGAGGCGGAGAAGGGGGCGCTCCCGCCGGGCGCCGTGATCGGGATGCTGGGCGGCGGCCAGTTGGGCCGCATGTCGGCGCTCGCCGCCGCCGCGCTCGGCTACCGCTGCCACGTCTACTGCCCCGAGCCCGATTCACCGGCGGCCCAGGTCACCTCGCGCGCCACCGTGGCGCCCTACGATGACGAGACGGCGCTGGCGGCCTTCGCCGAAGCCGTCGACGTCGTCACCTACGAGTTCGAGAACATCCCCTTTGCCACGGTGGAGTTTCTTGCTCCGCGCGTGCCGCTGCGTCCCGGGCCCGAGGTCCTGCGCATCTGCCAGAACCGCCTGCGCGAGAAGGACTTCTGCACGGCGCAGGAAGTGCCCACCACCGGTTACGCCGCGGTCGCGAGCGCCGAGGAGCTGGGCGCCGCCGTGGCCAAGCTGGGGCGCCCCTGCGTGCTCAAGACGGTGCAGTTCGGCTACGACGGCAAGGGCCAGGTCCTGATTGGGCCCAACAGCGACCTGGACGAGGTCTGGGCTGAGGTCTCGGGCGCCGCCGACGTCGGACTGATCGCGGAGGAATTCATCGATTTCCGGCTGGAGATATCGGTCATCGTGGCGCGCGGTGCCGATGGCGCGCGCGAGATCTTCGTGCCGGTGGAGAACCATCACAGGGAACACATCCTGGACCAGACCATCGTCCCGGCGCGCGTGTCCGAGAAGGTCAGCGACAAGGCCGAGGGCATCGCCCGGCACTTGGCCGGGGCCCTGGATCTGGTTGGCCTGGTCGCCATCGAGATGTTCGTCACGCGCGACGACCGGGTGCTGGTCAACGAGATGGCGCCGCGCCCGCACAACTCGGGCCACTGGACCATCGACGCCTGCACCACCTCGCAGTTCGAACAGTTCATCCGCGCGGTGGCCGGCCTGCCACTGGGCTCGCCCGAGCGCCTGGCGAACGCGGTCATGCAGAACCTGCTGGGCGAGGAAGCGCTCGGCGCGCAGGCAGCGCTTAACGACCCACGGGCCAAACTGCACCTTTACGGCAAGGCCGAGGCGCGCCCCGGGCGCAAGATGGGGCACGTAACCACGATTCGCCCGAAGGAGTGATCCGGATCAGCGCGAAGGTCTGGTCCCACGCGGCCCGGCGCGGGCGCGCAGGATCCTGTCGGGCAGATCGAGGAAGCCGCCGAGCGCGCGGCCCAGGGTGCCGCCTATCTTGAGCACCTCCCCGATGCGCCGCTCGAGGAAGGCCCAGGTCTCGGCGAAGTCTTCCGAGCGGTCGTTGAGCCAGACCAGCAGGGTCGAGGAGTAGACCCCGGCCAGGAGAATACGCTTGGAATAGAAGTTGTAGTCGGTCGAGGTGTCGCCGGCCGCATACCAGATCGCGTCCACCGTACGGTAGAGACAGGCGAGCCCCAGGCCCACGTGCTGCGGCAGGGACAGGAAGCCAAGACCCCGGCGCACGGCCTCCCGGTGGGGTGCGAGCTGTTCCAGGCGCAGGCGCACGCCCAGCGCCACGCGTTCTCGCACGCGCATGCCGGCCAGATCGCGCTTCTCCAGCTCGGCCAGCAGGCGCCGATCAGCCTCGCTGCTGAAGTATTCGATGAGCTCCGCCGGCCCGCCCGGGAAGGCGTTCAGCGCCTCGGCCTGGTCCAGGTCCAACTCGGCCGCGCCGGCCAGCAGCGCCTTTTCCGTCCAGCCGTCGAAGGCGACGTGGGGCAGTGTGGCCTGCAAGAGCTTCGCCCGCGTCTTGTCGATGTCCATGGCAGATTGCCTCTCCGGGGATAAGCCTACTCTACTCCGGCACGGCTTCCTCGCGCTCCCGTGTTTATACCAAATCTCGCTGGTATTGACCCATAGAGATCGCGCGGGCGATTCGCCGGGTAGGAGGGAAGCCGCGGGCGATGCGGCACATCGTCAAGGCTTTCCGACGCCCTCCGGCGGTTCGCCCACACGACCGGGATGGCGGCTTCCCAAGGTTTTCGGACGGCGTCGCGCAGGGCTTCCGATGCCCCACATCGCTGCCCCACGCGCTCCTG
>JAZGBC010000209.1:0-17471 GCA_036444495.1 Kiloniellales bacterium
CCGGCGCCGTGGCGCTGGTGGCCGGGGCGAGCGCGGGGATCGGGGCGGCGACCGCGTCAGCGCTGGCAGAGAAGGGCGCGCGGGTGATCTGTGCCAGCCGCGACAAGGCGCGCCTGGACGCGCTGGCGGCGCGTTTGGGCGGAGGCGCCCATGCCCTGGAGCTGGACGTGACGGACCCGGCCGCCACCGCGGGCCTCCTGGGGAGCCTGCCCCAGGAGCTACGGGAGATCGACATCCTGATCGCCTGCGCCGGGCATGACGTAGGCGGGCGGCGGCGCTTCGACCTGGGCGACGTGGAGGAGTGGGCCCGTATCGTGGAGACCAACGTGACCGGCATGATCCGGGTCTGCCACGCGGTCATCCCGGGCATGCTGGAGCGCAACCGCGGCCATGTGGTGACCCTGGGCTCGATCGCGGGCCTGCGTACCTTTCCGGGCGGCTCGATCTATGCGGCGACCAAGTTCGCGGTACGCGCCTTCACCGACGCGCTGCGCAAGGACTACAAGGACACGGCCCTGCGCATGACCGAGATCCTGCCCGGGCTGACCCGCACCGAGTTCGCCGGGCGGCGTTTTCACGGGGACGACGCCAAGGGTAAGGCCTTCTACGACGGTTTTCCGGAGACGATCGAAGCCGAGGACATCGCCCGCGCCATCGTCTATGCGCTGGAGCAGCCGCCGCATGTGACGGTCGCCCAGATGGTCGTCGTGCCCACGCACGAGGCGTGAGGGCTGTGGCGATACTTGCCGGTGGGGGGGCATGCACGCGATCCAGTCGCTGAACCGCGGGTGGTTCGCAGCGCGACACTCCCCCTAGTACCGGCCTATCGCATTTTCGTGATACGGGCCTCGCCCTTCGACAAGCTCAGGGTGAGGCCCTCATGCTGAGCCCGTCGAAGTATGAGGGCCGGAGGCTGGACCCAAGCAGTTCGCTACAAAACATTGATTCTAGGTTGAAATTCCCACGGCCTGATCAGCCCGGTTAGTAATTTAGTAATTGTTTACGAATATTAATTTTTCCCCAGATGGTGTAAATCCGCGCAGCCCCCACGCTTCGCGGACGGCGTGTGGGTTCTCGTGCGGCTAGGTTCCGGACTAGCGCCGTAACCTGGATATCCGTCATGAGCGTGGCTACCGGCCGGTACAGAGCGCCTCCGCAAGGACGGTGAGGAATTGTAAGGCTTTGAAAGGGACGATCTCCCGTATCCGCTCGTTCGTGACCCGCCGGTCCGGATTCGGCTCGGCCAAGCGCTGGACTTTTGATCTTGTCCAAGGCCGCGCGATCCAGCCTGGGATCCTTTCCGCCGCGGCCATACTCGCCGCAATTATTTTCGTCGCCGATCTCTTTCTCCCGCTTGGCGTGGCGGGCGGCGTGCCCTATGTCGCCGTGGTCCTCCTCGCCTGGTGGTCGCCCGGGTTACGCAACATCTTTTGGCTGGCTGGCTTAGGTTCGCTTCTCACGCTTGCCGGCTACCTTCTTTCGCCGGAGGGCGGGGTTCACTGGATGGTCTTGGTCAACCGGTCCCTCGCCCTTTTCGCGATTTGGGTCACGGCGCTTCTGCTGGCCAGGGCCAAGCGGGCGGAAAACGCGCTGCGCGCCGCGCACAGCGGATTGAAGCAGGAATCCGAAGCCCGCATCCACGGCATCATGGAAAACGTCGTGGAAGCCCTCATCACCATCGATGAGGAAGGAACGATCGAAACCGTCAATCCCGCCACCTGGCGAATCTTTGGATACAGCGAAGAGGAGCTGATCGGCCGCAACGTCACGATGTTGATGGAGCCGGACGAGGGCGGCAATCATAACCAGTACCTGCAATCCTATATGGCCACGGGCCGCAGCAAGATCCTGGGGGTCGGCCCGCGCGAGGTCGCAGGCCGCCGTAAGGACGGCTCGACGCTGCCGCTCGAATTGACGATCGGCGAGATGTGGCTCGGGGATCGGCGTGTATTTATCGGCAGCCTGCGGGACCTCACCGTGCGCAAGGAGGCGGAAGCGGCGCGGAGGCAAGCCGATGAACAACTTCGCCTGGTGATGAACAACCTTCCCGCGCTCATCTCCTACGTTGACAGCGACCAACACCTCCAGATCGCCAACAGGCTTTACGAGACCTGGTACCGCCTGCCCCGCGAACGGATCCTCGGTCGCCGTATCCGGGAGATTTTTGGCGCGGTGCGGTACGAAGAGATCCGAGAGCACGTCGAAGCGGCCCTTTCCGGCAAACGGGTGCGCTACGAATCCTCCGTCTCGTTCCCGGATGGCGAATCCCGGATAATTTCCGTCAACTTCGTTCCGCACATCGGGCCAGACGGGGAAGTCAAAGGCTTCTTCGCCCTCGTCGTCGACATCACGGAGAAGGAGCGCGCCGAAGCGGCGCTGCGGGAAAGCGAGGCGCGCCTAAGCGTGATCATCGACAACTCGCCGTCGGTGATCTCGCTCAAGGACGCGGACGGGCGCTATCTGCTCGTGAACAAGCAGCATATGGAACTCCATCCGGAGCTCGGCGAAGACATCAAGGGCAAATTGCCGGAGGATGTCCTGCCCAGGGAGATGGCGGAACAGGCGCAAGCGGATGATCGGGAGGTCCTGCGCACCGGCAAGGTCATGAGCCGGGAATACGAGATACCCGCCGGAGGTGAGATGACCGTGCGCCTGGTGGTGAAGTTCCCCATTCCCGGGCCGGACGGCGATATCGTGGGCGTGGGCTCCATTTCCAGCGATATCACCCAGATCAAGGAGGCGGAGAGGGTCCTGCGGGAGGCGCACGACGATCTCGAACGGCGGGTCAAGGAGCGCACCGCTGAATTGGAGCGGGAGAACGCCGAACGCAGGCGCGCCGAGGCCGCCCTCATCGAAAGCGAAAAGCGTTTCCGGGACTTCGCCGAGACCGCCTCTGACTGGTTCTGGGAGATGGACGAGGATTTGCGGTTCTCCTACTTCTCCGGCCGGAATTTAGAGGTCACGGGATACAAGCCCGACGATCTCATCGGTAAGAGACGCGATGAACTGTCGAAGGGGGGCATCGAGGACGAGCATTGGCGTCAGCATTTCGCCGATCTTGAAGCGCACCGGCCATTCCATGATTTCCGCTATGAGCTCATATCCGGTGACGGATCCAAGGTCCATATCAGCATCAGCGGCGAGCCGCTTTTCGGCGACGACGGTAGTTTCAAGGGTTACCGCGGCACCGGTACCGACATCACCGCCCAAGTGAAGGCCGAGGAGGCGCTGCGCAAAAGCGAAGCGAGCCTCGCCAACGCCCAGCGTATAGCGGGGGTTGGCAATTGGGAGTGGAATCTCGCGACCGACCAGGTCTACCGGTCCGCCGAAATGTACCTGTTATTGGGGATGACGGAGGGAGAACTGAACACTTCTCACGAAGCATTTCTCCAGCGGGTTCATCCCGGCGACCGGGAGGCCGTCGACAAGGTGATTGAGGCGCTGCCCAAGAACAAGCAGCCGTTCAGCCTGGAATACCGAATCCTTTTGCCGGATGGTACCGTACGGGTTCTGCATGAGCAGGGTGAAGTTAGCCTGGACGAGGCCGGCAAACCGATCCTTGTTGCCGGGACGACCCAGGACATCACCGAACGCAAGCGGGCCGAAGAAGCCCTTTCCTTAGCCAAGGAGGAAGCGGAGGTCGCCAACCGCACGAAATCGGAGTTCCTGGCCAATATGAGCCACGAACTGCGCACCCCGCTCAACGCCATCATCGGGTTCGCGGAGATCATCCGGAACGAGCTTTTCGGTACGCTCGAAATCCGAAAATACCATGACTACGCCAAGGACATTCACGACTCCGGTCAACATCTGCTCGAGCTCATCAACGACATCCTCGATTTGTCGAAGATCGAAACCGGTAACGTCGAGCTGCACGAGGAAACCATCGAGTTGTCCAAGGCAATCGACTCTTGCCTTAGGCTGACGATCGAGCGGGCCGGCGCGGCCCAAGTCGAACTGGACACGGATATACCGGATTATGGGCTACCGGACCTGCGGGCTGACAGGCGCATGTTCAAACAGATTTTGGTGAACCTTCTTTCCAATGCCGTCAAATTCACGCCGCCGGGCGGCCGGGTTACCGTCAGCGTCAGGCATGTTCCGGAAGATGGCCATGTCATTCGGGTCGCCGATACGGGGATAGGCATTGCACCGGAGGACGTGCCTCGGGCGCTCGCCCGGTTTGGTCAGGTGGGCGCTGATCGTGGGCGCAAAGCCGAGGGCACTGGGCTCGGATTGCCGCTTACCATGTCGCTGGTCGAGCTCCATGGCGGAACCTTCGACCTGGAAAGCCAGGTAGGGGTCGGGACCACGGTGACGGTGCGATTCCCAGCGGAACGGACCGTACGATTCATCGAAGAGAGTGGTACCGGTGAAGCGGCTTCCGGCGGGTCGCCGTAATCCACCGCGCCTGTGGCTGGCGCCACGCCAATCACCCATTCCGTTGCTGGTCTGGCAAGCCGCATTTGGTTAAGCTTCCAACGCCGTGGCCGGGCTTGGCAAATGCGGTCTTCGGGGAGGCTCCAATGATCTTCCGCCAGTTGTTCGAAAGCGTTTCCAGCACCTATACCTACCTCATCGGCAGCCGCCCCGGCGGCGAGGCGCTGATCATCGACCCTGTGCTGGAGAAGGTGGACCGCTACATCCAACTGCTGGAGGAGCTGGACCTGAAACTGGTCAAGGCGCTGGATACCCACGTGCATGCCGATCACATCACCGGGCTGGGTGCGCTGCGCGACCGCACGCGCTGTATCACCGTGATGGGGCAGGAGGCCAAGGTCGACGTGGTCTCGCAGCGCGTGGGCGACGGCGACCGGATCGAGATCGAGGGGATCGGCCTCACGGCGCTCTATACCCCGGGCCACACCGACGATTCCTATAGCTTCCTCATGGGCGATAGGGTCTTCACCGGCGATGCACTGTTCATTCGCGGCACGGGGCGCACCGACTTCCAGCACGGCGACCCCTACGCGGCCTACGATTCGCTGTTCAACAAGCTCCTGACACTGCCCGATGAGACGCTGGTCTACCCCGGGCACGACTACAAGGGCGACACGGTCTCCACCATCGGCGAGGAGAGGGCCTTCAACCCGCGCCTGCAGGTGGCCTCGGCCGAGGAATACGCCCAGATCATGAACAACCTGAACCTGCCCGACCCGAAGCAGATGGACGTGGCCGTGCCGGTCAACCTGCGCCAGGGCCTGTCGCAGGACGAGATAGAGGCGCGCGGCTGGTCGCTGACGGCCGGGGAGGCCAAGGGCTTGATTGGGCAGACGGACCTCGTGCTCGTGGACCTGCGCGACAAATCCGAGCGCGAGCGCCACGGCGAGATCGCGGGCTCGGTGCATGCGCCCTATCCGGAGTTGGACGCGAACCTCGGCCCTAGCGGCCTGTTGCACGAGTTGGCCACCGCCACCGGCAAGCGCCTGGTCTTCTACTGCGCCTACGGCGAGCGCTCGGCCATGGCGGTGGAGGCGGCGCAGGAGGTCGGGCTGACCAACGCTTGCCACATCAAGGGCGGCTTGGATGCCTGGAAAAAGGCCGGCGCGCCACTCGAGGGCGCGGTCGCCGGGTAGTGTAAAGGTAGCTCGGGGCGCAACTCCAAGCGCCGCGTCAATCCACCGAGACGGCGTTGTTTTGAGCCACCACCCGTTCCCCCACCCTAATCCGCCCTTCCTCGATACCGTGGCAGGCGACCTGCCGGTCTGCGGTGCGGATCGAGACCGGCGCCTCCGTGCGGCAGCGCTCGTCGGCGTGCGGGCAACGCGGGTGAAAGGCGCAGCCCGGCGGCGGGTCGATGGGGTCGGGCACCTCGCCGGCCACCGGCGTGCGCGCCCGCCCGGTCATGTCCAGATCGGGAATGGCGTCCAGCAGCATGCGCGTATAGGGGTGCCGGGGCGCGCGGAACAACTCCTCGACCGCGCCCTGCTCCACCAGGCGCCCCAGGTACATGACCCCCACTTCGTCGGCGAAGTTGTAGACCACGGCCAGATCGTGGGAGATCAGCAGGTAGGTCAGGCCGAGCTCGGCCTGCAGATCGGTCATGAGGTTGAGGATCTGCGCCTGCACCGAGACGTCGAGCGCCGAGGTGGGCTCGTCGCAGACCAGGAACTCCGGGTTGCTGGCGAGCGCGCGCGCGATGGAGATGCGCTGGCGCTGCCCGCCGGAGAACTCGTGCGGGAACTTCTCTCCGTCCTTGGGCGCCATACCCACGTGGCGCAGCAGCTCGTCAACCCGGGCGCGGATCGCCTTGCGGTCGCTCATCAGGCGGTGTGCCACGATGGGCTCGGCGATGATATTGGCGATGCGCCAGCGCGGGTTGAGGCTGGCGTAGGGGTCCTGGAAGATCATCTGCAGGCGGCGGCGCAGGGGCATGATTTCATGCCGGGACTTCAGCGCCGCCATGTCGACCCCGTCGAACAGGATCGCGCCGGCGCTCGGCCGGTAGAGCCCGACGATGCAGCGAGCGACCGTCGACTTGCCGCAGCCCGATTCGCCCACGAGCGCGAAGGTCCTGCCCCGGGGGATGTCGAAGGAGATGCCGTCCACGGCCTTGAGGACCAGGCGCTCCTCGCGCTCCAGCACGCGGTTGAGCAGGGGCTTGGATACGTCGAAATAGCGCGCCAGCTTCTGCACGGAGACGAGCGGCGCCCCGGCCTCGGGGGACTGCCGGAGGGCGGCCTCAGACATGGGCCGGCGCCTTATCGCCGTAGAGCCAGCAGGCGGCCCGCGAGTCCTCGACCGCGGCGAGTTCGGGCCGCTCCACCCGGCAGCGCTCCAGCACCTTGGGACAGCGCGGGTTGAAGGCGCAGCCCGTTGGTATGTCGGTCAGGCGCGGCATGGCGCCCTCTATCTGGACCAGGCGTTCCGTCCGGTGGCTGGTCGAGGGGATCGAGCCCATGAGCCCCACGGTATAGGGGTGCTTGGGGTGCTTGATCACCTGATCCACCGGCCCGATCTCGGCGATGCGGCCGGCGTACATGACGGCCACCCGATCCGTGGTCTCGGCAATCACGCCCATGTCGTGGGTGACCAGCATGACCGCGGCCCCGTGCTCGCGGCTGAGCTGCTTCAAGAGCGAGATGATCTGTGCCTGGACCGAGACGTCGAGGGCGGTCGTGGGCTCGTCGGCGATGATCAGGCGCGGCTTGGCGCAGAGCGCCAGCGCGATGACCACCCGCTGACGCATGCCGCCCGAGAACTGGTGCGGATAGGCGTCGATGCGCCGTTCGGCCGCCGGGATGCCCACCTCCTCCAGGAGCTCGATGGCGCGCCGATGGGCCTGGGCCGCGCTCAACTTCGTGTGGGTCTGGATGGTCTCGATGAGCTGCCGGCCGATGGTGTAAAGCGGGTTCAGGCTGGTCAGCGGGTCCTGGAAGATGGCGCCGATCTTCTTGCCGCGGATGCGTCGCATTTCCTCGTAAGACAGGTTATCGATGCGCCGCCCCTCCAGCGTGATCCGCCCCCCAGCCACCCGCCCCGGTGGGTCGAGCAACCCGATGATCGACATGCCCGTGATCGACTTGCCGGCACCCGATTCGCCGACCACCCCCAGGATCTCGCCCTCGGCGATCTCGAAGGAGATATCGTCGATGGCGAGCAGCGTCCCGTGGCGTGTGGGAAACTCGATCCGCAGATTCTCGATCTTCAGAAGCGGTCCGGCCATGCGGTTCTTGGTTTGGTTATTCTTCGCCAACCCCGTTCGGCCCTAGTGTCCTGCCTCTGAAGTTCATACGATGAACTTCAGAGATAAGCAGGCCACTAACTATTTAAATCTAGTGTGATTCAGCTTCCGAAATTCGGCACACTGAATATGCCGAAATTCGGAACCATCACACTAGGGGCCGACCGTTATTCATGGCAGAACGACGGGGCCTGTCAATGTGGCGGCAGAGGCACGGCGGTCACGATCCCTCCTCTCCTCATACCAAAGAATTGCCCGATGGCCGTTGCCGCCGCACTGTCGTATGGTTTCGCGGCAGTCAAGCCGAAGGGGACGCGGGCCGAAGGGTTCAGGAAGGCTGATCCGCGATGGCAAAGCAGACCGGCCCGGATGGGGCGGCGGGTAAGGAGCAGTTCGTGCCGCAGGGCGGGCAGCAGCCCCTGCCCATGTTCTACAAGAAGCCTCAGCCGCTGCATAAGACCGCGCATGGGGACAAGGGCCTGAAGCAGCCCATCGACTACCGCTTTGCCGCGGAGGCGCACGCGGTGGTTATCCACACGCAGGAATTCCGGCTTGCCGCGGCGAGCTATCCGATCATCTTTTCCGATGACGAAGGGGCCATGCCGCTCGCCATCCTCGGCTATCGGGACGGGGAGAATCTCTTCGTGGACGGTGATGGCCACTGGGCCCAGGGCGCCTATATCCCGTCCTACGTGCGGCGTTACCCCTTCGCCATCGGGCAACCCAAAGGCCAGGCCGAGACCATCCTCTATGTGGACGGCGCCAGCGATCTTATCGTGGATATGGCGGCGGACCCCGAGGCGGCGGCTTTATTCACGGACGGCACGCCGAGCGCCCGCACCATGGAGATGAACGAGCTCTGCGCCGCCTTTCAGCAACAGGCGCCGTTGACCTCGGCTTTTGTCGAGGAGGTGAGGAGACGGGAGCTTCTGGATTCCAAGGAGATTCGTCTGGACCTGCCGTCGGGCGACCCGCAGCTCCTGACCGGCCTGCGCATCATCGACGAAGATAAGTTCAATGCCCTGCCCGACGAGGCGATCCTGGAGTGGCGGCGGCAAGGTTGGTTGCCGCTCGTTTTCTGGCACTGGGCTTCGATGGATAATTTCCTGAGGCTTATCGAACGGGGAGGCGCGGGGAATTAACACCCCTCCCGGGAGAGCGTCAGAGTGTCATCTGCTGCGGGTTATCGGGATCGCTGAGCACCTGTTCGATCCGTTCCCTGACCGTCTGAATCGAGACCGGCTTGAGCAGATAGCCGTTGATGCCCTGTTCGACGGCTTTTTCGACAATTTCCTTCTCGTTGTGCACGGTCAGGATGATGACCGGCAGGTTCCGTAGGGATTTCTTGTCGTGCTTGCGCAGGAATTCCACGAAGCGCATGCCGTTGATGGGCTCCATGCTCAAGTCGCAGAGGATCACGTCGTAGTCGTCCTCCGTGAGCGCCTTGAGTCCGCGCATGCCGTTGGACGCCAGGCCGATCTTGTTAACCCCGATGTTGCGTAGGATGCGCCGGATCGTGTCCCGAATGAATTTCGAGTCGTCGATCACGAGCACGCTGATATCTTCAAAGTTCATCTTTCCGCTCCTGCCTCAGCCTCCAGGGTTCTCCTTAAAGCGGCCCGATCGGACCTAAATAACTAAAAATCGTTAACATCCCGAGAATAGCTAAAGGTCGTCGATCGCCCGCCTGACCTCTTCGAACGCGCCGCCGACCCGAGGTTCCAGATCCCCGATCTTCTGCCAATCGCCTTCGTCGGCCGCGCCTTCCAGCTCGCGGCACAGGTTGCCCAGGGCGACCGCCCCCGCGGACAGGGATTCCCCGGCCAGGCGGTGCGCCGTCTTGGACAGTGCGGCCGCATCCTGTTTGGCGGCGTGCCGGACAATGGCCTCGGCCAGTTCCGCGCCGCCCTCCAGGTACCCGGCCAGCGCCTCCTTCACCTCGTCGTTCACGCCGCCGAACATCTCGACGAAGACCTCGAAGTCCAGGACGGGCGCCTCGCCATTCTGTTGGTGGGAGGCCTGGGGCTCGATTGGGACGGCGGATTGCGGCGTCTCGGGCGCCGTCTCGTCAAGCGGGCCGAGCCAATGGGTCATCCGCTCGCGCAGGATGGAAAGCTGGGTCGGCTTGGTCATCACATCATCGACGCCCGCTTTGCGGCACTCTTCCACCGTGCTGGGCAGGGCATCGGCGCTGAGTACCAGCACGGGCACGCGCCGCGCGCTATCGGCCTCCAGGTTGCGGATAGCGCGAGTGAGCTCCAGGCCGTCCATCTCGGGCATGTGGAAGTCCGTGATGACCGCCTCGTAGTCGGCCTTCTGGAAGGCCTCGAAGGCGGCCCGGCCGTTCTCGGTCAACTCGGCATCGAAGCCCAGTTGGGTAAGCTGGCGGTAGACCAGCCAGCGGCTGGTCGGGTCGTCCTCGGCCACCAGGACCCGCCGGCCCCCTTCCGTCCCGCTCTTGGAAAAGTCGAGCGTGGAGGAGGCGGCCAGGTTCTGCACGACGATCTCGGGCAGGGCCGCTTCGGCGCCTCCGGCAGGGGGGTCGGTTTCGAGCAGGGGCAGCGAAACCGAGAAGGTGCTGCCTTTGCCCTCCTTGCTCTGTACGTCGATCCGCCCGTCCATGAGGCCGATGAGCTTGAGGGCAATGGACAGGCCCAGACCGGTGCCGCCGAAACGCCGGGTGGTCGAACCATCGGCCTGGGTGAAGGGCTGGAATAGCTGGTCCACGGCCTTCTGCGACATGCCGATGCCCGAATCCTGGACGATGAAGAGCATCTCCTCCGCCTCCTCGGGTCCCGTGGCCCTCCGGCACACCAGCTTGACCGAGCCCTGCTCGGTGAACTTGATGGCGTTTCCGATCAGGTTAATCAGCACCTGACGTAGCCGGAGCGGGTCGATGGTCACCCAATCCGGCAGCTCCTCGTCCATCTCGAACTCCAGGCCCACACCCTTCTTCTCGGCGAGCGTGGCGAAGGTGGCGATGATGCCGTCGGTCAGGCGGAGCAGCGAGGTGGGCTCCGGGTGAATGTCCACCTTGTCGGCCTCGATCTTGGAGAAATCCAGGATGTCGTTGAGAATGCGCAGCAGGGAGCGCCCGGAATCCTGGATGATCGTGGCCATCTGATGCTGCTCTTTGTTGAGCGAGGAATCCCGGAGCAACTCGATGACGCCGAGAACGCCGTTCAAGGGCGTGCGGATTTCGTGGCTCATCATGGCCAGGAACTCGGAGCGGGCCCGCACCGCCATTTCGGCCATCTCCTTCTCGGTCTTGTATTGCTGGCTGGTGATGGCGTTGACGATGCCGGCGGCGATAACCAGGGCCACGCTGGGCACGAAGACGGGCATCAGCGGCCCGCCCCAGGCGTAGAGCCCGAACCCCACGAACCAGAGCCCCGTCAGTACGGCGAAGCCAAGCGAGACCTTGATCAGGACCGAGATTCCGAGCAGCGCCAGCCCGATGCCGAGCGCGGTGGCCAAGCCGAGGACAAAGACTTCGAGGGCAAGACCGCCTTCGCGCGACTCCTCGCCGTCCAGGAACTGGGCCAGCGCCAGGGCATGAATGACCACGCCGGGGACCGAGCCGTCGTGGTTGCCCAGCATGGTGGCGTAAGGCGTGCGATGCCGGTCCTCGGTCGCGAGGTCCGCGCCAATGAGAATGATCTTTCGGGCGAACCACTCTTGCGGCAGCACCTTGACCAGATGCACCGGGAAGGTGGGGAAGGGAGCCACGCCGCCATCCGTGCCCCGGCGATAGAGCAGGCGCCTGCGTTCGCGCGGCACCTCGACACCGGCGATCTGGGCCAGCGCATTGGCGAAACTGGGGCGGAAACCTTCTGCCGTCTCCCGGCCCGGGAAGGTCCAGCGCACGGTCCCGTCCCGGTCGTCCTTGACCAGGTTGACGTGGGCCTTGATCGCCTCCGGCAGGTAGTCTTGGAGGAATTCCGACTGTCCGCTCGTCAAGCCGTCTTCCCGGTCAGCCCAGCCGAAGACGAGCGGGATGCGCGCCTTGGCCACGGCCTCGGCCAATCGTGCGTCCTTGTCTGCCTCGGTCGGTTGATCGACCAGGATATCGAGCCCGACCGCACGCGCGCCGGCGGCATCCAAGAGCGTGATAACCTCGGCCAGGAAGGCACGGTCGAAGGGCGAGCGGTAGGGGAACTGGGCGAGCGTTTCCTCGGTGATGGTGAGCAGGACGATGTCGCTGCGTTGCGCGATGGGAGGGGTGAGCGCGGCCACGCGCAGGTCGGAAATCCACTTCTCCACGAAGTCGAAGATCTGAACGCCGCGGGGCAGGATCAGCCCTCCGGCCACGCACAGGATCCAGACCACGGCCAGCATGGTCCAGAGGCGCCTTGGCAGGTCCGCGAGCGCGCCATGAAGTCCCGACCAGGTTGTCACGATCCAGGTCATGGCCGGCTCGCCGCGTGGTTAGACGCAAAGAAACAGCCCCGGGCCGGCTTTTTCACCGGCCCGCGGGCCATAGAAGGGGAGAAGCGAGTTGCTGTTAGCTCGCGCGTCATGTGCACGGCCTTTCCTAGGGCGAGGCCATGGACCGTGCCGTCTTGCTGCCTCCAGTCGTTGTTATGTTTGTGGCGCGCGAGCGCATGGGCTGTTATCCGATCGCGTCGACAAGCGCGAGAGCTTGGTTCTTGCAACCGGACTGGATCATCCAGGCCGCCTGTTGGCCCGGTTCCCTGTACTCTTCCGGAAGCACGTAGACCGTAAAGGCGACCTTGTTGCCGTCGACATCCAGCTTATAAGTTCCGCCATCGCGGAACCGCTCGCTGGCCAGCGGCAGCACGTTATCACCGGCGGCCCAGTCGGCCTGCGCCGTCAGGCTGGCGCTACCCCGCGAAATCGTCACCGTGCTGTCCGTGCTGGAATCTTCGCGCCAGAGCACGACGATGCCCGGGCGGATGCAGCGGGCGCCCGAAGACTCCACGCTCACAATCCAGGGGTCGTCGAGATGGGCTATACCCGTCTGCGCGGTCGCGGAGCGGACCACACCGAGCGAAGCGGTGGAGAACTTGCGGCTGGACAGAAGCTTGCCCAGGGCCTTCACGATGGTCGGGTCCTCGGCCTTACCCGCCATGCCGGAGACGGGGGCCTGTTGGTAGGGCCCGGTCAGGGTGACGGTGGAGCCGTTACTGCCGATCAGGGTAACCGATGCTCCCGCATCCAGCTTCAGCACTTGGCTGCCGTCGATGACCTGGCCCTCCTGCAGGGCCACGCCGGATGCCTTGATCACGACCATTTGGCCGTTCGTTTGGGCCTTGGCAGGCAGAGCCGCCATGCCAACGACCAAAAGGGCGCTCAGCGCCAGATACAACATGTGCCTCATTTTCTTCTCCTCCCTGGATTTACCGGACGCCGCCCGCGCGGAACTAGCCGCCGGGACGGTTCGATAAAATCCAATCTTTCCATTAGGAATCAACATCTTGCCGCCAATGAGCTTAAAGAGTTGCTAACAAATAGGGAAATAATGTTCTTGAAATGTTCCATTTTCTCACCCTTATTTGGCCTCTATCCGCCGCTTTCCTGCTCCAGGGCGCTCAGCGCCGGGCGATCGCCGCCGCCGGCGCTGGCGCCGACCAGGGTGAAGGCGCCCCAGAAGGCCGGATGGGCCGTCTCGGGGTTCTGAATGAGGGCGATCTGGGCCCGGCGCAGGGCCTCGGCCGCGCCACCGGCCGGATCGGCGGCCAGGCGGTCGAACAGGCCGCTCATCAGGCGCGTGGTCGCTATGGAATCGACCTGCCAGTGGGAGACGAGCAGCGACCGGGCCCCGGCCTGAAAGAAGGCGCGCACCAGCCCGGACAGGGCCTCGCCGCCGAACTGGCCGGAGCCGCCGCCGCCCGTATTGCAGGCGGAAAGCACCACCAGCTCGGCGTCCAGCTTGAGATTCGCGATCTCGCTGGCGTCCAGAAGGCCGTCGCGGGCCGGATCGTCGTTGGGCCCCTGGGGCGGGGAGAACGCCAGGCCGGGCTCTGCCTGGCAGCGAAGCTCCCCGGGCAGGAGCCCGTGGGTGGCGAAGTAGAGGATGCGGTACTGATCCAAGTCGAGCCCGCGCAGCTTCTCCTCGGTCGCGTCATTGCCCAGAAAGAGTGCGTCCGGCTTCGCGCCCAGGACTCCCGCCACGTGGCGCAGTTCCTGTGCCGTCTCGGGCAGGGGCAGGAGCCCGCGCAGAAGCTCGGGTGGGATCGCTCCGCCCGTGCGGCAGTACGCGGCAAGCGCGCTCATTCCCTTGCCGCCGGACACCGCCGGATCGCCGAAGCCGAGGAAGGGCAGGGGCGCTGTCGAGGGTTTGACCAGGCCGCGCAGGTCGGCGAAGGCGCGCACCGAGGGCATGACGCTCACGGCCATGTCCTTGGTGAGCCAGGCGGCCCGCGCGTAGTCCGTCGGCCCCAGGCCGGTCGTGGGTTGCGTAATCAACAGGGAGAAGGGCAGGCTGAGCAGGGCGCCGGAGGGGGCCACGATCAGGTGCCGCACCCCGGCAAGCTGTTCCTCGAAGGGCGAGAAGAGACGGCGGTAGAGCGCGTGCGCCGCCGCCATGTCGAAGGGCTGAATGCTGGCGCCCTGCTCCTCGAAGGGCTGCCTCAGTTCGCGTACCGCGGATTCGATATCCGCCCTGCCGATACCGAGCGGCGCGGCCAGGATAGCATCTCCCCGGACCAGGAAACCGAAGCTTTCCTCCTCCCCCAGGACAATGTGCAGCAGGGCCTCATCGGGACCGAGCAACTCGCCCAGGCGCTTGGCGGGGACGGGCGAGGGAATGGCCAGACGGGCATAGTCGGGAAAGGCCTCGGCCAGGTCCTTTTCCAGGGTGCTTGCCGATTTCACCGCTTCGGCATAGGCCTTACGCAGGTCCGCCAGGCGGCGTTCGCTGCCCTGGCCAGCGCGCGAAATGGCGGCGCGGCCCAGGTCGAGGCGCAGCTGATCGCGCCGGCGCGCGGCCTCCTGCGCCTGCCGGACCAGCGCCGCGACCTCGGGTCGGCCGCTGGCGAAGCGGGCGGCCATGCGGGCTACCGCCTTGGCGGTGCCGCCGGAGCGGACCAGTTGGCTGGCGACGAACATCTCGGCGCTGAGCGCGGCCCGCTTGTCCGTCTCCCGCAGTGTTTCGCTGTGGGCGGAGCGCAGGAAGGGGATCAGGCGCTCGACGTCGACTCCCGGTACCTCGCCCAGTTCTTCGTTGACGATGGCCAGGCCCGGCCGCATGGCCTGGAGGGCGTCCAGGTCGCGCTGACCCTCGTTGTAGACCGCGCCCAGGGTCAGGTGGGAAAGCGCCACCGCCCGGGTGTTGCCCAGCGCCACCCGCTTGGTCTCCAGCGCCAGTTTGAGCCGCTCCTCCGCGGCTTCGATGTTGCCCTGGCGCAGATCGATGACCGCCAGCAGCTCGTCGATGACCGCTGTCCACCATTTGGGCACGCCGTCGACCCGGAGGACGAGCCGCCGCGCCAGATGCGCGGTCACCTTGGCGTCCTCCGGCCTGCCCAGGCGCAGCGCCATGCCGGCCTGGACATAGAGGCCGTGGGCCAGGTCGGCCATGCCGTGATCCAAGGCTTGCCGGGCGCCTGACTCGCCCTTGGCCGCGGCGGCGGCCGTGGTTTGGATCACACCCTGACGGCGCTGATTGGCCTCGGTCACCAGGTCGAAGGCCTCGGAGAACCGCCGGCGGTTGGCCATGCCCATGGCCCGGTAGGTCAGGTAGCGGGGATGATCCAGCGGCGAGCTGGCCTCTCGTGAGAGGGACTCGGCGCGCTGGAAGACCAGTTCGGCCTCCTCGAAGCGTTCCTGGTTGCTGATCTCGAGCGCGAGACGGGTCATGGGATCCGCGCAGTCGGGGTGTTCGGGCCCAAAGGCGTTCTCGCAGGCCGCCAAGGCATCGCGGAACGCCTGCTCGGCAAGCTCGAAGCGCCCAAGATTGTTGTTGAGGTTGCCGCTCTGCAGCAGCTCCCGGTAGCGCGCCGGCCCGTCGTCCGGGCCGTCCGTTGCGGCCGCCAGGGGACCGGCCGATGCGGCGCAGAGGACCAGCAGGAGCCCGGCGGCCACTACGCCTCTGACCTTGCGAAAGCCTGCCATATGGTGCGCCCGGCGATTCACGCGGTCTGTTCCGTTCTCAGTATTGATAGAGCGCGAAGCCCGAAGGCAGGTAGGCCAGGAAGGTGTCCTCATTTTCCTCGGCGCCCTTGGGCTCGAAGCTCACGAGGTCGGGAATTACCACCGCCGCGATCCCGTTGAAGGCGTCGGTCGGCACGGAATCGGCCAAGACGAGCTCGTATTCGCCCAGTAGAAGCAGCAAGTCCTGCGTCAGAGCGGCGAGCGCGGGGTCCTCCGCGTTCTCGGTGCTCATCAGCAGCTCCGCGTCATCGAGTTCTGCCTCTTCCAGCCGCAGCGCGAAATCGGCCAGGCTGAGCGTGAAGCTGGTGGACATCACCGGGTCCGAGGCCAGCGGATCGAAGGAACCGGTCGCCCAATCGCCGGACTCGACCGTGCCGCCGGAATCCGTGCCGGAATCCGAGGACACATCGGTCGTGGCCGTGTCGGTCGCCACGGGATCGCTGTCCACGCTGAGCAGGCTATCGCCGGTGCTGGTGCTGCCGCTATCGGTTGAGGAGGTCGTGGCGTAGACCACGTCGAGCAACTCGGCCTCGGGCTCGGTCACTTCCTCCACTGGGCAGGTGCTTACCGTGCAGCCGTTGATCGTGTGTGTATCGGCGTCCGGCATGGTGGCCTGCGCGGCGGCGAAGTCGCCGCTCTTGCCGTTGACCGTGCCGAAGAGCGTGGCCCCGGATCCCGTGATCGTGAGCGAACCCACATTCAGGCCGCTGCCCGTGGCGGTGCCGTTCAGGGTGGCCGTGTCGGCGATCAGGCTGCTGCCGATGCCGACGGTCGCGCCGGTCGCCGTGAGTATGCCCGCGCCCGCGTTGAGGTTCGCGCTGCTGTGGCTATAGGCGCCGGTGCCCGCATCGGCGGTCAGGTCCGAGCCACCGCCCGAGCCGTCGGTGATGGCGCTGAGCGAGATGTCGCCGTTGTTCGACGTGAGGGTGTAGGCGCTGCCGTCGAGCTCCAGGGTGCTGGACAGGGTGATATCGCCCGCATTGCTCGTAATCCGGGTCCCGCCGCCGCCCGTGAACAGGATATCTCCGCTACCGGCGTCCAGGGTCGTGGCGTCCCCGGCGTTGAAGTTGGTGATGGTGCCCTGGATGTCGATATCGGCGTCGTTGCGGAATTCCGTGGCGCTGTTGAGCGTCGAGGCCGTGACCGTCAGGGTCGAGGTGCCGTCGTCGCGCCCGATGATCAGCGTACCCCCGGCCAGGAAATTGCCGAGACCCGCCCCGCCGACGGTCAGCGTCGTGCCTACCGCGGCGCCCTGGACCACGATATTGCCGTTGGCCGTAATGTTGCTGAGAAAGGAAAAGCCAATGCCCCCGCCGGCGGAGAGGCGGATCGCCTCGGCCCCGTCGGTGGTGGCCGCGCTCGTGGTGTCGAGCTGTCCCAGGGTCAGGCCGGCGGTCGTGGAGTTGATATCGATGAGTCCGCTGCCGGCGTCGATCACGGTGCCGGCGACCATGACGATCGCCCCGCCGCCGGTGGAGGAAATCGTGACGTCGCCGCCGGTGGATGACACATCGCCGGTGGCCAGGAAGGTGATATCGCCCGTGCCGCTGGTCAGGGTGACGTCGGCGTTGCTGGTGGTGATCGTGTTGTCCACATTGATGGCATTAAACGCATTGACCGTGAGCGTTGCACCCGCGGTGGTGAGGCTCAGGGCATCGGTAAAGGTGATGTC
>JAZGBC010000210.1:0-8679 GCA_036444495.1 Kiloniellales bacterium
TGCGCCGGGCGCTGGCCGCCGGCGTGCCGCCCGGGAAGATCGTTTTCGCCGGCGTGGGCAAGACGCCCGAAGAAATGGCCTTCGGGCTGGAGGCGGGCATCCTTCAGTTCAACGTTGAATCCCTGCCCGAGATGGAAACGCTCTCGCGGGTCGCCGCCGGCAAGGGGCTGCGCGCGTCCATCGCGCTGCGCCTCAATCCGGACGTGGATGCGCGCACCCACGCGCACATCTCCACCGGCAAGGCCGAGAACAAGTTCGGCATCGACCTGGATCGGGCGCGCGCGGCCATCGCCCGGGCCACCGAACTGCCCGGCCTGTCGCTCGAGGGGCTGGCGGTGCACATCGGCTCGCAGTTGACCGACCTGGAGCCCTACCGCACCGCCTTTACCAAGGTTGTCGAGCTGTACCGCGAGTTGAAGGCCGGTGGCCTGCCGCTCAAGCGCCTCGATTTCGGCGGTGGGCTGGGGATTCGCTACCGCGAAGAAACACCCATTGATCTCGCCGCCTACGCCGGGATCGTGCGGGAGCTGACTGCGGGGCTGGACGCCGAATTGATCTTCGAGCCGGGGCGGCTCCTGGTCGGTAACGCGGGGTTGCTGGTTACCCGCGTGCTCTACGTCAAGGAGGGAGCGGAACGGCGCTTCCTGGTGGTGGATGCGGCCATGAACGACCTCATCCGGCCCACGCTCTACGACGCCTGGCACGAGATCACTCCGGCCGCAGAACCGTCGCCGGGGGCCGAAACCGGGCCGGTCGATGTCGTGGGTCCCATTTGCGAGACCGCCGATACCTTTGCCCGCCAGCGAAATCTGCCGCCGGTCGAGGCGGGGGAGCTGCTGGCCATCCACGCCGTGGGCGCCTATGGCGCGGTCATGGCCTCGGGCTATAACTGCCGCCTGCCGGCGCCGGAGGTGCTGGTGCGTGGCCGTGATTACGCTATCGTAAGGCCCCGGCTGGATCATGAGACCGTGATCGCCGAGGACCGCATCCCGGATTGGCTGGAGGCCGCCCCGGCGAAGGCATCGCGCGGTGCCGCCTGAACAGCATGGTGTGAGGATCGAAAACCCAAGGTGACCAGGGAAAACCATCCCCGGACCGATGCCGCGACCCCGAGGCTCCGATGGTTGGGCCCCCTGCTGGTCCTGGCGCGGACGGCGCTCTTCTGGGAGCGCGTCTGGCCCGCCGTCTGGCCGGCCGTGGGGATCGCCGGGCTGTTCCTGGCCATCGCACTTCTGGACCTCCTGCCATTCCTGCCCGGCTGGATGCACGTGATCCTGCTTATCGCCTTCGCGGCGGGCCTGGGCCTCGCCGCGGCCCGTGCCCTGCGCGGCCTGCGCTGGCCGAGCCTGGAACAGGGACGCCGCCGGCTGGAGATCGATAGCGGTTTGGCCCATCGGCCGCTCACCACGTTCGACGACGAGCTCGCCGCCGGGGCGGGGGACCGGGACTCGGCCGGGCTCTGGGATCTGCACCGCAGGCGCCTCGCCGCCCAGCTGCGCAAGCTTCGGCTCGGCCTGCCGCGGGCCGGATTGGCCGCGGTCGATCCCTTCGCCCTGCGCACCGCCCTTGGGCTTCTCCTGGTGATCGCCCTGGTGGCGGCCCGGGAGGACTGGCCCGGCCGTCTGCAGCGGGCGGTGACGCCCGAGCTTTCCGCTTTCGCGGCCGCGCCGCCGACCCGTCTCGACGTCTGGATCACGCCGCCCGCCTATACGGCCCTGGCGCCCCTCTTCCTCGACCCCGCCACGTCGGGCGAGGAAGCGCTCAGCGTGCCCCTGGGCAGCCGCGTGCTGGCCCAATTGGAAGGCGGCCGTGGCCTGCCCACGCTCGTCATCGGAGACGCCTCCACGCCCTTTGTCGCGGTCACCAGGGACGCCTACAAGGTCGAGGCCGAGCTCACCGGGGGCGAGCGTCTGGCGATCATGCAGGATAAGCTGGAGCTTGCCGCCTGGCGCCTGGCCCTGATGCCCGACAAACCGCCGGAGATCGAGTTTCTCTCGGCGCCGGCGCGCACCGAACGGGCCACGCTCAGGATCGATTATCTGGCCTCGGACGATTACGGCCTGAGCGCCGTGGGCGCGATCATCCGCCGGCTGGACGATCCCAAGGCCGAACCCATGGAGCTGAATCTGGCGCTGCCGGGCCCCGGCCTGCGCACGGCGGAAGGCACCAGCTACCATGACCTGACACCCCACCCCTGGGCTGGCCTGGCTGTCGATATCCGCCTGGTTGCCGAGGACGCAACCGGCCAGCGCGCCGAAAGCGACCCGATACGCACGGTCATACCCGAGCGCATCTTCAACCATCCCGTGGCCCGCGCGCTGGTGGAACTGCGCAAGCAGCTGACCCTCAACCCCGAGGGCCGCCTGCCCGTGGTTCGCGCCCTGTCGGAGATTTACGAACGCCCCGAGCATTACTTCCACGATATCGTCGTCGCGCTGGCCATCCGCTCGGCCGAGCGGCGTCTGATCCACGACCGTAGGCCCGAGGCGGTGATCGAGGTCCAGCAGCTCCTCTGGGACACGGCCCTGCATATCGAAGAGGGCGAACTGGCCATCGCCGAGCGCGACCTGCGCGAGATCCAGAAACAGCTCATGGAAGCCCTGAACCGGGGCGCGGACGATGCCGAGATTCAGCGCCTCATGGATCAGTTGCAGGAGGCGCTCGATCGCTTCCTCCAGGCGCTCGCCGAACAGCTGCAGGAACAGCTGGCCGAGGGCGGCGAGATGCAGCCGCTGCCGCCGGACGCGGAAATCCTGCAAGGGGACGACCTGCAGAACCTGATCGACCGGGCGCGCGAGCTGGCGCGCACCGGTGCACGAGACGCCGCCCGCGACCTCTTGGCCCAGTTGCAGAACATGCTGGAGAACCTGCGCGCCAATCCCTTTTCCCAGGGCCTGGACCAGACCTCGCGCAACGCCTTCGAGATGATGCGCAACATGGAGTCGTTGATGGAACGCCAGCAGGAGCTGCTCGACCGCGGCTACCGGCGTTCGCAGCGGCCCGTCCCGGAAGGCGGCAGATCGCCTTCCGACGAGCAGGAGACCCAGGAGGACGCCCTCGGCCAGGAACGCCTGCGCCGGGAATTGGGCGACATCATGCGCCGCCTGGGCGAGGCGCTCGGCGAAATCCCGCGCTCGCTGGGCCGCGCCGAACGCTCCATGAGCGAGGCGCGCGACGCCCTGGACGGAGATCACTCGTCCGACGCCATCGCGCCGCAGTCCCGCGCCCTCGACCAGTTGCAACAGGGCCTGCAGGCCATGGCGGACCGCTTCATGGAGCAGATGGGCATGGGGCAAAGGGGCTCGGGCCAGGTCGGCGCGCGGCCCGGAATGGGGCGCGACCCCTTTGGGCGCCGGGCGGGCGACGGCGGCCTGGAGGCCCTGGAAGGCGTGAAAATCCCGGACCGAATGGAACTCAGGCGGGCGCGCGAGATACTCGATGAGCTGCGCCGGCGGCGCGGCGACCGCTGGCGGCCGGCGCAGGAGTTGGACTACATCGACCGCCTGCTACGGCGTTTCTGACTGAGTTAACCCAGGCTGAAGCCTTAGCCGCGGGCGGCGACGGGGGTATGCCCCTCGGCGAGCACGGAATCCACCGCCCGGCAGATCTGCTCGAGGGTGAAGGGCTTCATAACCACCCGGCAGATCAGTTCATCCAGATTGTAGGCGCGCTGGCGCTCGGCGGAATAGCCGGTCATCAGGAGGATCGGCAGATCGGGCCAGTCGCTCGTCACCTTGAGCGCCAAGCCGATACCGTCCAGGCCGGGCATCACGATATCCGTCACCAGCAGGTCGAATTCGGAGTCCTGAAGGGCGTCGAGCGCCTGCAGGCCGTCGTTGACCGCGGTAACCTCGTGCCCCTTGTGGGCCAAGGCGCGGGAAACGAAACTCTGCACCGCCAGGTCGTCTTCAGCTACGAGAATTTTTGCCATAATTTCACCACCCTGAACAATCGTACCCATTCTTCGCGCCACTCCCCCGCGCCTGTGGCCGCGACGCACGTTCATAATGCGGTAAGACGGGTTAACATCCGGTTAAAGTTACCGTTCCATGAAGCCCCGAAAGGCTCGAAGCGCCGCGCCAGAGGGGTGGCCCCGGCACCCAAATGAAATAACCACCCAGTTGCAGGCATCGAAACGTCCAAGAAGTAATCATACACATTTTATCTAGTTTTTCTCTAAATTATACTTAGTTTGTATTTTCTATATTCTTGACAGATTCTTAGTTATCTGTTAAAAATTCGTTATCTATTAAGTCACATTAACTAAAACAATAGAGAGACAGGAATAGACATGCTCGCCCACGAAGGGCAGACCCCCGACAATCCGAAGCGCCTTGCCGAGGACCTGGAGCGGCAGGTCCGCGAGGCGCTGTGCGAGCATGTCCTGCGCTCTCCCATCCTGCCGCCCAGGATGGCCCACGCGCTGGCACACAATCTGGAGTCCTTGGAGACGCCGCTTCTGGCCGATTCTACGACTCTCGGGGATCCGGGTTTAGCTGGAACCGGTAACTCGAATGGCTCCGCGGCCCGCCCGTCCGCGGGGTCCGGGCTTCCTATCCGAATCACCGAGCAGTTGATGGCCCAGATTTCCGCTGCCCTCCTGGATCACCTGGTCGAGCGCTACGGCTTCCCGCCGGCGTTGGCCCGGGAGATCATTCGGCACGGCCGCGAGCGCGCCCTGGTCAAGGCGCTGGATTCAGACCTCCCCGCCCAGGAGTCCGCCGATCTGCTGGACGGCCTCCAGGCCGGCGGCAGGCTCAGCGCCACCCTGCTGCTAAGGGCGCTCTGCTGGGGACACCAGCCTATCTTCGAGGCGGCTTTGGCCCGTCTCGCCGGTATTCCCGAAGCCAATGCCCGTGTTCTGATCAATGATGCCGGTGCGGGAGGATTCCGGGCCATATACCGGAAATCAGGCCTGCCGGAAGAGCTTTACCGGGCCTTCCGCGCTGCTTTCGACGTGGTCCAGGACAGCCGCCGCCAAAATTGCCGGCCCTGGGATGAGAGCGACCGGGACCGCATCATCCAGAGCCTGGTGCTGGCCTACGAGATGCTCTGCCCCGAGGACCTGGAAACCGTGCTGGCCCAGTTGGCCCGGCGCGCCGGGCCCCCGGCGGCGGTCTCCGCCGCCCACGCGGTGCAGAGCCCGCGGCCGGCCATGACGAGGCTGCAGGCGGTCCCGGCCTGAGCCCAGGCCGGCCCCCATGCCGGCACGACCGACCGTTGGTGTTACTCCTGGTATTAATCCGGCGCCACGAAATCGATGGATAGGTTGCCGGCGCGCGGCGGGTTTTGCATGGAGGTCTCGAAGGCGGTGGTGCCACCCGGCGGCAGCGTCTCCGCCTGGGCCGAGAAGATCCACTGGTCCAGCTCTTCGCCATCGCTATCCAGCAGGCTGGCCCGCATCAAGGGAACCTGCTGGTCCTTTTCCGAAACGTTGGCGACCAGCCCTTCGATAATGATCACGCTCTTGCCATCCACCAGGCGGCGCACCGATTTGACGTCGCGCAACTCCAGGCCCTCGCCCACATCCTTGACCGGCAGGCCGAGCAGCGCGTAGAGCCGGACCGCCCCGGGCGCCGCCTCGACGATCTGTTCCCGGCCGAAATAGAAGCCGCCGGACAGCCCCGCCACGACAACCAGAAGCAAGAGCCACCCGAGCAAAAGCGAGGAGCGCTGCTCCACCGGCGGAGAAGGCGGCCGCCGGTAGGCACGGCGCGACCTGAGCCCGGGGGCGCCCAGACCCTCCGGAATCGGCTCCATCAGCCCCGGGTCTGCCTCGGGAATATCCGGGACGGCTGTTTCCTCTTCGGTCAAATCCTCCAGCGGCGGTTCGGGCGCGGCCGGGGCTTCGGCCGCCGGCTCGCTGTGCGAATAGTCGATCTCCGCGCTTTCCGGCTGCGGGCTGGGCGCGCTTGCCGGAGTCTCCTCGGCCGGAGTCTCCTCGGCCAGCGGCTCCTGAAACCAGGTGTGGGCGCAGTCGCCGCAGCGGACCCGCCGGCCGTTCGGCCCCAACTGATCCGGTTCTACGAGAAACTTGGCCCGGCAAGACGGACAGATGAGGTTCATGAATTAACCGCTGTCTTCGCCGCCGATACAGTCATGCCACGTAATATCACAGATTCTTATATGGTTCGCTAAAGACCAAGGCAAGAACGGAGCGGGGCGCTTTACGAAGCTGCGGCGGCTGTGCCATGCTCGCCGCCGTTCGTCAAAAGGAGGCTATCCAAGCCATTGGTTCGCTTCGAGGACGTCGCTGTGCGGTACGGTGCGGGCCCTGAAGTCCTGCGCAATGTGTCCTTCCATCTGGAGCCGGGATCATTCCATTTCATGGCCGGCCCCAGCGGCGCGGGCAAATCCTCGCTCCTCAAACTGATGTACCTGGCGCAGCAGACCAACCACGGGCGAATACGGCTTTTCGGGCGCGATGTCACCGGCCTGAGCCGGAAAGACCGCGCGATCACGCGCCGGCGCATCGGAGTCGTGTTCCAGGATTTCCGTCTGCTGGATCATCTGAGCGCGCTGGAAAACGTCGCGCTGCCACTCAAGATAGGCGGGCAGCGGGAGGACAAGATCCGCGAGCATGTGGCCGAGCTGCTTGCCTGGGTCGGTCTCGGCGAGCAGATCAACGCCTTCCCCCCCACGCTTTCCGGCGGGCAGCAGCAACGCGTCGCCATCGCCCGTGCCGTGGTGGCGCGCCCGAGCCTGCTTCTGGCGGACGAGCCGACCGGTAATGTGGACGACCGCATCGCCGTACGTCTGCTCTACCTCTTCGAGGAACTGAATAAGCTGGGGACGACAATCTTGATCGCCACGCACAACGAATCCCTGGTGTCCCGCTTCAACCACCCGGTTCTGCGTCTCAAGGACGGCAAGGTCCGCTTGTTTCGGGATTCCGCATCCGGCCATTTGCAGCCCGGCAAAGGGAGTGCCGCCTGAATGCTGAGGCGGCGTAGCGATCTGCCACTCGACCGCGACCCCTCCGGCCGCTACTTGCCCTGGCTCGTGGCCGTCATGGTGTTCCTGGCGGCCCTTGCCCTGGTCTGCGCCATGGCCATGAACAAGGTGGTCCAGCGCTGGGATCAGGGACTTTCGGGCAGCATCACGATCCAGATTCCGCCACCGGCGGAGACCAGCACAGCAGCCGCGAATGAGATGGCGATCGACCGGATCATCGATATCCTATTGGATACCGACGGCATCATAATCGCCGAAGTGTTGGAGCCCGACGAGATTGCCGAGCTGCTGAAACCCTGGCTCGGCACCGAGGCTATCAGCCAGGACCTGCCGCTGCCGATGCTCATCGCGGTGGTCCTTGATCCCAGGACTTCGCCCGATCTCGGGCGTCTCGCGCGTCAACTGGACGAGGCGGTGCCCGGCACGCTTCTCGACGATCATCAGAGCTGGCTGGGCGAGTTGTTGAGTCTGGCGCGCTCTATCGAGCTCCTGGCGGCGCTGGTGCTTGCGCTGGTGGGTAGCTGCGCCATTGCCATGGTGATTTTCGCGACCCGCATGGGGCTGGCCATTCATGGCCAGATCATCGAGCTCCTGCATTTGATCGGCGCACAGGACTCCTACGTAGCGGCGGAATTCCAGTCGCACGCGCTCAAGCTCGCGCTGCGCGGCGGGGTGCTTGGTTTGCTGCTCGCGCTCATTACGCTGGTTGCCGTGGCGCGCCTGATGAGCCGCGTCGAGTCGGCCCTGTTCCCGGAGTTCTCGCTCCAGCCGTTGGAGTGGAGCCTGCTGGCGCTTCTCCCCCTGGCGATTGCGCTGGTCGCCATGTTGACCGCACGCTGGACCGTGCTGCGCACACTGGGCCGCATGCCCTAATAAGACTATTCGGAGACGCGCCGCCATGCTCCACAGGAAGGTCTTCGCCGGGCGATCCGGTGGCCGCCATCTGCCCCGGCGGCTTGGGTTTCTGGCCACCCTTTGCGCCGTGGCCTGGCTCGCGGGCCTGCTCTGGTTCGCAAGCAACCTGCCCAGCTCGATCGCCGACGGAACCCGGGCGACCGACGCCATCGTCGTGCTGACCGGCGGCAAGGGGCGGGTCCACCAGGGCCTCGAGCTGCTCTCGCAACAACGGGCGAAGAAGCTCTTCATCTCCGGCGTATATCGCGGCGTGGACGTGGAGGAGCTACTGCGCATGTCGCGGCAATCGCCGGAGAACCTGGCGTGCTGTATCTCGCTCGGCTACGAGGCCGACAACACGCGCGGCAACGCGGTCGAAAGCGCGGTCTGGATGCGCGAGCAGGGCTTGCAGTCGCTGCGCCTGGTGACTTCCGCCTATCATATGCCGCGCAGCCTGCTTGAGTTCCGCCAGGCCATGCCCGAGATCGAGATTCTTCCCCACCCGGTCTTCTCGAACCGCGGCCAGCAAAACGGCTGGCAGCGCTGGCCGGGCCGCATCGGCCTGGTCGTCAGCGAATACAGCAAGTATCTGATCGCACTCCTCTGGGCCCGGATCGCCGGGGCGGCGTGATGCTGGCGCTGCGCTCGTTCCTGTTCAATGTCCTATTTGTTGCCTGGAACATCCTGGTTCACGTTTTTTACCTGCCTTTGCTCGTGATGCCGCGCCGTTTTCTGGTTCGGGGGGCTCGAATCTGGGCCAAGGTGACGTTCGCCTTACTCGCCGCAATTTGTGGTCTGCGCCACGAAATCCGTGGCCTGGAAAACCTGCCG
>JAZGBC010000211.1:0-8388 GCA_036444495.1 Kiloniellales bacterium
ATCGGATTGCCGAGCGCATCGACGACCCGCCCCAGCAGGCCCTTGCCCACGGGCACGTCGACGATGGCGCCGGTGCGCTTGACGATATCGCCTTCCTTGATGCCCCGGTCCTCGCCGAACAGCACGACGCCGACATTGTCGGTCTCCAGGTTGAGCGCCATGCCCATGATGCCGCCGGGAAACTCCACCAGCTCGCCGGCCTGGACGTTGTCGAGGCCGTAGACGCGGGCCACGTTGTCGCCAACGGAGAGCACCTGACCGACCTCGGCGACATCGGCCTCTGCGCCGAAGTTTTCGATCTGCTCTTTGAGGATCGCGGAGATTTCCGCGGCGCGGATGTCCATCACCCAACCCCTTTCATGGCGAGTTGCAGCCGCTGTAGCTTGCTGCGCACCGAATCATCGATCATCCGGCTGCCGACCTTGACGATCAGGCCGCCGATCAGGCTCTCATCAACGGTTACCTCGATCTGCACCTTCTCGCCGGCCGTCGCCTTGAGCGCCTGGACCAGCGCGCGGTGCTGTTCCGTACTGAGCTCGACGGCGCTGGTCACCTCGGCGGTCACCTCGCCGCGGCGGCGCGCCAGTTCCTGCAGATAGGTGTCGATCATCCCGGTGAGCGCGAAGAGGCGGCGGTTCCCGGCCACCACCAGGACGAAGCGGCGGGTCAACTCGCAAACCCCGGCCTTGTCCAGGATGGCCGCCATGGCCTTGCCCTGATCCTTGCGCGAAATGAGCGGGCTGCGGATCAGCCGGCGCAGGTCCTCGCTCTCGGCGATCAGCTCCTTGAGGCCGCGCAGGTCCCCCGCCACCTCATCGAGGCCCTTTTGCTCCTCCGCCAGCTCAAGAAGGGCCAGGGCATAGCGCCCGGCCAAGCCGCTCAAGCTGGTGTCCTTGCCCGCCAAGTCCAAAGCCCCCAGAAAAGACGAAATGCGGTCCCCCCGCCGGAACCGCGCAACAGATGAGACAAGCACACCTTCCGCGGCGAACCCCCGCCGCGGCGGGCCGTTTGGTATCATAGTCCCAGAAGCGAGACAAGGCGAGTCCAGCGCCGGTCCCGGCCGCCCTCCGTGGCCTCATTTCGCCCGGATTTCCGGGCAAAAACCGGGAACGATTGCCTACATGAAACTGTACGGATCGATGTCGATCTGCAGGCGCACCTTGCCCGGCAGCTTGACCTGGAGAAGCCAGGCCCGGATCAGGCCCTGGGGCGCCGTCTCGCGCCCTGGGGCGCCGTCTCGCGCCCGGTCTTGAGCAGAAAACGCCGCCGGTGACGCCCGCGCAGGACGGCGAGGGGGGCGGGCGCCGGCCCCAGGACCTGGATTCCCGTCCCGTGCGGGGCCTTGCGCGCCAAGGCCCGGCAGGCCCCGTCCAGCGTGTCCCGGTCATGGCTGGAGAGGATGAGCGCCGCCAGTCGGCCGAAGGGCGGCAGGCCGCCCTGCGCGCGCTCCTCGGCCTCCGCTTCCAGGAAACGCGCGCGCGCGCCGGCGGCCAGCGCCTGCATCACCGGATGCCGGGGATCGCTGGTCTGGATCAGCGCGCGTCCGGGACGCTCGGCGCGGCCGGCGCGGCCGGCCACTTGATCCAGAAGCTGATAGGTACGCTCGGTCGCGCGTAGATCACCGCCGAAAAGCCCCAGGTCCGCATCCACCACGCCGACCAGCGTCAACTGGGGGAAATGGTGCCCCTTGGCGACGATCTGGGTGCCGATCAACAGGTCGACCTCGCGCGCCTGGACCGCGCGCAGCATCTCCGCCGCCGCGCTTGGGCCGGTCATCGTGTCGCTCGCCATGATGGCACAGCGCGCGGCGGGAAACAGCTCCGCGACCTCCTCGGCCAGGCGCTCCACGCCCGGCCCACAGGCCGCCAGGCTCGCCTCCGCGTTGCAGTCCGGGCAATTCCGGGGCAGCGCCGACTCGAGGCCGCAGTGATGGCACTGCAAACGGCCGATCCGGCGGTGCTCCACCAGCCAGGCGGTGCATTGCGGACATTGCATCCGGTGCCCGCAGGCGCGGCACAGGGTCAGCGGCGCGTAGCCCCGGCGGTTGAGGAACAGCATGGCCTGCTCGCCTGCCGCCAGCGTCTCGACCACGGCCTGGCGCAGGGCGGAAGACAGCCAGCTCTGGCCCAGGCCCTCGATACGCGGCGGCGGATCCCGGCGCAGGTCGATCAATTGCACCTCGGGCAGGACCGCCCCGCCGTGCCGTTCGGGCAGATGCTGGCGGCCGTAGCGACCCGACTTCACGTTGGTCACGGTCTCGAGCGACGGCGTGGCCGAAGCCAGCACGATGGGGAACCCGCCCAGGCGCGCGCGCACCACCGCCATATCGCGCGCGTGATAGATCACCCCGTCCTCCTGCTTGAAGCCGGCGTCGTGCTCCTCGTCCACGACGATGAGGCCCAGCTCGTGGAACGGCAGGTAAAGCGCCGAGCGCGCGCCCACCACAACCCGCGCCTGGCCCAGCGCGATGGCCCGCCAGGTGGCGCGCCGCCGCGCCGGGGTCAGCTCCGAGTGCCAGACGGCGGGCTCGGCGCCGAAACGCCCGGCGAAACGCTCCAGCCACTGCGCAGAGAGCGCGATTTCGGGCAGGAGCACGAGCACCTGCTTTTCCCGGGCCAGCGCCGCCGCCACCGCCTCGAGATAGACCTCGGTCTTGCCCGATCCCGTCACCCCGTCGAGCAGGGTCACGCTAAAGCCGCCGGCCGCCACCTTGGCGCGCAATTCGGCGGCTGCCTTGGCCTGTGAGGGCGAGAGGGCGGGCCCGGTACGCGAGGGATCGGGCGCCTCGAAGGGGGCCGGCGGCGGCAGGGCCACCGCCTCCAGGACGCCCGCCGCCAGGAGTCCCTTGACCACCCCCGTTCCCGTCCCCGCGGCCCGGGCCAGTTCGGTGAGCGGCCGGGCCGGGCCCTGATCCAACTCATCCAGTACGCGCCGGCGGGCAGGGGTCGCCTTGATCTCCGACAGCCGGGTCTCGGCGTCGGCGGACAGCCGGTAGGCGATCACCGGCTTGGGCGGCTCGAGCGCGGCCGGCACGCTAAGCGCCATGCGCAGCACCGCACCGGGCGGGGCCATGGTGTAGCCCGCCACCCAGTCGATGAACCTGCGCTGTACCTCGGGAAACGGCGGCGCCTGGTAGCGGGCGCTCACTGCCTTTAAACGTTTTTCGGGTACCTCTGGGGCATCCGGCGCCCGGTCCCAGACGACCCCGGCGACCTCGCGGTTGCCAAGCGGCACACGGACCAGGGAACCGGGTTCGAGCGCCAGATCGCCGGGCGCCAGATAATCGTAGGCGCCGGCGAGCGGCAGGGGCAGAAGCACCGAGACCCGTGCCCCGGCGGCCGGCGATTCGGCCCGCTTACCCGGCTCGGCAGGTGCGGGCGCGGGTGGGGCGGCGTTGGCAGGGCGGTCGGGCATCGGCTACACTCTAATCGAGGCGTGGCCCCTGGGCTATCTCCCCTTGACAGACCGTCCGGCGGGCTGGCATGCGAGGGTCACGAACGGGCCGAATCGGCCGCGAGGGGAAGCGCGCAGCCCACGCGGCGCTTGCAGAGCCGAGAGAAAGGCTGAGGAAAGTTATGCGCTTTTTTGTCGATACCGCCGATGTCGCCGAGATTCGTGACTTGGCCGCCACGGGCCTGCTCGACGGCGTGACCACCAACCCCTCGCTGGTCGCCAAGACCGGCCGTGATTTCTTCGAAACCCTGCGCGAGATCTGCGAGGTCGTGCCCGGCCCGGTCAGCGCGGAGGTGGCCGCGACCGACGTGGACACCATCCTGGCCGAGGCGCGCGTGCTGACCCAGGTCGCCGGCAACATCGTGATCAAGGTGCCGCTGACCCCCGACGGCCTGAGGGCCTGCCGGGCGCTGACCGATAGCGGGACCCCGGTCAACGTCACGCTCTGTTTCTCCGCGGCCCAGGCGATCCTCGCCGCCAAGGCGGGCGCGCGCTATGTCTCGCCCTTCGTCGGCCGGCTGGACGACATCGGGCACGACGGCATGGCGCTGATTGCCGAGATCGTGGAAATCTACAACGCCTACCCCGATTTCACGACCGAGGTGCTGGTCGCCTCGGTGCGCCACTCGGCCCATGTGGTCGAGGCGGCGAAGATGGGCGCCCATGTGGCGACCATACCGCCGTCCATCATGCGCGCCATGTTCAAGCATCCCTTGACCGACAAGGGCCTGGAACGATTCCTCGAGGATTGGGCGAAAACCGGCCAATCCATCCTGAAAGCATCCGTGGATAGCGCGGCCGAATGACGCAGAACCGGCAAGACACCGCACCTAAACGGGCCACGGCCAAGCGCCGGTCGAGCGGCGGCGCCAAGCGCAAGGCCAACGGCGCCGGCGGCGAGCCGCTCGCGGCGGAGCAGGTCGCCGCTTACCTTCGGGACAATCCCGGTTTCTTTCTCGACAATCCGGACCTGCTCAGCGAATTGAAGCCGCCGGCGCGCGACGTGGGCCATGGTGTGGTCGACCTGCAGCAGTTCATGGTCGAACGCCTGCGCGGGGAGTTGGCCGACATGGCCACCGCGCGCGACGCCCTGGTGGTCACGGCGCGCAACAACCTCTCCGCCCAATCGCGGGTGCACAAGGCCATCCTGGCCATCCTGGCCGCCAGGAATTTCGAGCAGTTCATCGAAATCCTCACGACAGACCTGGCGGTGATCCTGGATCTGGACGTGGTGACCGTCGGCGTGGAGCAGACGGAGGAGGAGGAAACTCGGGCCTGCACGGCCGGCGTGTTCCGCCTCGAGCCGGGAACGGTCGATGATCTGCTCGGCGTCGGACAGAGCATCGTCCTGCGCGCCAACGTGCCCGGCGATTCGGTGATCTTCGGGGAGGGCTCGGGACTGATCGCCTCGGACGCCTTGATCCGCCTGTCCATCGGCGGCACGACGCCTCCGGCTGTCCTCGCCCTGGGCTCGCGCGACCCGGACCAGTTTAATCCCGGCCAGGGCACCGAGCTTATGGCCTTCCTGGCGCGCGTCGTGGAGAACTGCATCCGCGGATGGCTGACCCCGCCCGAGTGATCGGCCCGCCCGCCGCGCCCGATCTGCTGGCCGCCTTCGATGACTGGCAGACCTGGCTGCGCAGCGAGCGCCGCGCCTCCCCTCACACGATCGCCGCCTATTCCCGGGACCTGACGCAGTTCCTCGCCTTCCTGGCCGGACATCTGGGCGGCGAGATCCGGCTGGCCGATCTGGCGGCGCTGCGCCCCGCGGACTTCCGGGCCTGGCTCGCCGCGCGCGGCGCGGCAGGCATAGGGCGCAGCTCGCAGGCCCGGGGGCTGTCGGTGCTGCGCGGCTTCTTTCGCTGGCTGACGCGCGCCGGCCTGGTGGAAAACGCGGCCGCCGCGTCGATACGCACGCCCAGGGTGCCGCGCTCCCTGCCCCGGGCGCTCGACGCCGCCGCGGCGCAAGACACGCTCGACCTGGCCGTGGAAATGGGGCGGGACCCGTGGATCGGCAAGCGCGACGTGGCGGTTTTCCTGCTGCTCTATGGCTGCGGCCTGCGCCTCGGCGAGGCGCTGTCGCTCAGGCGCAGTGAAGCTCCCGCGCGCGGGCAGGACACGCTGCGCATCACCGGCAAGGGCGGCAAGGAGCGCCTCGTCCCCCTGCTGCCCGTCGTGACCCAGGCCATCCAGGATTATCTGGCGAGCTGTCCCTTCGAGCCGACGCCCGAGGGGCCGCTTTTCGTCGGCGCGCGCGGCGGCGCGCTCGGCCCGCGGCGGATTCAGGAGCGCATGGCGGAGCTGAAGGTCCTGCTGGCCCTGCCCGATGGCGCGACGCCGCACGCCCTGCGCCACAGCTTCGCCACGCACCTGCTGGCCGGCGGCGGCGATCTGCGCACGATCCAGGAGCTGCTGGGCCACGCCTCGCTGTCCACCACGCAGCGCTACACCGACGTGGACGCGGCCGGCCTGCTCAAGGTCTATGAGCGGGCCCACCCGCGGGCGCGCGGTTAGATAAGGTTTCCTCAACCAAATGCGGGTCATAACGATGGCGGGCACGGCCCACGAGCTGACAAGAAGGATACGAGCCATGCGTTCAATCTTCGTCGCGCTCCTCGCGGCGGTTTTCCTGTTCTCCGGCCCCGGCCTCGCCGATGCGGCGGGCAAGAACAAGAACAAGGGGAAACCCGCCAACGTGGGCGGTGGGAGCCAGGGCCAATCGGGCGGCAGCACCACCAACCAACTGCTGAGCGCCATCATCACGGCCGCCGAGCGGGCGCTCATCGGCGATTATGTCAACAAGGCCCATCAGAGCGGCAGCCTGCCGCCGGGCCTTGCCAACCGCCAGCAGCTTCCGCCCGGCCTGCAGAAGCATATCCAGCGCACGGGCCGGCTGCCGCCGGGCCTGGAGAAACGCGGCCTGCCCAACGACCTGCTCGGCCTGTTGCCCCGGCGAACGGGGCAGAACTACCGCGTGGTCGGCAACGACATCATGTTGATCGAGGCCGCGACCGGCCTGATCCTCGACATCATGGTGGGCGCGCTGCGTTAGGGCCGCCCAGCCGGCTCGTCGCGTTCGCTTAAAACCTGGCACAATCATGGACTCTCGGCGGCCCGCGCGCGCTTGCCCAGGGTAATCAGCACGAGCGGGCCCATGATGACCGCCAGACCGGAGCTGGCGAAGGCCAGGCCCCAGGCGAGCAGGCTGCCTTGGCCGCCGAAGAGATCCAGCACCACGCCGAAGACCAGCGGCCCGATGAAGGCGCCGATGAAGCCGACGCTGGAATGCACCGCCATGGTGGCGCCGCGCAGGCCCGGGGTGGCGGCGCTCACCGTCCCGGCGGTCAGCGAGGCCGATTCCCCGGCCACCGCGACGGCGTAAAGAAATGACAAGGCCACGACGAGGACGAAGGGCAGGGGCGCGGTAAAGCCCAGGCCGCCCGCATAAAGCGCCGAGACGACCATGACCGCGATCACCACCCGGCGGCGGCCGAAGCGCTGCGCCGCCTCGTTGCCCAGGACGCTGGCCGGCAGGCCCACGAGAGCGATGAGCGCCACCAGGGTGGGCGCGCTCCAGCCGAGTCCCATGGCGCCTTCGGGTTGCAGGCTCTGGGAAAAGACCAGGAAGGTGACCAGCCAGGAGCGCATGGCGAAAAGCTCCCAGTTGTGCGCGCTGTAGGCGAGCACGTAGGAGAAGGCCCGGCGGTTGCGGATCACCGGGCGGAAGTCGAGCAGCGCGGTCTTCGCCTGGCCGATGTGATGCGGTGCGCTGGGCGGCACCAGGAACAGCAGTATGGCGAGGGCGGCGGCGGGCCCGAGGGCGGCCAGGCCGAAGGCCCAGCGCCAGCCGAGCCAATCGGCCAGGGCGCCGGCCAGGAAAAAGGAGACGGAAACCCCGATGGACATGCTCGAGGTGTAGAAGGCCACGGCGCGCGAACGCAGGCGATCGGGAACGTGGTCGGTGAGCGCCTTGAGCCCCGGCATGTAGGTCCCGGCCAGCCCGACGCCCGCGAGCGCGCGGAACAGGAGCGCGTCCCAGAAGCCCTCGGCGAAGAAGGCGAAGCCCAGCGCGGAGGCGATGCCCGCCAGCGCGCCCACGGCATAGATGCGCCGCGGGTCGACGCGGTCCGACAGGCTGACCAGTACCGGCACCGCGGCCACGTTGGCGGCGAAGTAGATGCCGTTGATCCAGCCGGCCTCGGTATTGCTGATCGCCCACTCGGCGAAGAAGGTGGGCTGCAGCGCCGCGAAGCTGCCGAAACCCAGGAGCGAGACCACCTGGGCGGCGCAGAAGGTCAGAATCAGGCGCAGGCCCGAGGGCGATCCGGCCGCGGGTGCGGTAGAGTCGTCCTGATCCCCGCTCGGCAAAAGCCCCTCCAAAAAAAATGAGCCCTTGTGACGGCTCCCGCGCTGGATCCCGCAATCCGGTCCTAGTGCCCCGACACCAACATTTCGTACCCGATGAGCGGAAAAAAGGATTCACCACAGAGACGCAGAGGCACAGAGAAAACAATTTTTCAACCACTAAGACACTAAGACACCAAGAGTGTTTTTGGTTGCGCGCTTCCACCCTCCGCAGCGGCAGCCCGGTCTTCGCAGCCGAAGCGGCTGCTTCGGCGGAGTGGGCCGCCGCTGCTGCGGAGGACGGGTCGCGCGCTTAAATTTCCTTCGTGTTCTTTGTGTCTTCGTGTTTACCCTTTTGGTTCCTCTGTGCCTCTGCGTCTCTGTGGTGAGTCTTTTCTTCGCGTCTTCGTGGTGAAAATCCGACAGCCGACATCGGGAAGCTTTTGTTGGAAACACAACACTAGGCGTGGATCGCCCGGCCCTCCACGGCCAGCGCCGCCTCCTTGACCGCCTCATTCAGCGTCGGGTGGGCGTGGAAGGCGAGCGCCAGGTCCTGCGCCGAGCCGCCGAACTCCATGACGATCACCGCCT
>JAZGBC010000212.1:0-7067 GCA_036444495.1 Kiloniellales bacterium
CGCGTCTTCGGCCTCTTTGGGTGTGCCGGCTGCGGCCTTCTTGCGGCGCGGGCTTCGGCTGCGCCGCCGCTTGGGCTTGGCCTCGGCGGTTGCCTCGGCCACAGCGGCGTCGCCGGCCGCCGAGTCCTCCGCGGGATCGGTTGTGGGATCGGCGGCGCGCTCGGCCTCCGGCGCAGCGGCCAGGGCCGGGACCGCTTCCTCCACATCCCCCTCGGGCCTGCCTGCCTCCTCGGCCGAGGCGGGAGCCTCGTCCCTGCGCTGGCGCGAGCGGCGGCGGCCGCCCCGCTTGCCCCGGCGCCGGCGGCGTTTCGGCTTGTCCTCGCCCAGATCCCCGTTCGCCTCGGCAGCGGCCACCTCGGCCACTTCCTCGGTGGCCTCGGCCTCGGCCGCGACGGCCGGCTCCTCGGCCTTCCTGCGTCGGCGGCGCGAGCGGCCCCGCCTGCTACGCTCGCCCTTTTCGGCCTCGGCCTCGCCGGGGGCTTCCACCACCTCCACGCGGCCGCCCTGGCTCAGCCGTTCCAGGCGGTAGTTCGGAGAGATAAGGGACTCATCACCAAGCACGCGCACCTTGAAGCCATAGCGCCGTTCGATATCGACCAGGCGCTCGCGCATTTGATTGAGGATGTGCAGCGCCGCATCGGGCGGGGCGGCGGCCACCAACTCGCCGCCGCCGTGGCGGATGCCTTCCTCCTCCAGCGCGCGCAGCACATGCAGTCCCATGGACTCGGTGGTACGCACGTAACCGCTGGCGTTGCAGTGCGGGCAGACCGTCGTGGAGCTTTCGAACAGGCTGGGGCGCAGGCGTTGGCGCGACAACTCGAGCAGCCCGAAGGGACTGATCCGGCCGAGCTGGATGCGCGCCCTGTCGTGCCGCATGGCGTCCTTGAGCTTGCGTTCGACGCCGCGGTTGTGGCGCGACACCTCCATGTCGATGAAGTCGATGACGATCAGCCCGGCCAGGTCGCGCAGGCGCAACTGGCGTGCAATTTCCTCGGCCGCTTCCATGTTGGTCTTGTAGGCCGTCTCCTCGATGTGCCGCTCACGCGTGGCCTTGCCCGAGTTGACGTCGATGGCGACCAGGGCCTCGGTCATGTTCATGACGATATAGCCGCCGGATTTAAGCTGCACCGACGCGTTGTGCATGGCGTCGATCTGGCCTTCCACCTGGTGGCGGTAGAACAGGGGGATGGCCGGGTCCTTGTAGGACTTGACCTTCTTGGCGTGGCTCGGCATGAGCGACTTCATGAAAGCCTTGGCCGCCTTGTAGCCCTCCTCGCCCTCGACCAGGATTTCGTCCATGTCGCTCTGGTAAAGATCGCGGATCGAGCGCTTGATCAGGTCGGCTTCCTCGTAAATCAGCGCGGGCGCGGTCGAGGCCAGCGTGGTGTCGCGGATCTCGCCCCAGACGCGCATCAGATACTCGTAATCGCGTTTGATCTCGGCCTTGGTACGCTCGCTGCCGGCGGTACGCACGATGACCGCCACGCCGTCCGGGAAGTCCAGGCTCTCGATGATGCGCTTCAGGCGCCGGCGGTCGGACTGACTGCTGATCTTGCGGCTGATGCCGCCGCCCTTGGCGGTGTTGGGCATGAGCACGCAGTAGCGCCCGGCCAGCGACAGATAGGTCGTGAGCGCCGCGCCCTTGTTGCCGCGTTCTTCCTTGGTGACCTGCACCAGGATGACCTGGCGGCGCTTGATGACTTCCTGGATCTTGTATTTGCGCAGCAGCCGGGCGCGCCGGCGGGCCGCGTCCTCGACCTCGTCGCCGCCCACGGTGTCGACGCCGCTTCGGGTTGAGACGTCCCGGACCTCGCCATTGGGCCCCGTTTCGGCATCGGCCTCTCCGGGTTCGCCATTCAGATCATCATCCTGGTCATCGTCCGGGCCATCATCCGGCGCGTCTTCGAGCGTCACGTCGCTTTCGGCTTCAGGCTCCGCCTCGTCGAACTCGGCCGCCTCCTCGGACTCCTCCCTGTCCTCGTCGAAGTCCCCGAGCAGTTCCTCCTCGGCGGTTTCCGACTTGATCGCCGCCTCCTCGGCCAAGAGGGCCTCGCGGTCGGCGATGGGGATTTGATAGTAATCGGGATGGATTTCGCTGAACGGCAGGAACCCGTGCCTGTTCCCGCCATATTCTACGAATGCGGCCTGCAACGAGGGTTCGACCCGCGTGATCTTCGCGAGATAGATGTTTCCCTTGAGTTGTTTCTTAGTCGCGCTTTCGTAGTCGAAATCTTCGAGACGGCTTCCACTCAGCACAACCACCCGCGTCTCTTCCGGGTGGACGGCATCGATCAACATACGTTTCGCCATTAAAGTAAATCTCCAGTACGCGTCCGGCATCGCCCACCCATAGGGCGGCGTGCGGCGCGAAGGTCTTTGGAACCAGTTGGGTCATGGTCAGCGTGCTTGCTCGACCTTGATTGGCGGTGCAGGGGACGCGAAAGCGGCCCTGGCACCGGACTCGCCGGCCTACGCGTCTCGGCGCCGGCTCGGCTCTTGAAACTCGTGGCCGGGCGCGTTCCAGAGAGGAATGCGCCCCGCCGTCAGGTGGCGCCTGGTGCTGTGTAGCCGCCTGGCGCCCGGCTGTTTCCGGCCACCGCATCCTGAGAAGGGTTGGCCGAAAACGGACCTGCACTACCGCCCTAACTTTCGTAAGGACATTTCGCAGTGCAGGCGAAATGCGGCGCCAGACTAGCAGGGCGGCCCGCCCCCTGCCAATCGGATTTCGACCTGGGCGCCCTAAAAGGGGGCAGCCGGTCGGTCAAAGTGCAGTGGGCAGGGCCGAAATTTCCTTGGTGGCCGGCGTCACCTTTCAGTATATGTGGCGGCGAATCCGGATTTCCACTCCAGATATGTCAGCTAAATCGATCGTGCTTCGCCTTCTATGGGGATTGATCTGTCTCGTCGCCCTCGCGCCCACGGCGCTTGGCCAGCCGAGCGTGACCGGGGTGCGGGTCGGCGAACACCCCGACAAGACCCGCTTCGTCATGGAGCTGTCGGCGACCCCGCGTTACCGGGTCTTCACCCTGGCCGATCCCTTCCGCGTGGTGATCGACCTACCGGAGCTGCAATGGAGCCCCGCCGCCGCGCTGGGCAGGGAGACGGGGTTGATCGAGGCCATGCGCTTTGGCCTCTTCGCGCCGGGCACGAGCCGCGTGGTGCTCGACGTCACGGCGCCGGTACGCGTCAATAGCGTCTTTTTGATCCCACCGAGCGAGGGCTATCCGGTCCGCTTCGTGGTGGACATGGTGCGCGTCAGCCGCGCGGCCTACGACGCCGGCAGGGGCCGGCCGCCCCTCGTCTCCGACCCGCCGCTGGCGCCGCTGCGCGCGGCGGTCATCGCGCCGCCCCCGACCAAGGTGGACGAGCGGCCGCTCATCATCATCGACCCGGGCCACGGCGGCGTGGACCCGGGATCGCGCAGCATCACCGGGGTCGATGAAAAGCGGATTTCGCTGGATTACGCCCGCGAACTGAAGAAACAGCTCGAGGCCACCGGCCGCTACCGGGTAGCGCTGACCCGGAACAAGGACATCTTCCTGCGCCTGCGCGACCGCATGGAGGTGGGCCAGCGCCTGGGCGGTGGCCTGTTCGTCTCGCTGCACGCCAACAATCACGAGTCGCCCAAGATCCGGGGCGCCTCTATCTACACCCTGTCGGAGAAGGCGTCCGACGCCGAGGCCGAGGCGCTGGCGGCCAAGGAGAACAAGGCCGATGTCATCGCCGGAATCGACCTCTCGGAGCAGACCGAGGTGGTGAGCAAGATCCTGATCGACCTGGCCCAACGCGAGACCATGAACCTGTCCAAGCAGTTCGCCAACATCCTGGTGCCCGAGCTGGGCAAGGTCACGGCCCTGCTCGGCAAGCCCCACCGCTTCGCCGGTTTCGCGGTGCTGAAATCGCCCACCGTGCCCTCGGTGCTGGTGGAAATCGGCTATCTTTCCAACCGGGCCGAGGAGCGCCTGCTGCGCTCGGCGGACTACCGGAGCAAGGTCATGGGCGCCATGCTGCGCGCGATCGACGCCTATTTCGCCAAGCCGGAGGTTTCGAATCGTTCATAAGGCCGCCACATTTTGGGGCCAGACTGGTTGGCGATCGATCGCGCCGATGGTTACCGAAAGGTAACCCTCGGGCGGCTAGGGTTGCGCCGGGCCAAGTGCGGTCTTGGGATCGTCCGGCCCGACTCCGCACCAAACGGAGGCAGGAAAGCTGAAGTTCCTCGCATCATTTATCGGTTTTCTGGTCCTGTTCGCCATCGCGGGCGGGGCGGGGATCCTGCTCGTCTTCTACTATTACGGCAGGGACCTGCCCGACTACCGGCAACTGGCGGACTATGACCCGCCCACGGTAACCCGCTTGCACGCGGGCGACGGCCGGCTGCTCGCGGAGTACGCCACGGAGAAGCGCGTCTACGTGCCCATCGAGGCCATACCGCGCCGCGTGCTCAACGCCTTACTCTCGGCCGAGGACAAGAACTTCTACAGCCATCCGGGCATCGATTTCATCGGGGTGGGGCGGGCGATCGTCACCAACCTGGCCAATCTGGGACGCGACCGGCGCCCGGTGGGGGCCTCGACCATAACCCAGCAGGTGGCCAAGAATTTCCTGCTCAGCAACGAGCTGTCCCTCGACCGCAAGATCAAGGAGGCCATACTCGCCTTCCGCATCGAGCAGGCCTTCACCAAGGACCGAATCCTGGATCTCTATCTGAACGAGATCTATCTGGGCTTCGGCTCCTATGGCGTAGCCGCGGCGGCGCTCAACTACTTCAACAAATCGCTCGACGAGCTGAGCATCGCCGAGGCCGCCTTTCTGGCGGCCTTGCCCAAGGCGCCGAACAACTATCATCCGATCAAGCGCTTCGACGCGGCGCTGGCGCGCCGCAACTGGGTCATCGGCCGCATGCTCGAGGACAAGCGGATCACCTTCGAGGAGGCCGAGGCCGCCTGGGCCGAGCCGCTCCAGGTTTACCGGGCCGATCCCACCGAGTTCGTCCAGGCCGACTATTACGTGGAGGAGGTGCGGCGCGAGCTGGCCGATCTCTACGGCGATACGGCGCTTTATCAGGGCGGCCTGTCGGTGCGCGCGACGCTCGATCCCCGGCTCCAGGGCGTGGCCGAGCGGGTCCTGCGCGCCGGTCTCATTACTTACGACCGTCGCCACGGCTGGCGCGGCCCCGTGGCGAAGATCGATCTGGCGGCGCAGGACTGGCGCCAGGGGTTGAGCGCGGTCGAACCGCCGGCCGGTACCGGCGTCTGGCGCCTGGCCGTCGTCCTCGGGCTGGACGCGGGCAAGGCGGAGATCGGCCTCGTTGATGAGCGCATCGGCCATATCCCCATGCCCGAGCTGAAATGGGCCCGGCCCTGGAAGGAGCATCAGCGCGTCGGCACCAGGCCCAAGGTGCCCGATCAGGTGCTCCAGTTGGGCGATGTGGTGCTGGTCGAGCCGGTCACGGCGGATGTCAAGGGCAAGCCCTACGCGGAGGGCGCCCATGGCCTGAGGCAGATCCCCGAGGTCGACGGCGGGCTGGTTGCCCTGGACCCGCACACCGGCCGCGTTCTCGCCATGACCGGCGGTTTCTCCTTCGAGCGCAGCGAGTTCAACCGTGCGACCCAGGCCCGGCGTCAGCCGGGCTCCGCCTTCAAGCCTTTCGTCTACCTGGCGGCGCTGGAGAGTGGCCTTACGCCGGCCACCATCGTGCTCGATGCCCCCTTCGTCATGGATCAGGGCCCGGGTCTGGGCAAGTGGAAGCCGGCCAACTACTCCAAGAGGTTCTATGGCCCCACGCCCATGCGCATCGGCATCGAGCGCTCGCGCAACCTGATGACCGTGCGTCTGGCCCAGACCATCGGCATGGAGCGGATCGTGGATTACGCCTTGCGTCTGGGCATCGTGGACGACATGCCGCCCATCCTCTCCATGGCGCTGGGCTCCGGCGAGACGACCCTGCTGCGCCTGACCACCGCCTACGCCATGCTGGTCAACGGCGGCAAGCGCATCGACCCGACGCTCATCGACCGGGTGCAGGACCGGCGCGGCCTCACCATATTCCGCCACGATACCCGGACCTGCGAGAACTGCCGGGCCGAGGCCTGGACGAACGGGCCGCCGCCCGAGCTGCCCGACGAACGCGAGCAGGTCGCCGACCCGCGCAGCGCCTATCAGGTGGTCTCCATGCTCCAGGGGGTCATTCAGCGGGGCACGGGGCGGCGCATCCGGGTGGTGGGCAAGCCGCTCGCCGGCAAGACCGGCACCACCAACGACGGCTACGACACCTGGTTCATGGGCTTTTCGCCGGATCTGGCCGTGGGCGTCTTCGTCGGTTTCGACGAGCCGCGCACGCTGGGCCCCAAGGAGACCGGCTCCTCGGTCTCCGCGCCCATCTTCCGCGATTTCATGGCGAGTGCCCTGGAGAACCGGCCGGCCATCCCCTTCCGCATTCCCACGGGCCTGCGTCTGGTCCGCATCAACGCCGATACGGGCCGTGTGGCCCGGCCCGGCGACAAGCGGGTGATCCTCGAGGCCTTCCGGCCGGGTACCGTGCCCAGCGGTGACGAGGCGGTCGTGGACGGCGGCTACAACCCCCTGAGCGGCGAGCTCACACGGCCTACCGGGGGCCTGTACTAAGAGCCTGTACGGGGGCGATCCAAGAGCGTAAAACCTTGACCCCGGTAGGCCCCTAGAGCAGCATCCGTTCAGATGGAATCGCTTTCAGCGATCCAACTGAACGGATGCTGCTCTACCTATTGAGAAGTAGAGCAATAGCCGTCGGCTATTGCTCTAGCACCGGTCCCCGGGGCTGGATAGGCGCGGACTGCTCGGTCATACTGCCGCCGGCTTGCCGTCTGGACGGGCCACAGCCTTCGTATTGGCTGTCGAGGCAAGGGAGCAACCCCCATGAGCGCGCCGCTGTGGCAGCCCTCCCCCGAGCGCATCGCCGGCGCCAACCTGACCGCTTTCATGGCCCGGGTCGAGCGCGACTGGGGCGTGAAGCTGGCCGGTTACGACGCGCTCTACGACTGGTCGGTGGCCGAGCTCGAGAAGTTCTGGTCCTCGGTCTGGGACTG
>JAZGBC010000213.1:0-2749 GCA_036444495.1 Kiloniellales bacterium
ACCTTGCGGCCCTCGGGGATGCAGGCGATGCCGGCGGCCACGATGCGGTGCGAGGGCAGGCCGCTCAGCGTCACCCCCTCGAAAACGATACGTCCCCGGTTGGGCCGGGTCAGGCCGAGGATGGAGCGGATGAGCGTGGTCTTGCCCGCGCCGTTCGAGCCCAGCAGGCAGGTGATACGTCCCGTCTCCGCCGTGAGCGAGACGCCCTCGAGCACGTCCGCCTTGTCGTAGGCGGTGTAGACCTCCTCGACCAGGAGTCCGGATTGGCCGTTCGCGCTCATGCCATGCCGCTCATTCGATTCCCAGGTAGGCCTCCTGCACCTGCCGGTCCGCGGCCACCTCCCGGTAGCTGCCCTCGGAGATCTTGTGGCCGAAGTTGAGCACGACGCAGCGGTTGGTGATGCGTTCGATCACGCCCATCTCGTGCTCGATGATGATGATGGTGAGGCCCTCGAAGGCGTTCCTGATCTCCAGGATGTCGTCCATCAATTGCCGCGTCTCTTCCTGGGTCATGCCGGCCGAGGGCTCGTCCAGCAAGAGCAGCTTGGGGCGGCTGATGAGCGCACGGCAGATCTCGATGCGCCGCCGGTCGATCATGGGAAAGCCGCCCACCGCCTCGAGCATGCGGTCGGCCAGCGGCGGATCGAAGACCCTCACCAGCTCGCGCGCCTGCTCGAAGTTCTCCTCCAACTCCTGTTTGAATGCGCGCCGGCGGACCAGGTTGAACCAGAGGCCCTGGGTCAGGCGCTTGTGGTTGCCCACCATGATGTTGTCGAAGATCGAGAGCGGCAGCGACAGGCGCGAGCGCTGGAAGGTGCGCGCGATCCCGGCGCCGTAGACCGCCTGGGCCGAGAGGTTCGTGATGGTCCGCCCGTCGAACTCCACCTCGCCCGCATCGGCCGAATAGATCCCGGTCACCACGTTGAAGAAGGTGGTCTTGCCCGAGCCGTTCGGCCCGATCAGTCCCAGGATCTCGTCCCGTCGGGCCTGGAGGTCCAAATTCTCGATGGCCACCAGGCCGCCGAAGCGCCGGGTCAGCCCGCGCGCGGTGAGGAGGTCCTGTGACGTCCCGTTCATTTCGGCTGCCACCCGGGGAAGTAGGACCTGAGCGGCCGGGGCAGCAGGCCGAGCGGCCGGAACAGCAGGATCAGGATGACCATGGCCGCGAAGAGGAAGAAGCGGTACTCCTGGATGATCTGCAGCTTCTCCGGCAGGATGATCAGGAAGGTCGCCGCCACCGCCGCGCCCCAGGGGTTGCCGGTCCCGCCGAACAGAACGATGGACACCAGGATCAGCGAATCGCCGAAAGTGAAGTTGGTCGGCGCGATGAAACCCAGCATCATGGCGTAGATCGCGCCCGCCATTCCGGCCAAGAGGTTGCCGACGATGAAGGCGGTGATCTTCCAGCGCGCGATGTTGTAGCCGAAGCAGGCGGCGGCGGTCTCATCCAGGCGGATCGCATCCATGTTGAGGCCGGCCCAGGAGCGCTCCAGCCGGCGCACGAAGCTGAAGGCGACGATCAGCAGTCCCAACGACACGATGACGTAGTTGGCGAAGAAGGAGATCTCGAAGTTCTCGCCGATCTTGATGTTGTCGTTGAGCTCCCAGCCGAAAAGGTTCATGCCGTCGACGCGCAGGCCCTGCGGGCCGCCGAGCGCGTCGTTCACCTCGAGGAAGGTCTTGAACAGCAGCGCGAAGGCGATGGTGATCACGGCCGAATAGTGCCCGCGGGTGCGCAGCACGGGAAACAGCAGCAGCGCGCCGACGAGTGCGGCCATGACTCCGCCGGCAAGCAGGATGAAAAGATGCGGGAGCGGCGTGTTCTTGGTCAGCACGGCGGCCGTATAGCAGCCTACGCCGAAGAAGGCGGAGCCCGCGAAGTTGAGCACGCCGGAATAGCCGAACTGCACCGTCAGGCCCAACGCGGCCACCGTATAGATCATCACGGTCGCCACCAGAAGCAGGGTGAAGTGGTCCTCGTAGAAGTAGCCGGTGATCACGAGAACCGCGGCGATCACGGCCAGGTTCATGCCTTTCTCGTTGACCGCGAAGCTGCGCCGCAGCGCGCCGATGGCGCCGAACCTGGCCGCGCCGAAGGCGATCGCCGCGCCGCTAACGAGGAGAATCGCGGTTCCCGTCTGCGACTCCACGCTGAGGAACACGATGACATAGACGGTGACGGCGGCGATGCCCAGGATACCGGGCAGAAGGGGGCCAAGCGTCAGGTTCTTAGCTTGCATCGGCCTAGACCCGCTCGCTCACTTTCTCGCTGATCAGGCCCGTAGGCCGCCAGGCCATGATCATGATCACGACCCCGAAGGCGAAGACGTCCTTGTAGGCGCTGGCAAACGGCATGGCGACGGCGCCGAGCGTTTGCAGGGCGGCGAAGAGGAAGCCGCCGATGATCGCACCATAGATGCTGCCCAGCCCCCCGACGATGGCCGAGCTGAAACCGATGACGCCGAGCAGCAGGCCGGTGCTGAAATTGATCTCGTTGTAGTAGAGGCCGTGCATGATCCCCGCGATGCCCGCCAGGCCCGAGCCGATGGCGAAGGTTATGAGCACGATCAGGTTGAAGTTGATGCCCATGGTCTTGGCCGTCTCCTCGTCCTGGGCCACGGCGCGGATCGCGAGCCCCAGCTTGGTCCGGTTGATGACCAGATGGATGCCCACGATGGTCAGGAATCCGGCCAGCAGCATCATCAAATTGTCGATGCGCAGGGTGAAGTTGCCCATCTCGTAGGCGGTG
>JAZGBC010000214.1:0-7103 GCA_036444495.1 Kiloniellales bacterium
ATCACCCCACAGATCACGGGGAATTGAAGCGCGGCGGCAATGATATTGCGCCGCAGCGCCACGGCCGGAGGGGAAATCAGGCGCCGGCCGGCCCGGGTCCCGGACGGGCATCCGGGGTTGCGCTCAGCACGGCGGACGATATGATCTTGGCATGATTTCGCGCCGGGTTGTCTGGGTCCGGCGAAAGCTAGAAAAAGTACCGAAACGGGAGGTTAGACGTATGCTGAAGCTGAAATCGTTAACGACGGCCGCCGTGGCTGTGACCGCCGCCGGTCTGATCGCGGCCGGGCCGGCCTCGGCCAAGGTCGAGGGGGACACCATTATCCTGGGGTCCGCCATTTCCATCACGGGCAAGTATTCCACCAACGGCATTCACGCCTCGAACGGCTACAACCTGGCCGTCAAGATCATCAACGACAGAGGCGGCGTCAAGGTCGGTGGAAAGATGTACAAGCTCTCCATCAAATACTACGACGACGAGTCGACCCCGGCGCGCGGCGCGCAGCTCGCCGAACGCCTGATCAAGCAGGACGGCGTCAAATTCATGCTCGGGCCGTACAGCTCGGGCCTGACCAAGGCGATCGCTCCGGTCACCGCGAAGTACAAGATCCCCATGGTCGAGGCCGAGGGCGCCTCGCGCTCGCTCTTCACCCAGGGCAACAGGTACATCTTCGCCGTGCTCTCCACATCGGAACAGTATCTGGCGAGCGCTATCGCGCTGGCCGCCGAGATCGCCCTAAAGAACGGCAAGAAGCCCCAGGACGTCCGCATTGCGATGGCCTTCGAGAACGATCCCTTCTCGCTCGACGTGCGCGCGGGCGTGATGGACGACGCCAAAAAATTCGGCATGAAGATCGTCATCGACGACAAGCTGCCGCGTGACCTGAGCGACATGACGGCGACGCTGACCAAGGTGAAGGCCCTGAAGCCGGACCTCTTGGTCATCTCGGGACATTCGAAGGGTGCGGCGACCGCCGCGCGCCAGATCAAGGAGATGAAGATCGCCGTGCCGATGATCGCGATGACCCATTGCGAGGCGGCGAAGGTCATCAAGAAGTTCGGCGACTCCACGAATGGCTTCCTCTGCCCGACCCAATGGGCGGAGACCCTGAGCTATTTCGGCCCGTACTTCGGCAAGGCGTCCGATTTCGACAAGCTCTTCAAGGCGACCTACGAGGGCTACAGGAACGTGCCCTATCAGGCCGCCCAGGCGTCGGCCGCCGTGCTGGTCTGGAAAGAAGCCTTCGAGCGGGCGGACAGCTTCGACACCGAGAAGCTGCGCGACGCCCTGTCCGCGACGGACATGAAGACCTTCTATGGCAGCATCAAGTTCTCGGAGGCGGGCAACAATATCGCCAAGCCGATGGTGCTGCGCCAGATCCAGAACGGTAAGTTGAATGTGGTGGCCCCGTCCAAGTGGGCCTCGCACCCGGTCGACTGGCCGCGCAAGGCGCAGTAGTACGGGTAGCGCCGCCAGCCGGCGCGTAGCTTCGTGAATAGGCCCGCCTCCGCCCCCCGGGTGGGGGCGGGCTTTTCCCCTTGGGGGGGCGTAACGGGGGTTCGGTGATATGGCGAATTTGGATCTGCTCATCAGCATCGCGCCGGTGCTGAACATTCAGCTCGCGCTCAACGGGCTGTTGGTCGGCGCGATCTTCGCGCTTGCGGCCTATGGCCTCGCACTCGTTTGGGGCGTGATGAACGTCAAGAACCTGGCCCAGGGCGAATTCGTCATCATGGGCGGCTACATCTCCTGGCTGCTCTCGACCTGGGGCATACACCCCTTCCTGGGTCTGCCGGTGGCGATCGTGGTGATGTTCGGCTTCGGCTGGGTGATCTACCTGGTCATCATCAGGCGGGTCATCGACAAGGACATGTTTACCTCGCTGCTCGCCACCTTCGGCCTGGCCCTGGTGATCCAGCAACTCTTGAACCTGGCCTTCGGTCCCGAGGTGCAGACGGCCGATGCCGGTTTCGCCATCCGCTCCATGTTCGACGACATGGTCACGGTGCCGGACATCAAGTTCATTTCCCTCATTCTGGCCGGCATTCTCGCCGCCGCCGTCGTCACCTTCATGAAATACAGCCGCATGGGCCAGGCGATCCGGGCCACGGCTCAGGACCCGCGGGCGGCGCGCGTCATGGGCATCAATACCGATCGCGTCTACGCCTTCACCTTCTCGCTCAACTCGGCCATCTGCGGCGCCGCCGGCGCGCTCATCGTGATGATCTGGGTGATCCAGCCGTTCTACGGCATGGCGCACTCGATCCGGGCCTTCGTCATCGTCACCGCGGCGGGCCTCGGCAACCTGCCCGGCGTCATCATCGCCGGTCTCGGCCTCGGCGTCGCCGAGCAGTACTCGGGCTTCATCCTCGGCGCCGAGTTGCAACAGTTCACCGTGGTCGGGCTGCTCGTCCTCGTGCTCGGCGTGCGTCAGATCCAACAGAGCCGGCACCGGCAGGTGGTGCGCTAGTTATGGCTGAGACCGGCACTTCGCCCGTTCTTGCAGCCGCGCGTTGGATCCACGGCTTCGACCCCACGGTGCGGCGGATCGTGCTTTACGCCGTCTTATTGGCCTTCGGCATCCTCGCGCCGTTTCTGTTCGAGGCCTACCGGTTCCAGTTCGCCATGCTCTGGGTGATGATCCTGTTTGCGCTCACCTGGGACATCTTGGGCGGGCAAATGGGCTACAACTCGCTCGGCAACATCCTCTTCTTCGGCGCCGGCATGTATATCAGCGCCATCGTCCAGATCGGGCTTTATTACGACGTCGCCGAGTACACGGCCCATTACGGGGCCGTCAAGATCGACTACGACATGCAACAGTACTTCACCAGCCTGGCGCTCGGCATCGTCGCCGCGGGGCTCGGCTCGATGCTTATCGCCGTCATCTTCGGCATGATCGTCTTCGGCCTGCGCGGCCCCTACTTCGCGATCGGCACGCTCGGCCTCGCGCTCTCGGCGGGTGAATTGGTCAGCGCCTGGGACTACGTCGGCGGCGGCGGCGGCATTACCATGCCGGGTTATCCCGGCGAGCCGGATGAGCAATCGTTGCTCTACTACTACCTGTGCCTGTTCTTCGTGATTGCCGTTTTCGTATTTTTGAGATGGCTCTATTCGACCCGCTTCGGCCTGGCGATCAACGCCATCCGCGACGACGAGGAGAAGGCCGAAGGCATGGGCCTGCACACCAAGCGCTACAAGACCATCGGCCTGTCGGTCGCGGCCTTCTTCCTGGGGCTCTCGGGCGCGGTGTTCGGCAACATGATCGGATTTATCGAGCCGCTCGAGGTCGCCTTCCCGACCGTGACCTTCGGCATCTTCATGGTCGTGATGTGCCTCCTCGGCGGCAAGGGCACGCTGTGGGGCCCGGTCATCGGCGCGACCCTGTTCCATGCCTTCAAGGAGATTACCTGGACGCACATGCTGGGCTGGCAGTGGGTCGCGCTCGGTGTCCTGATCATCGTCAACATCGTCTATTTCCAGCAGGGCATCGTCGGCTGGATGCAGGAGCGCTGGCCCGAGCTGTTCGGCATCACGGTCGAGGAAGAGGGCGCCGGAGTATCCGAGGCCGAACTCGGCCGGAGCCCGGCCGGCTCGGAGGCCGCCTGATGAGCGCGCAACCGAACGGTGCGATGATCGAGTGCCGGGGCGTCTTCAAGGCCTTCGGCGGAGTCATCGCCAATGACGACATAACGGTCGAGGTGCCCGAGGGATGCATCACCGGACTCATCGGACCGAACGGCTCGGGCAAGACGACGCTGTTCAACTCGATCGTCGGCTACCACCCGATCGACGCCGGCTCGATCAAGTTCGAGGGCCGCGAAATCTCGGATATGAAGGTGCAGCAGATCGCCCGCCTGGGTCTTTTGCGCACCTTCCAGCAGACGCGCATCTACGGCAAGATGAACTGCGTGAAGAACATGCAGGTCTCGGTCAGCCACCGCAGCGAGACCTACGCCGAGATGTTCCGAACATACCCCCTCGAGCTCACGGAAAGGGCCGAGCGGCTGCTCGACTTCGTCGGGCTGCATCAAAAGCGCTACCTGCTGGCGGGCAACCTCTCGTTCGGCCAGCAGAAGCTGCTCGAGTTCGCCATGGCGCTAATGAACGAGCCGCGGGTGCTGCTCTTGGACGAGCCGACTGCCGGGATCAACCCGACACTCATCAACGGCCTGATCGACCGCCTCAAGCGGGCCGCGAGCGAGTTCGGTGTCACGCTTTTCGTTATCGAGCACAACATGCCCGTGATCATGGGCCTGGCAGACAACATCTATTGCCTGGCCAACGGCCGCGTGCTGGCCCACGGCACGCCCGAGGACATCCAAAACGATGAACGGGTGATCAACGCCTATCTCGGCGGCCACTATACGGTCGATGAGAAATAATGATGGCTGAGAACGAACAAAGCGACGACTCCAAACGGGCCACCGGCCATCACGCCGGGGACCACGGCGCCGTGATATCGGTCGAGGAGATCACGCGCCAGGCCAGGGAGATGGCCGTGGGCGCGAGCGAGGCCCAGGTCGCCGAGCTCGCCCGCAACGAGCCCTACGTCAAGATCGAGCACCTGAACGCCGGCTACGGCAAGATGGAAATCCTGCACGATTTCAACCTGCAGGTTTCGCGCCGCCAGTCGCTCTGCCTGATCGGCCCCAACGGCGCCGGCAAGTCGACCATCCTGCATTCGATCTACGGCTTCACCAACATCTTCAGCGGCCGAATCTCGATCGGAGAGGGCGAGGACAAGCGCGACGTGACCGCACTGTCGTCGAGTGAGAAGCTGAAGAGCGCAGGCATCGCCTACATCCTCCAGGACAAGTCGGTGTTCCCGGGCATGAGCGTCGAGGAGAATCTCTGGATGGGCGGCTATCTGATGGACACCCCTGCCGAGGCCAAGGAAGCAGCGGAAAAAGTGTTCGAGAAATATCCGCGCCTGGCCGAGCGGCGCTCCCAACCCGCCGGCGTGCTCTCGGGCGGCGAACGGCGGCTGCTTGAAATTTCGCGCGCGCTCGTCATGGATCCCGAAGTGCTATTGGTCGACGAGCCCTCCATCGGGCTGGAGCCGCGTTTTATCGACATGGTCTTCGAGATTCTCGACGATCTGCAGAATGTCGAGGGAAAGACCATCATCATGGTCGAGCAGAACGCCAAGAAGGGCCTCGAATTCGCCGATATCGGCTACGTCCTGGTCTCCGGCGAAATCGCCATCGCCGGTTCGGGCGACGAGTTGTTGGAAAATCCTCAGGTCGGCCGCCTGTTCCTCGGAGGGTAATACCAGATGCAGATGTCCGGCGAGTATCGCATCGAGGCGCCGCGCGAGACGGTCTGGGCCGCGCTCAACGATCCGGAGATCCTGAAGCAGGCGATTCCCGGCTGCGAGGAGATCGAGAAGGTCTCGGGCACCGAGTTCACGGCCAAGGTCAAGACCAAGGTTGGGCCGGTCTCGGCCAAGTTCAGCGGCGCGGTGACGCTGTCCGATCTCGATCCGCCCAAGGGCTATACCATCAGCGGACAAGGCAAAGGCGGGCCCGCGGGCTTCGCCAAGGGCGGCGCCAAGGTGTCCCTGGAGGAGGACGGCGACGCGACGATCCTGCGTTACGAGGCGAATGCCCAGGTCGGCGGCAAGCTGGCCCAGATCGGCTCGCGCCTGATCGACGCCACGGCCAAGAAGATGGCCGACGACTTTTTCTCCAGCTTCGCCGAGGTCGTGGGCGGGCCGGCGCCGGCCGAGGCCGCACCCGAAGCTCCCGCAACCGCCGAGGCCGCCCCTGGCGGCGGCCTGCGCCCCATCGTCTGGATCGCGGGGTTGATCGCGATCGTGGCGGTCCTGCTGGCTATTTTCGGCCTCACTTGAAGTTAACGCTGCAAGCCCTTGGCCAAAAATAATCATATCATTTTTCCGGTCTTTCACTTCACCGACTGTCACCCCCTTGACCTCGGGGCGGCGGGGCAACAAACTCTTGCCAGGGAAACTGGTGCGCTTGGCGCGCGGCTCGATGGCGCCGCCGTGTCAAGGCATCGCTCCGACAAGACAGTCGGCGTTCCGGTCGCTCAAGAACCGGGCGCGCATTAACAGGGAGGCTTACGCATGCCCAATGTTTCCATGACGGTAAACGGGCAGCAGGTTTCCGGCGAGGTGGAAAGCCGGACGCTGCTGGTCGATTTCCTGCGCCAACACCTGCGGCTCACGGGCACCCATGTGGGTTGCGACACGAGCCAGTGCGGCGCCTGCGTGGTGCACGTCAACGGCCAATCGGCGAAGAGCTGCTCCATGCTGGCGGTTCAGGCCGACGGCGCGGAGGTTGCGACCATCGAGGGCCTGGCCTCGAACGGCGAGCTGCACCCGGTCCAGGCGGCCTTCAAGGAGCATCATGGCCTGCAGTGCGGTTTCTGCACGCCGGGCATGGTGATGAGCGCGGTCGATTTGCTCTCGAACAATTCGAACCCGAGCGAGAGCGAGATTCGCGACTGGCTGGAAGGCAACATCTGCCGCTGCACCGGCTATCACAACATCGTCAAGGCCATCCAGGCCGCGGCGCAAGCGACGGGGGGCTAAGGTCATGACGGAAACAGGCATTGGCGCCAGCGTTAAGCGCAAGGAAGACTACCGGTTCCTCACCGGCCGGGGACACTACACCGACGACATCGACCGGCCGAACCAGGCATACGCGGTTTTCGTCCGTTCGCCCCACGCGCACGCCAAGATCAACGGCGTCGACACGGCAGCGGCCAAGAACGCGCCGGGCGTGATCGCCGTACTCACCGGCGCCGACGTCACGGCGGACGGGCTCGGCGGCATACCCTGTGGTTTCTCGCCGACCGGCACCGTGGAGCCACAGAACGCCCCGCCGCGACCGGCGCTGGTGCAAGACAAAGCGTGTTTCGTCGGCGACCTGGTCGCCATGGTGATTGCGGACGACCTCAATCAGGCGAAGGACGCGGCCGAGCTGATCCAGGTCGATTACCAGGAACTGCCGGCCAACATCGATCCGGCCAAAGCGACGGACCCCTCGACGCCGCGAATTCACGAAGCGGCCGAGAACAACCTCGTCGCCGAATGGAGCTTAGGCGACAAGGAGGCCACGGACCAAGCTTTCGCCCA
>JAZGBC010000215.1:0-6532 GCA_036444495.1 Kiloniellales bacterium
TCAGTCTGCGGTAGCCTGGCGCGGCAGCGGCATGGCGGCCCTGGCGTGGTATAATGCTCGACAAGCAACGCGGGCAGAATTCGCGCGCGTTGGGTTTGGCAATTTACTCCCAAAGTCTCGGGCCGCCAATGCCTTGGCGCGGTTTTTCTTGGGATTGCGAATAAAAAACCGGCGGAAGCGTCTCAATTCGCTCGTGAAGACGCTTGTTTCAACGGCGGCATAGCTCAGGGCCTCAAGTACCCCACCGCGTCGTAGACTTCCTCCAGGATCGGGTCGGCGATGGCGCGCGCCCGCTCGGCCCCATCGCGCAGGACTGCATCCACTGAAGCAGGATCGTCCGCGAGGCGCTTCATCTCGGCACCGATGGGCCCCAGCGAGGCCACGGCCAGGTCGGTCAGCGCCGCCTTGAAGTGAGAGAACTGCGCGCCTTCGAACTCCGCGAGCACGTCCTTGGGCGGCTTATCGGCGAGCGCGGCGTAGATGCCCAACAGATTATAGGCCTCGGGCCGGCCGTTACGCGTCTCCTCGGGCAGCGCGCCCTTCTCATCCAACACATCGGGCCCGGGCAGGAGGTCCGGGTCGGTGGTGGCCCGGCGCACCTTCTTGGCGATCGCATCGGCGTCGTCGGTCATGTTGATGCGGCTCATGTCGGAGGGGTCCGACTTGCTCATCTTGTTCTTGCCGTCGCGCAGGGACATGACGCGAGTCGCCGCGCCGAAGATGAGCGGCTCGGTCAGCGGGAACAGCTCCACGCCGAAATCGTTGTTGAACTTCTGGGCGATATCGCGGGTTAGTTCCAGGTGCTGCTTCTGGTCCTCGCCCACGGGCACGTGGGTCGCCTTGTAGGCCAAGATGTCGGCGGCCATGAGGTTGGGATAGACGTAGAGCCCGGAGCTCGCGTTCTCGCGGTGCTTGCCCGCCTTCTCCTTGAACTGGGTCATGCGGTTGAGCCAGCCGAGGCGCGTTACACAGTTGAATATCCAGGCCAGCTCCGCATGCGCGCCGACCTGGCTCTGGTTGAAGATGACGCAGCGCGTGGGATCGATGCCGGCGGCCAGATAGGCGGCGGTCACTTCGCGCGTGTTGGCGGTCAGCTCCTGGGGATCCTGCCGGACCGTGATGGCGTGCATGTCCACCACGCAGTAGATGCACTCGCACTCGTCCTGCAGCGCCACGAAGTTGCGGATGGCGCCTAGATAGTTGCCGAGGTGCAGGTTTCCCGTGGGCTGCACGCCCGAGAAGATGCGCTTCATGTCCTTGTGACCCCTCCCCGCAGGCTGCCGCGGGCCGCGGCGTTATGGCCGGTTCACGGGCGCGCGGTCAAGGGCGGCGCGATATAAGTGCCTTCAGTTCCTCCAGGCGCACCGCGCCGAACACGAGGACGAGCAGGCCGTAAACGAGCAGCCCGGCCGCCACCAGGACCGCGAGCCCCGCGATGCGCAGCCAGAGGCCGGCGTCGAACCAGGGCAGGAGCCAATCCGCCAGGCCCCAGAGCAGGGCGCCCATCGCCAGGCTGGCGAGCGCGACGCGAGGCAGACGCGCCTTGAGCCGCGCGTCGAGTGTCAGGAACCCCCGTTTAAAGAGCCCGGCGGCCAGGAGACCGGCGTTCAACCAGGCCGCCAGCGCCGTGGCCAGCGCGATACCCACGTGCCCGAGCGGCCAGAAGAGCGCGAGGCTTAAAACTATATTCGCCGTCACCGTGGCGACCGCCATCTTGAACGGGGTCACCGTATCCTCGCGCGCGAAAAAGCCCGGCTGCAGCACCTTGACCAGAACATAGGCCGGCAGCCCGGCGGCGAAGGCCATGAGCGCCAGCGCAGTTGCCTCGGAGCCCGTGCGGTCGAAGGCGCCGCGCTCGAAGAGCACGACGATGATGGGCCAGGGGATCACGATCAGCGCGACCGTGGCCGGCAGGGTGAGCAGCATGGAGAGCTCGAGGCCGCGGTTGAGAGTGTGCATGGCTTCGGCCTCAGCACCGGCGCGCAGGGAACGGGTCAGGTGGGGCAACAGCACCACGCCCAGGCCGATGCCGATCAGCCCCAGCGGCAACTGATAGACCCGGTCGGCGTAGTAGAGGTAGGAGACCGCGCTGGCCTGAAAGGAGGCGATGATAGTGCCCACCATGATGTTGATCTGCATGGCCCCGGCCGAGAGCAGCCCGGGCCCCATGAGCGCGAGCAGGCGTTTCACCCCCCGGGTCAGGCGCGGGCGCGGAAGGCGCAGCGCGATCCCGGCGCGCCGGCAGGCGAGCACCACGAAAAGGAACTGCCCCACACCCGCCGCCGCCACGGTCCAGGCGAAGACCTCCTCCGGCGCGCCGGTAAGCGGCACCACGAGCAGGATCGCGGCGATGAAAAACACGTTCAGCAGGATCGGCGCGGCCGCCGCCGCGGCAAACCTGTAGAGCGAGTTGAGCACGCCACCCATAAGCGCCGCCAGAGAGATGAACAGCAGGTAGGGGAAGGTGACCCGGCTCAGGTGCACCGTGAGCTCGAACTTCTCCGGATCGGCGGAAAATCCCGGGGCGAGGGCGTACATGAACCAGGGCATGGCCGCCATGGCCGCGACCGTGAGCACCAGGAGCACGAAGACCAGCGCCGCCAGGGCCTCCTCGGCGAAGCCCTTGGCCGCCTCCCGGCCGTCTTCCTCCAGGCGCCCGGCGAAAAGCGGCACGAAGGCGGCGTTGAAGGCGCCCTCGGCGAAGAGGCGGCGGAACAGGTTGGGCAGGCGGAAGGCGACGAAGAAGGCGTCGGCGAGGGCCGCGTGGCCGAGGACCGCGGCGAAGAGGATATCGCGGACCAAGCCCAGGATGCGGCTGATCCCGGTATAGCCGCCGACCGTGGCGAAGGAGCGGAGAAGCGCCATGGAGGTGAGTAACTAGAGGATTCGGGCGAAATTGAGAAGCGCGGTAGCCGGGCGGTAAGTCACGGACCTAGCGCCGGTTTTTGGGCGGGGTCTTTTTTCGAGTCTTCTTGGGCGCGGTTTTTTTCGCGGACTTTTGCGCGGTTTTCCGGTCCGCCGCTTGCTTGGCTGCTTTTTTTGCTGCTTTTTTCGCCTTGGCGGGCTTGAGTTTCGCGGGCTTAGGCTTGGCGGGCGGCTTCTTCTCAGCCTTGGCCGGTCGGCATTCGGGATCGCTCAGGACCCCGGTCAGGCGCTCCTGGATGCGCTTCAGTTTCGCCGGTTTCTCGATCTTGTCGCCGAGTGCGTCCTGCACGTAAAAGACGTCCACCACGGTCTCGCCATAGGTGGCGATGCGCGCGCCGTGGATCATGAGCTGCTGCCGGGTGAGCGCCAGGGTGAGCTCGTAGAGCAGGCCCGGCCGGTCGCGCCCGTTGACCTCGATCACGGTGGCGCGCGAGGAGGCCTTGTTGTCGATGAGCACGCGCGGGGCGACCTTGAAGACGCGCAGGCGGCTCGGGATCTTGGGCTTGCGCCGCGCCAGTTCCTGGCTTGGCTTGAGCTTGCCCGAGAGGATTTCCTCGATGGCCGTGGCCATGCGCGCCAGGCGGTCCGGCCGGTCGAAGGGTCCGCCCACGGCATCGCGCACGAAGAAGGTGTCCAGCGCCATGCCGTTGGCCAGGGTAAAGATGCGGGCTTCGTCGATCGAGGCGCCGGCCAGCGCCATGCCGCCGGCGATGCGGCTGAACAGGCCCGGGTGATCGGCCGTGTAGACCGTGACCTCGGTCGCCTGCCGGTAGCCGTCGATGCGCGTGTCGATGGTGAGCGCGCGGCCCTCCTTCTCCGCCGCGCGCACGAGAGCTGCGTGGCGCAGGTGGGTCTCGCGGTCCAGGCTCAGCCAATAGGGCCCGTAGCCGCGCTTCAGGTGCGCCTCGATCTCCTTGGCCGGCCAGTTGCTAAGCGCCGCGCGCAGCTCCTCCTTGGCCTGTTCGATGCGCGCCTTGCGGCTCTCCTCGGCCACCCCGCCGGACAGCGCCTCCTCGGTGCGCCAGTAGAGATCGCGCAGCAGCGCGGCCTTGTAAGCGCTCCAGACGCCGGGGCCCACGGCGCGGATATCGGCCACGGTGAGCACGAGCAGGAGGCGCAGGCGCTCGGGCGACTGCACGAGGGCGGCGAAGTCCTGGATCGTCTTGGGGTCGGCCAGATCGCGCTTGAAGGCGGTGTCCGACATGGCGAGATGGTGCCGCACCAGCCAGGCGACCGTCTCGGTCTCCTCCTCGCTCAGTCCCAGGCGCGGGCAGAGCTTGTGGGCGACGCGCGCGCCGATCTCGGAATGGCTCCCGTCCCGCCCCTTGGCGATATCGTGCAGCAGCACCGCCAGATAGAGCACCCGGCGCGAGAGCAGCTTGTGCACCACCTCGCTGGCGATGGGCACCTCGTCCTTGATCTCGCCCTGCTCGATGGCGTGCAGGACGCCGATGGCGAAGATGGTGTGCTCGTCCACCGTGTAGTGGTGGTACATGTTGTACTGCATCTGCGCCACGACACGGCCGAAGTCGGGCACGAATCGGCCGAAGACCCCCGCCTCGTTCATGCGCCTCAGCGCGGTCTCCGGCCCCTTGGGCGAGGTGAGCGTCTCCAGGAACAGGCGGTTGGCCTCCGCCTCCCCGCGCAGTTCCTTGCCGATCAGCTTCAGGTTCTGGGTGATCCAGCGCAGCGCCTCGGGATGGATGTCCAGGTCGTGCTTCTGCGCGGCGTGGAAGATGCCCAGCATACGCACCGGCTTCTCGGCGAAGGCCTCCGGGCCGCGCACGGTCAGGCGGTCGCCGAGCAGCCGGAAGCCCCCCACGCGCCGGGGCCCGGTGAGCACCGGCAGGCGGAAGCGCGAGCGCCGGTTGTGCTCCAACTCGAGCGCGGCGCAGAACACGCGCGTCAGGTGCCCCACGTCCTTGGCCACCAGGAAATAGTGCTTCATGAAGCGCTCGACGGCCTGCGTCCCGGCGCGTCCCGTGTAGCCCAGGCGCGGGGCGATTTCCTGCTGCAGGTCGAAGGTCAGGCGCTCTTCCGCGCGGCCCGTGACGTAGTGCAGGTGGCAGCGCAGGGTCCAGAGGTGGTTCTGCGCCTTGTCGAAGCGGCGCACCTCCTCCTTGCTGAAGACGCCCTGCTCCACCAGCTTGGGGATATCGTCCACCTGATAGAGGAACTTGGCGATCCAGTAGAGCGTGTGCAGGTCGCGCAGGCCGCCCTTGCCGTCCTTGATGTTGGGCTCCAGCGAATAGCGCGAACCGCCCAGGCGCTTGTGGCGCTGGGCGCGCTCCTCCAGCTTGGCCTCGATGAAGCGCGCCGCCCTCCGGGGGCGCAGCACGATCCGTTGGAAGCGCTTGCGATACTTGCCGTAGAGCTCCTCGTCGCCCCACAGCCAGCGGGATTCCAGCAGGCTGGTGCAGATGGTCAGGTCCGCCTTGGACAGGCGGACGCACTCGTCGATGGAGCGCGTGGCGTGGCCCACCTTGAAGCCCAGGTCCCAGAGGAAATAGAGGATTTCCTCCACCACCTGCTCGCTGCGCGGGGTAAGCTTGTAAGGGATGAGGAACAGGAGATCGATGTCGGACTGGGGCGCCAGCTCGCCGCGCCCGTAACCGCCCACGGCAACCAGCGACAGCACCTCGCCCGTCGACGGCGAGCCCAGGGGATAGAGATGGCCGGTCACGTGGTCGTAGAGGACCCGGACGACCTGATCCACCAGGTGGCACTGGGCGCGTACGGTCTCGCTGCCCCGGGCGCCGGCCTCGAAACGCGCGCGGATTTCGCCATGGCCGTCTGCGAGCGCGCTCCTGAGCGCGGCCAGCACGCGCGCGCGGGTCTCCCCGGCGGGCAGGCCCCCCCAGGCGATGGCCTCCACCTCGGCCTGCAGCGCCCGGCGCGAAACGGCGCCCGGGCCCTCCTCCGGCTCAGTGGCGACCGCAGTCTCGGCAACGGCAAGCTCCATGACCCTTCAATTTGCGGCGCGCGGCCCCGCTGGCAAGGCTTTTCTCTGCGCGGGGCGATCCTGAACCTCGTGCTCACGGCGCTCCTGGGCGCGGCGCTCGGCGCCTGCGGCGACCCTGCGCCGCCCGCGCCGCCCCCGGGACCGGCCGGCCTCATGGGCGCGCGCGCCACGCTGGAAGCCCCGGCGGGCGAGGCGGTCCGGGTTTTGGTCTTCGATATCGCCCCCGGCGAGCGCGTCGAGCAGATCGCGCTGATCGACGCGCGCGGCGCGCGCCATTTGGCGGAGAGCTATACCGCCTCGACCCATGCGACGGGTTCGGGCGGCGCGGGCGGCGGCATCGTGCTCGGCGTCCAGGCCGGCTCCTCCACCGGCGTAAAACCCTATATCGGCCTGAACGTCCCCATCCTGGACGGCAGCGCGGCCGTGCGCAGCCGCCGGGTGAGCGCGCGGGTGCCCATCCCGGATGCGGGCGCCTTCCGCTCCGACGCCCGCCGCTGGCGCATCGAGGTGGTCTATACCGACGTCACCGGCGCCCGGCGGAGCTTGAGCTTTCCGGTGCGGTAGGGGGTATGTAACTAAATAAGAATGGTGGGGATTATTCTGGAGCTTAGGTCATTAATGTCCGGCAATAAGCAATAACTGACG
>JAZGBC010000216.1:0-9210 GCA_036444495.1 Kiloniellales bacterium
CGATCTGCGCCAGCAGTTGGTCGGCCTGATCGAGCAGGATGTCGAAATCCGCCCGCATGTGCCCGGCGCCCAGGTCTTCCAGGTCTTCGAGCAGCATCTCGCCGTAGCCCTTGATCGCGTTGATCGGGGTGCGCAGGTCATGGCGCAGCTTTTGTTGCGCGGCCGCCTCGTCGGCGCCCTCGACCAGGCTCTCCGCCAGCTCCCCGTCGAGCAGCCGGTCGACCATGGCGTGCAGGTCGCGCGCGGCAGTCAGGATTCGTTCCAGGTCGGCGACCGCCTCCTCGGGCCCATTGCGGGCGGCATCCTGGTGCAGCAGCTCGCCGAAACCGAGCAGCGCACCGACCGGCGCCAACAACTCCTGGCGCAGGTTGGCCAGGCGGGCCTGCTGCTCCCGTCCGGCCGTATCGCTGGGCGGCGCCACGGGCTACTCCGCGGCCGAGGCCTTGGCGGGCCGGGGCGGCAGCAACTTTTTCAGGCTGTCGAGGATGGTTTCCAACTCGTCCCCGCTTTTCTGGATCAGCATCTCCACCGAGCCCTTGAGGCGCTGGTGGTCCTCGGCGGTCAAGGTCTTGGCGGTGACCACAATGACCGGGATTTTGGCCCAGGCCTTCTCCTTGTGCAGCTCGGCAAGGAACTCGAAGCCGTCCATCTCCGGCATCATGAGGTCCAGCAGGATGATATCCGGGACGTTCTCCCCAAGGCGCTCCAGACCGATCTTGCCGTTCTCGGCCTCGGCGGTCATCCAGCCCTCCTTCCCGACCATGCGGCGGATCATCTCCCGCGTGTCCGACTCGTCCTCCACAATGAGGATTTTTCCGCGCACGGTGTCGGGGCAGTGCTTGCGGAGCACGGCGAGCAGGCGTTCGTGCTCCACCGGCTTGTTCAGGTAGTCGGCCGCGCCCAGCGAATACCCCAGGTTCCGGTCGTCCAGCATGGAGACCATGATGACCGGAATTTCGGACAGCTCGGCGTCATCCTTGAGCGCGGCCAGAACGGCCCAGCCGTCCATGCCCGGCATCAGGACATCGAGCGTGATGGCGTCGGGCGCGATCTCGCGGGCGCGTTTCAGACCTTCCTCGCCGCTGGACGCTGTGGCCACGCTATAGCCGCTGCGGCTCAGGTGCCGGCCGAGCAATTCGCGCGCGCCGGGCTCGTCGTCGATGATCAGCACGATGCCGGCGCCATCCCCGCCCACGGCCTGGAATTCCGGCTCGGCCGGCTCGGGTGCGGCCTGTTCGGCGTTGGCCGGCAGGCGGATATGGAAGGCCGAGCCCTCGCCCGGCGTGCTCTCGCAATCGATATCGCCGCCCAGCATTTCGCAGAAGGTCTTGGTGATGGTCAGCCCCAGGCCCGTGCCGCCGTAGTTGCGCGTGGTCGAGGAATCCGCCTGGGTGAAGGCCTCGAAGACCTTTTCCACCTGCTCCGGAGTCATGCCGATGCCCTGGTCGGCCACGGTGAAGAGGATATCGTCGCGGCCGTTGGCTTTGTCGCGCGTGGCCGAGAGCGTGATGGTGCCGTTCTCGGTGAACTTGCAGGCATTGGAAAGCAGGTTGAACAGCACCTGGCGGATCCGGGTCATGTCGCTGTGCATGGACCCGATGCCGCCGCTGCAGAGTACGTCCAGCTTGTTGCCGTTCTTCCTGGCCAGCGGCATGACCGTGCTGGCGACCTCGTCGACCATGGTCCCGATCTCGAAGGTCTCCAGATATAGGTCGATCTTGCCTGCCTCGATCTTGGAGAGGTCCAGGATGTCGTTGATCAGCGCCAGGAGGTGCTTGCCCGCGGCCTGGATCTTCTTCAAGTCGGGGACGTACATGTCGTGGCCCATGTCTTCGGCCTCTTCGAGCAGCAGCTCGCTGTAGCCGATCGTGGCGTTGAGCGGGGTGCGCAGCTCGTGGCTCATGTTGGCCAGGAAATCGGACTTGGCCTTGCTCGCGTCCATGGCCTTCTCGTGCGCCTCGGCCAGCTGCTCCTCGCGCATCTTGAGCTCTGTGACATCGGCATAGGTGGCGACGATGCCGCCGTCGCTGGTCTGGCGCTCGTTGATCTGCAGCCAGAAGCCGGAACTGCGTTGCTGCGTATGGGGCCCCGCCGGATTGCGGTGCCGTTCCAGGCGTTCGGCCACCCACTCGTCCACACGGCCCTTGGCGTCGTGGATAAGCCCTTTCTCCGCGGCGCTGCGCAGGGTTTCCTCGAAGGCCTTGCCCGGCTGCACCAAGTCCTGCATGCCCGGGTAAAGCAGGTCGCGGTAGCGGTTGTTGCACAGGATCATTCGGTCCTCGGGATCGAACAGCGCGAAACCCTCGGTGATGCTCTCGATTGCGTCGTTGAGCCGCAGATGCGCCTGGGCCGCGCGGGCCTCGGTTTCCCTGAGCGCGGCCTCGGCACGCTTGCGTTCGGCGACGCTGCCCACCTGGGTACCGATGTGGTGCATGATCTCGAGGGTTTCCTTGGTCGGCGTCGTCACCTCGTCGGAGAAGAACTCGAGCACGGCGATGACCTCGCCCTCCAGCTTGACCGGATAGGCCATGGCGGCCTTGACCCCCAAGTCCGCGACCAGCTCGGACCGGCGGAAGCTCTTGTCCTTGGTCACGTCCTCGATCCAGATCGGTTTGCCGCCTTTCAGCACGCGCCCGGGCAGGCCGACACCCGGCTTGAATCGGCTGCCGTCCGTGGCCTTGCGCAGGCCCTTGAAGCGCCTGGGGTCGTAGAGGTGCCAGATATTGCTCGACACCATCTCGCCGCTGCCGTCTTCCGCGAGCAGGAAGGCGTGGCCGACCGGCCAGCCGGTGTAGGTGCAGACCTCGACCATGCAGCGCTGCAGCGCCTCTTCCATGCTCGCCGACTCATTGGCCGCGATGACGATGTTCTGCAGCAGATGGACCGAAGCGGTGCGTTCCTTGACCCGCTCTTCGAGATGCTCGTTGGCCTCGATCAGTGCCTGCTTGGCCTTCTTCTCCGCGGTGATCTCGCGCCCGTAGACGTTGAGGTACTGCCGGTCGGGGACGGGGGCGACCGTGAGGGCGAAGATCCGGCCTTCCGAGGGGAACTCGGCGATCTTGCGTTTGCGCTTGCGGAAGACCCGGTTGGCGATCTCGGCCAGTTCCTTGTAGACCCGGTCCTTGCGCGCGCCGACCAGCAAGCCCTTGACCTTGTGGGTCGCCTCGTTGGCGTAGATCACGGCGCCCTGGCTATCGACGCGGAAAATCGGGGCGGTGTTCTCGGAAGGGAACTTGGCCAGGTCCTCGACCTGCCGGGCGGCCTCGCGCTCCTCGGTGATGTCGCGGCCGTAAAGATTGATGTAGTCCTCGCCCGTAACCGGGGCGAGCACGAAGGCATAGGCGCGGCCTAGCGATTCGAACTTCGCGTCTTGGCGCTGGTGTTCTTTCTCCGTCTTGGCCGCGATATCGGCCAGGCGCTTGGCCAGCTTGTCCTTGTTGGCGCCGATCAGCAGCCCCTTGATCCCGTGGGCGGCCTCGTTGGCGTAGAGCACGCGCCCGGCGCCGGTCACGCGCAGCACGGGATTGGGGTTTTCCGACGGAAACTTCGCCAGAGCCCGGATCTGCTCGATGATCTGATCGATGTTGTCCAGGCCTCTTCCGTGCGTGGACATGGCGCGTATCCTCCGTCAACTGCAGGGCCGGCCAGGCAGCAGGAAGCACCACGGACCGCCCGGGCAGGTTCAAAGAGCGCTATGCCCCTCGCTCCCTGACACGATTCGCTCTTTTAACAATTATCGCAGAATTAGCTGGGCCGCCCAAGCGCGGGCAAGTTCATTTTATTGTGACTCATACCAAGTCTCGCTGATACGGACCCATTTCACCGCCGATAATTTGTCCGCCAGAGGCGTCGCTCGCTGCTTGAAGTGTCTCGCACTACGGCGCAACTTGCTCCTGTCTGGCGGAAAAAAATAACCGCAAAGCCCGCTAGTGTGAAATGGGTCAATATCAAGGACCGTTGGTATAACATACGGTTTCTGCCCAAAGTCTATCGGACCAAGCCTCCGTGATACCAAGGAGGGAGTGATCGATTCCGCGCGAAAACATGACGAGGCCATACCAATTCAAGACCAATTGTTTTGCTCCCACTGCTGGGAGTCCCGTGTCGTGCGATCGGAAATCCTAAGGAAACGCCACGCCTTTGCCAGGTTTCCCGGCTTTCTTCCACGGGCTGGGCGGGTAGGTATCAAAGGGGCTCACGCCGGCCACGCCCGCTGCGCCGCAATCGCACGAACCGTTTCCATACCATCGGCGTAAAGCGGTTGATGAATGGCTTGGCTGGCACTACACTTCCCGGATCGAGGTGTTGCGTTCGTCACGCACCTAACGGCCCGCGGGGGCGGGTTGGCGGGTCCGGCGACGACGCCGATGGCGGGCGCGAACGCTGTAACGAATTCGACCCTGGCCGGGCGCGGCGGGCGCAATCCGCCTGGCGATACCGGGATAGCCCATGGCTTGGGATGCGGGCTTTAGGGGTCATCGTGGGACGACTGGGGGATCAAGGAGAAAAAGTCTAGTCCGACATCCTTCGAACGGCGGGGCCCTGTCAATTGGGCCGCCCGTAATGCCTTTGACCGGCGCCGGCGCACAATCGGCGCGGTCCAACGAGCAAACAACAGGGAGACGGTATCATGCGATCCGTTCTTAAAGACCGACTCAGCCGTAGAAAGTTTATGGGTACGACGGCTGCCGGCATCGCGATGGCAGGGACCAGCCTGCCGCGCATGTCCTTTGCCGGGCAGAAAACAGTCAAGATTGGTTTCCTGGCGCCCTTGACGGGTGAAGTGGCGGCCTGGGGCCTGCCGGGCCTTTACGGCTGCCAGATCTGGGCCGAAAAGGTCAACGCGGCCGGCGGCATCAAGGTGGGCGGCGACAACTACATGGTCGAGCTCGTTCCCTACGACAACGAATACGCCCCGGACAAGGCGCGCACCGGCGCGACCAAGCTGATCAAGGAAGACGGGGTCAAGTTCATCATGATGCTGGGCGGCGACACTTGGCCGGCGGTCCAGCCCCTCGCCAACAAGACCGGCACGCTGGTCTCGACCCTGCTGCCGAGCGACCTCTCGCCGGACACCAAGACCCTGATCGCGCCTTGCGAGGTGCATCCGATCTATAACGTGACGGGTGTGGAGTGGCTGGCCGAGAACAAGCCCAACCTCAAGACCGCCGTGGTCTGCGCCCAGGACGATGCGCTTGGCCGTCCGTCGGTGGCCACCTATCTGGCCGCCTTCGAGGCCGAGGGCATCGACGTTCTGGACACGGTCTTCTTCGACCTGTCGGCGACCGATTTCGCGCCGATCATGACCTCGATGCTGGCCAAGAAACCGGATATCCTGTGCCTGGACACGGCCTATGCCGACTACGTGCATCCCTTGTGCGAGCAGGCATTTCAGCAGGGCTTCAAGGGCCAGATCATTTCCTGCACCGCGGACTTCTACGAGAAGATCATCGAGAAGACGTCGAAGGAATTCATGGAAGGCTTTATCTTCCAGTTCCCGGATTTCGACGACCCGGCGCTCAATGGTCCGCAGATCAATTTCGAGGACCCGAACGGCTTCTACGCCGAGTACAACAAGCGCTGGCCCGGCGAGTGGGGCGCGGTGTCCTGGGAATACGCTTCGATCATGGATCTCTGGCGCGCGGGCGCGGAGAAGGCCGGCAGCGTGGAGCCGACCGACGTCCTAACGGCCATGAAGGCCGGCGGCAAGGGCAAGCACGCCTTCGGCGAGGCCGAATGGTGGGGCAAGGAGCTCTTCGGTATCGACAACGCGCTCGTGGGCGACTGGCCAGTCGTCGTGATCGAGAACGGCAAGGCCGTAATCAAAGAGTACAAGAGCATCCCCGGCTGGTGGCGCAAGCACGGCAAGCTGCTGGTCAAGCATTTCGAAAAGATGGGGGAGATGTATTATCAGCGCGGTTAGCGGCTTCGCCCGGAGATCCGGACGAACGCTCGGCTGACCGGAGCGCTAATCTCTCGGCCGGGACCGGCGCATAACCTGCGCTGTTCCCGGCCGAAGTCTTTTGGCCCACAGGCGCCGCGATGCTCGAACTCCTGTTGCAGACCTCGGTGAACGCCGTCTGCGCCGCCAGCTACATGGCGCTGATCGCGGTGGGGCTGGTGCTCATCTTCGGCGTCATGGGGGTGGTCAACTTCGCCCACGGCGAACTCTACATGGCGGGCGCCTATGCCGTGGTCTACGTCTACGTCGAGAACCAGCTGCCCTTCTTCTTCGCGGTCGCGGTCGGTCTGGTCTTCGTGGGCCTCCTGGGGATTCTCATGGAGCGCGCCCTGTTCCGGCCCATGCGGGACAATCCCCTGGGCGGACTCATCGCCTCGATCGGCTTCCTCCTGATACTGCAGACGCTCGCGGTCCTCGGCTTCGGCGTGCGCATGGAACACATCCCGCCGCCGACCCGGGAAATGCTCAACGTCTTTGGCATCGAAGGCGTGGTGCTGTCGCTACAGCGGCTTTACGTCATCGTGGCCACGGTCCTTCTTCTGGGCGCGCTGTGGCTTTTCCTGCGCCGGAGCAGGTTCGGCGTCGCGCTCAGGGCCTGCGCCCAGGATGCCGAGGCGGCAGCCCTTCAGGGCATTTCCATGAACCAGACCGCGCGCATCGCCATGTTCATCGGCGCAGCACTTGCCGGCGTCGCCGGCGCCCTCACCGCGCCGCTGGTGCGGACCTATCCCTTCATGGGCCACTCGGTCATCATCACCGCCTTCATCATCATCATCGTGGGCGGCATCGGCAGCCTGGAGGGCGCGGTGCTGGCCGCCGTGCTCTACGCCTTCGTGCACACCTTCGTCACCACCTTCGCCGACGGGGTAATCGCCGACATCGTGGGCCTGCTGCTCATGCTCATGGTCCTGGTGGTGCGGCCCACGGGCCTCTTCGGGGTCAAGGACCGTGCCTGAGGGCGACGGACCCCTGGGCGGCAAGCCCTGGGCCTGGGTAGCCGGACTCGGCGCGCTCTCTGCGCTGCTCATCGCCCTGCCGCACCTGTTGAGCTACTCGCAAAAGGAAATCGCGGTCTTCCTGGTGATCAACGTGCTCCTGGTGGTGAGCTACCGCCTGTTGACGCTGACCGGCGAATGGTCGCTCGGCCACGTGGTCATCATGGGCGTGGGGGCCTACGGCAGCGCGCTCTATTCCAAGGCGCTGGGCGTGCCGGTGCCGCTCGCCATGCTGCTCGGCGCCACGACCGCCGCCGCCATCGCCTATGTGCTCAGCTTCCCGCTGTTCCGCATGAAGGGCTTCTATTTCCTGATCGGGTCCTTTGCCGCGGGCGAGGTGATCCGCCTCTTGTGGAAGCGATTTCGCGTTCCCTTCGGTGGTCCCAAGGGCCTCAAGCTGATCCCCTCCTTACCCGACCTCGAACTGGGCGGCCTGACCATCGATTTCTTCGAACCGGTCAACTACTACTACCTCTGCCTGATCGTGGTCTCGATCTCGCTGTTCATCCTCTACCGTCTGGAGCGCTCGCGCATCGGGCTTACCTTCCACGCCGTGCATTGGCAGGACCAGCTCGCCGAATCGGTCGGGGTCAACACCTGGCGCTATAGGACGCTGGCCTTCGTGGTGGCCTCCTTCTTCGCCGGGCTGTCGGGCGCGCTGCTGGCGCACTACATCGGCACGGTCAATCCCAACCGCTTCGACGTGGGGGAGATGGTCTTCGTGCTGATCTGGGCCATCGTCGGCGGCACGGCGACCATATACGGGCCGATCCTGGGCGTGGTGGTGCTGACGATCATCAACGAGGTGGTGCTGCGCCAACTCGGCTTCGACCAGATGCGCCCGCTGTTCTACGGCGCCATCCTGATCGCCTCGATCCTGTTCCTGCCCCAGGGGTTGGAAAGCCTGGTGTTCAAGGCCCGGGCCTGGTGGGCCGGGCGCGGACCGCCCGGAAAGCCCGCGCAAGGGCAGGAGGCCGGCGCGGAGTAGGCGGGCGGACCGCTCAGCCGGGCTCCCCCGCCAGCAGCAACACTGCCGCCATGAGTTTGCGCCCGCCGGTAAAGCCCTCGGGCTTTTCCCGGCGCCAGCGCGCCAGGCCGTCGAATGGGGGAGGCTTCCCCTCGCGCAGGGCGAGGAGCGCGGCGCGGCCCTCGGCGGCGAGCGCCCGGGTGCGCTCCCGCGAATGACGCGCGTAGCCGCCGGGATGCTTGGCCTCCAGGCGCAGGTGAAAGGTGGAACTGCGCGCGCGCCGCTCCGGTTCGAGCGCTTCGACCCACGGCCCGCTCGCGTCCCAGATCAGGAGCGCCTCCTCGAGCAGCGCTGTGGCGGTCCCGGCATTACCGCTCTGGCGCCGGGCAAGGGCCTGGTTCGCCAAACTAGCGGCCAGGCGCGGGTCGTTGCCTGTAAAGTTGGCGCGGGCCAGCCGCAGGGCCTCGGCCCAAAGTGCGGCCGCGGCGTCCCGGTCACCGCCTTGGTTTTTTTCGGCGGCCTCTTCCTGGAGCCTTTCCCAGGCGAGATCGGCCTCGGACCAGCCCGCTGCCAGCAGGGCGGCGAGGTCCGCTCCCTCAGCCCCCGAGGTAGGCGCGCCGGACATGGTCGTTTTCGTGCAGCTCCTTGGCCGGGCCCTCCAGCGCGACGCTGCCGGTCTCGAGCACGTAGGCGTAGTCCGCCAGCCTGAGCGCCAACTCGGCGTTCTGCTCGACCAGGACCACGGGCACGCCGCGGTTCTTGATCTCGACGATGATGCGGGCGATCTCCTGCACCATGATCGGGGCCAGGCCCATGGAGGGCTCGTCCAGCAGAAGAAGCTTGGGCGCCGACATGAGCGCGCGGCCCATGGCGAGCATCTGCTGCTCGCCGCCCGACAGCGTCTTGCCGCGCTGCGTGCGCCGTTCCCTGAGGCGCGGGAAATGCTCGAACACGGTTTCCAGGTCGCGCGCGATCGCGTCCTTGTCCGAGCGCAGGAAGGCGCCGATCGCCAGGTTCTCCTGCACCGTCAGGTCGGGAAAGATGCGCCGCCCTTCCGGGACCTGGGCGATGCCCATGCGCACGACCTTCTCCGGCGCCTGGCCATCGATGCGCGCGCCGTCGTACCAGATCTCGCCGCCGCTCAAGGGCACGAGGCCGGAGATGGAGCGGAGCGTGGTGCTCTTGCCCGCGCCGTTGGCGCCGATGATGGTCACGATGCCGCCGGCCGGCACCTGCATGGAGACGCCTTTCAGCGCGGCCACCTTCTTGTAGTGGACGGTGGCGTT
>JAZGBC010000217.1:0-12170 GCA_036444495.1 Kiloniellales bacterium
TCGCCTATGTGGGATCGAGCGGCCTCTCGACCGGCCCGCACCTGCACTACGAGGTCCTGATCGACGGCCGGGCGGTCGATCCCCTGCGCTTCCAGCCCGCCGCCCCGCGCCGCATCCGCGCGCCGTAAACACGGGAAAGGATTACCACAGAGGCACAGAGGCACAGAGAGAACCAACAAGAGATTCACCACGAAGGCACAAAGTCACGAAGGACAAGAAAAAAGATTTAGGCGCGCAACGCGCGCTTAAATTCCCTTCCTGTTCTTTGTGATCTTCGTGTCTTCGTGGTTCCCTTATGTTTTTCTCTCTGTGCCTCTGTGTCTCTGTGGTGACTCTCTTGGCACTTCCGCAGCGCCGAGACTCACTCGCTGGGCAGGTTCAGTCTCTTCTCCAGCGGGGCGAGCACGCTCATACGCCGGCGCAGTTCCTCGGTCACTTCCCGGGCCTCGTTGCGGTCGCGCACTACCTTGGGCGTGATGAGCACCAGCAGCTCGGTGCGCCGGGTGGTTTCCGTCGTGGTCTTGAAGAGGTTGCCGAGGATGGGAATCTCCGAGAGCAGCGGGATGCCCGTCGTGGCCTCCGACCGGTTGTCCCGGATCAGGCCGCCGAGCGCCACCGTATCGCCGCTCTGCACCGCCACCGTGCTCTCGATGTTGCGCTGCTGGATGGTGGGCGAATCGATGTCCGAGGTGGTGGTGGGCACCACGTCGCTCACCTCCTGCTTGACGTCGAGCACCACCAGGCCGCTGGCGTTGACCCGCGGCGTGACCTCCAGGATGACGCCGGTGTCGCGGAACTGGATGGAGTTGACGATGGGCGCCTCGGGATCGGTCACGGAGACCGCCGATTGGGTGGCGATGGGCACCTGGTCGCCCACCTGCAGGCGCGCGGTCTGGTTGTCCAGCACCATGAGCTGGGGCGAGGAGATGACGCGCACGTCGGTGATCTCCGCCAGCGCGTTCAGCGCCACGGTCTTGTCGGCCGTGTTGAAGAAATAGGAGAAGCCGGGGAAGAGCGAGGCCACCGCGCCGTCGGCCAGGGGGCTCAAGGTGAAGGAGCTGCTGCCCGATGCGAAGAACCACTGCAGGCCGTACTTCAGCTCGTCGTTCAGCGTCACCTCGGCGATGGTCACCTCGATGAGGACCTGGAGCGGCGTGATGTCCAGGCGCTTGAGCGTCGCCTCGATCATGCGGTATTCCGCCGAGGTGGCCAGGATGACCAGCGCGTTGTTCTTCTCGTCGGCGACGATGCGGATGTCGCCGCTCTGCTCCACCGCCGCGATGGACTCCAGGTCGTTGCGCCGCGCGCCGCCGGCGACCGAGACGGCCGGCGCGGTACGCGCGCGCCGGGCCTGCTGTGCCGCCTGGGCGCCCTCCTGGCCGGCTGCGGCCTGCGTGCCCTCGGCGAGCGCCGCGGGGGGCGCTTCGGCACCCGGGGACGCGCCCAGGGACTCGCCCAGGGATTCGATGGAAACGGGGCTCAGCCCCGGGGCCAGCTCGGCCTCCGGCGCGGCGCGTTTGGCCGCGCTGCCGGTCTCGAAGACCTGGGACAGCACCGAGGCCAGGTCCTCGGCGCGGGAGTTCTGCACGTGGTAGACGAAGATGCGCCGGCCCGTGCCCTCCGCGCCCCGGTCGAGGCGGTCGACCCAGGTCTCGATCCGCTTCAGATAGGCCCGCTGCGGCGTGATGGCGAGCACCGCGTTCAGGCGCACGATGGGCACGAAGCGCACGACGTCGGCGAGCGGCCCGTCGGTGGCCTGCTGGAACACGGTCTCCAGGTCCTCCACCAGACTCTTGGCGTCGGCCACCTGGACCGGAAAAAGCGCAAAGGACATGCCGTTCATCCAGTCCACGTCGAACAGCTCGATCATCTCCAGAAGGTCGCGCGTCTCGCTGCCGGGGCCGGCGAAGAGCAGCAGGTTGCGGCTGGGGTCCACGCGCAGCACCCGGCCCGGAGCCACGAAGGGCTTGAGCAGGTCGGCCATGGCGCGCGCGGAAGCGAACTCCAGCGGGATCACGTTGAGCCCGAAGCCGCGGCTGAGCTCCTTGGCGCTCGGCGCCATCACGGGCGAGGGGAAACCGGTCGCGGCCTGCTGCAGGGGCAGCACCTTGTAGATCGCGCCGTCGCGCACCAGGGCCGCGCCGTTGAAGGCCAGGATGTTCTCCAGCGCCGAGATCACGTCGGCGCGCGGGATGGGCTTGCTGGTGCGCGCCGTGACCTGGCCCTGCACCTTGGCGTCGATGATGTAGTTGACGCCGAGCGTGCGCCCGAGCACGGCGTCCACCACCTCGCGGATTTCGGCGTTGGCGAAATTGAGGGTCACGTCCCCGCCGCTGAGCAGTTCCACGTCGGCCCGCGTCTGGCGCGGCCGGCGCGCCAGCACCCCCGAGCCGCGGTAGAACTCGGGCCCGTCGAGCGCGGTCGCCATGGTCTCGCCCAGTGGGGTCAACTCGGACAGATCGGCCTCGGGCGCGGCGGGCTCGTCGGATGCCTGCACGGGTGCGGGCGGCGGGGCCGTCACGCTTTCCAGCGCCGGCTCCGGACCTTCCGTCGAGACGGTCTCGCAGGCCGCGAGCAGCAACAACGCGCCAAAAAAACACGCCAAAACGCGCGCCCCGCGCAGGGACGGTAGGAAATAGGCGTATTGCCGGCAGCTCACGCTAGAGTGCTCCCCCGATCGGCCGGTCTTAGGCGCCGCACGGCGCGCGGCTCGCGCTGGGTCTTCCTCCCCCGCGCGCTGGGACTTCCTCCCCACGGCATCTAAGGAGAAAAAGGAGTCCCCGACAAGTCAAAAAACAAAGGATTCTGAACACTTGTCGAGACTCGCACGCCAAGAAACGGGTCGTGCGCGCCAGTTCAACTGGGAAATTCTTAACAAAATCTTAGTTTTTGCCCGCCGCGTTGGAAAAATCTTATTCGCTCAAAGCAAGGCGACGAGAATTACGCGGTCTTTTCTTGCCCGGGACGGGCGGCGGGCGGCGCCTACTGGGCCTGGGGCTGCGCGCCTTGCTCCGGTTGTCCTCGGTCCTGCTGGCTCCGGTTCTGCTGTTCCTGGCGCTGCTGCTGGCGCTTCTTGCGGCGCTCCTCGCGGCGCTGTTTCGGCGTCTTGACGGGCGGCGGGCGGTCGAAGCTCAACTCGATCTGCTCCTCGATCTCGCCGCGCCGGAAGGTCACGCGCTCGGGCTCGATGGACTCCAGCAGCCAGCCCTGGAAGGTGTCGCCGGTGGCCAGGCGCTGGATGGCCGTGCCGCCCTGGGGGACGATGAGTGCGATCTTCTCGCCCCCGGAGATCACCACGCCGACGAGATCCAGCTTGAGCGCCGCCTCGGGAGCGGCGACCGTTTCCGTGCCCTGGGCCGGCGGGCGGCGCGTGGGCGAGAACAGCGGGCGCTCGAGAATGACTTGAAAATGCGCAGGCGGCGGCAGGACGAAGGCGGAAAGCGATGGAATCTCATCCAGCGACTCCCCCCCACTCCCCCCGGCCAGCGGCGCCGGCGGCAGCCGCGAATCCGCCCTGAGCCCCTGGTAGACGAACCAGCCCAGCACCAGGCAGAGCGCCAGGAGAAGCATGGGCAGGGTCCGTCCCGGGCGCCGCCGCGCCATTACTCTACCTCCGGCCGCAAATAGCCCGAGAGATCCAGGCGCACGAGCAGCACCGGATTCATATCCACCGGATCGCCGCGGCGCCGGCGCGTGCGCCGGTTGCTGATGTCCAGGCTGTCGACGAAGAGAAAGGCCGTTCCGCCCTCGAGCGTGTGGAGGATCTGCGCCACTTGCGTAATGGTCGCGGTCAACTGCACCCGAACAGCCACGCGGCGGAAATCGCCGTCGGTCTTGACCGGCAGGACCTGTATGGAGCGCAGGCCCCCGCCGCCCGATTCCACGGTCTTGTTGACGATTTCCTGCAGTTTCGCGCCGGCCAGCGCATCGGTCCCGCCGCTCAGGTAGACGCCGCTATCCGTCTGTCTCAAAGCCAGCTCATCGAGGCGTTTTTTTAGCGCCTCGCGTGAGCCGGCGATGCGCTGATAGCGCGCCAAAAGATCGTTCGCTTCCGCAATCCTCCGGTCGGCCTGGCCGTATTCTTGAACAAGCGGAGCTACAGCGAAGGCGTAAAACGCCACGATCACGCCGATCAGCAGGGCGATCGCCGCGAGACGGCTCGTGGTGCCGGAGAGTGCGGGCGTCATTGCGGTTGGCGCTCCTTGACCGCGGCCGTCAGGTTGAAACGCTCCAACCCGATTTTCCGGTCCATGGTTACCGGCGAGCTGAAGCGGACCTCCTGCAGCATCTCCGACTGTTCCAAGAGGCCGATGAGCGCCGTGGGCTTGGCCGAATAGCCGGACAACGTCACCTTCGTCTCGCGCAGCCCGAATTTCAGAATCCAGGTGTGGTCCGGCAGGACGCGGGTGATCTCGTCCAGAAGCTCGATCGCGGTGCGGTCGCGGCCCCGGCGCGAGATCACGAAGCGGCTGCGTTCGAGCAGGGCCTCGACCCGCTCGTTCAGCTCGCCGGCCTCGACCGCCTGGGCCCGGATTTCGGCCAGGCGGTCCTCGGTCAGCGCCAAGACCTCCTGCTTCTGCCGTAGCGGCAGATAGAGGGCGGCCACCAGCAGGATACCGGCGGCGATGGCAAGCCCGGCGGAAATCCGCCGGCCGGACCGCGCGGCCTGCCGGACCCCCAGGCCGGGCAGGAGATCGAAGCTCCGGCCGCCGCCCTGCTCCTCTTCGCCCACGGCAAGCTGATCGGGCTCCAGCCCCCAGGATGCCGCCAGCCGCATGGCGTGGTCCGCGACCGAGCGGGGCACGACCACGAGATCGACCTTGATCTGACCGCGGTCCGGATCGCTGGCCTCCAGCCGGTAGTCGTAATAGACCTCCCCGGCCTTGAAGGGGGTGTGGCGATCCATCTCGAAACCCAGGACTTCGCGCAGGTTCTCCGCCGCGGCGGAGGGCAGGTCCACCATGCGGCGCAGCACCTTGTCCCGCGGCAGGCTGAGCACCACCTCGGCCGCGCTCAACTTCGTCTTGCCCAGGAGGCGGGAAACGGCTTTCGCCTGGCCCGCAGAGCGCTGTCCCGCCAGATCGGCCTCGGAAATGGAGATCTCGCCGATCGGCTCCAGGCTGCGGCCCTTGCCGTGGGAGAAGCGCACGCTGCCGCTGGACATCTCGATCAGCAGGCGGTGCCGGCTCCGGCCCAGGCGCTCGGGCAGGCAGGCGGCCAACTCGCCGCTCCACCAGCGGAAAAAGCGGGAAATAGCCTGCACGAGGGAGGATGGCATAACGCGAATCTCTCTTATACCAAAGAGCGTTGGGGCGCTTATCCTACGACAGCCCGCCTCCGGGCAAGGTCAAAGCACAGCAAGAGCGCGCCGCCGCACCTTCGCGCCTGTCTCTGAGCGGATTTACTGTTCTTAGGACTAACTCTTCGAAACCCGGCTCGGCCCGAGCGCCGGGTCCGGCCAAGGTGCTGAAATATTAACCTTTCTTGCCCATGATCGGGGCATTGCCGCAACTGGAAAAACGATCCTCCCGGAACAGCCGCATGCGGGTTCTGCAAGTCGAAGACGATGCCACGACGGCCCAGATGGTCGAACAGATGCTGGCGTCCAAGGGCTACCAGTGCGAAACCACCGCCCTCGGCGAAGAGGCGGTCGAGCTGGCCACGCAGAATGCCTACGACCTCATCCTCCTGGATATCATGCTGCCCGATATCGACGGCTACGAGGTCCTGCGCCGCCTCGAGGCCGCCTCGGTAACGACGCCGGTTCTGGTCCAGTCGGGCCTGATCGGGCGTGAAGAGATGGAAAAGGGCCACGGCTTCGGGGTCGACGATTACCTGGTCAAGCCCTTCCCCCAGGCCGAGTTGATCGGCCGCATCGATAAGCTCTTCAGCCGGGCCAACGACAACCAGGACGACAGGCCTACCGATCCGGAGGACGAGTTCGACCGCCGAGACTCCCAACGCGATGGCGGACTCCGGCGGCGCAAGCACAAGCGCATCAAGACCCTCAAATCCGGCGATATCGTGTTCGGCGAAGCGAAGACCAGCGTGAACTGTCTGATTCTCAACCTGTCGGGCGGCGGGGCCGCGTTGCAGTTGAAAACCCTGCTGAACTTGCCGGAAACCTTCGAGCTGAGGATTCAGAACGGCCCCCTGCACGTCTGCGAGCTGTGCTGGCGCCACGGCAACAAGTTGGGCGTCAGGTTCCTCTCCGACTAAACAGACTCTCCGCTTCGGTCATCTGGCCCGCGCGCCCGCGCCGGTGAGGCGTGGCGCCACCAGGAGTTCGGGCCAGGCGCGCGAATCCCCGGACGCGAAGGTCAGATCGAGCGCCACGAGTTCGGGCAGGCCCCGGTCGCTGTCCCAATCGCCGTACCATTCCGCGTCGCCGCCCACGGCGTCCTGGTCCCGGGCCCCGTAATAGCGGAACGCCCCCTCCTCGATCCCCTCCAGCAGGACGCGGCGCCCACCCAGCAGCGGCTCGTCTTCGACATCGAAGCCCTCCTCGTCCGGCCGGTCGATACGCCAGGACAGCTCCAGGCGCCGCCCCTCCTCGCCATCGGTGAGCGCGATACGGAAGCGGTAGATGCCGCCCACGCCGATATGGGCCGGGACCAGCGAGGTAAAGCGAAGCTCGTGCTCCCCGCCGGAGAAAGCCGCCTCCGCTTCGCCGGCTTCGGCCGAGCGGGTGAGCCGTCCGGGCGGCATCGCCTGGACTATCTGGCGGCGCAGCAGCCCGCGCACGGCCTCGATCTCGCCCAGATGCTCGGCGCGCTCGCTGCCCGCTTCCCAGGCGCGGGTGCCGAAACGCAGTCCGCCGAACAGCACAACGGTCAGGAGACCCAGCAGGGTCAAGGCGATCAGCAGCTCGATCAGCGTGAAACCTCGGCTCGCGCGGCAGCGCGGCGGCGAAGACAAGCCCGGCCCGGGTGCGCGCGCCGTCATTGCCTGGGCGCCAGGCGGAGGGAGCGCAAGGTGACCGCGCCGCCGCGCTCACCGCTGACCGTGACCTCGACCTCGAAGGGCTGAACGGGCGTGGCCTCAAGCTCCGCCGCTTCCCCGGACTCGTGCGCGCGGATAAGCGCGGTCCAGCGGTAGCCGTCGTCGAACTCGCCGGCCACCTCACCCGCCTCGAGGGGAATCACGCTGCCGATCTCCTCCAGCTTGGCGCGCGCGTGCGCCAGCGCCGCCGCGCTCGCCTCCGCGCTTCCCAGCCCGCGCAGGCCGGAGGAGAAGGCCTGCACCAGGGCAACCATGGCGACCGCCAGGATCGTGAAGGCGATCAGTATCTCGATCAGGGTGAAGCCCCGCGCCCGGCCCATCCTATGAGGCATTGTCAAGGATCCGCACACGGCCGCTCAGCCAGTCCACCAGGATGAAGTACTTGCGTTCGCCGCGCGTCAGCGTCACGCGCCCGCCGGTCGAGGTGCCGTCGGGAAAGAAACGGATGCGCCCGGCGCTCTCGCCGATCCGTTCGGAGACCGCCGTAGTCAGCTCGACGCCGAGGCCGCTATCCAATTGTGAAGAGCGGTCCGCCGCGGCCAGGCGATAGCTGCGCGCTTCCGTATCGACGATCACGCTGGTCTCCCGATTGCCGCGGATGGCCAGGCCACGCGCCTCGCGAAAGACGGCGGCCACCTCGCGCGCGGCGGCCTTGAGCTCCATGCCGGGAACCAGGCGCTGAAAGGCGATGGGGGCCAGGGTCAGCAGGGCGCCCATGATAAGCAGCACGACCAGAAGTTCGATCAGGGTAAAGCCCCTGCGGCCTCGTGCGTTCACCAGCTCGTCAGGTCCTGGTTTTCCCCGTCGCCGCCTTCCTCGCCGTCGGCGCCGAGCGAATAGATGTCGTAAGCGCCGTGCTCGCCGGGAAAGCGGTAGATGTACGGCCGGCCCCAGGGATCGTTCAGGGCGTTGGCCTTCTTCAGGTATGGTCCGTTCCACCTTTCCACCCCGGCGGGCCGTTCGACGAGGGCGTTCAGGCCCTCGTCCTCGCCCGGATAGCGGCCCACCTCCAGGCGGTAGAGATCGAGCACGCCCGAGAGGCGCTCGATCTGGATACCGGCCGAATCGGTCTTGGCGCCGCCCAGATACTTGATCACCTGGGGCGCGGCGAAGGCCGCGATCAGGCCGAGGATGACCAGCACGACCAGAAGCTCGACCAGCGTGAAACCGCGCTGTCCGCGGCGGCGGGTTCTGTTGCATTTTTTCGGCATCGGCACGGGGCAAACGTTGCACGTCATCGGCTTTGCAGGCAAGTACGGGCTCACAGCGGCAGATCGTAGCTGCTCAGGATCGCGGCCAGCATGGAACCGATGATGACCGCGATCAAGATGCCCAGCACGATGGTGACCAAGGGAACGAGAAGGGCGAGCAGGCGCTGGATGCTATGCTTGACCTCCTCGTCGTAGATGTCGGCGATGCGCAGCAACATGGTTTCGAGTTGCCCGGTCTCCTCGCCCACCTGGATGAGCTGAAGCGCCAGGCCGGGAAAGGCGCCGGTCTCCATAAGCGGATCGGCCAGGCGTTCGCCCTTGGCCAGACGGCCGCGCGCGCGGCCCACGGCCTCGGCAATGGCGCGATTGCCGAGGGTCTCCGTGGTCATGGTCAGAGCGCTCAGCACGCTCACGCCGTTGGCCAGCAGCGTACCCAAGGTGCGGCTGAAGCGGGCGGCCTCCACTTTCATGATCAATTCGCCGGCAAGCGGCAGCCGCCAAAGCATGCGGTCCCAGCGCAGGCGCCCGGCCGGATCGCGGTTGTGCTGCCGGATACCAAGCGCCAGCGCCAGCAGGCCGAGGCCCATGGCCCACCAATAGGCGGCGACAAAGTCCGAAGCCCCGATCACGATGCGCGTGGAAAGCGGCAGCGCCGCGCCCGCGTCCTCGAATAGCGGGCGGAACTCGGGGATCACCGCGGTCATGAGTACGACGAGCGACAGCACCGCCATGACCACGACCAGCGCCGGATACTGCAACCCGGAGCGAACCGTCTCGCGCAGGGCCTGGGCACGCTCCAGGCCTACGGCCAAGCGTTCCAACACGGTCTCCAGGGTGCCGCCGGCCTCGCCCGCGCGCACCATGCCGCAATAGAAGTTGGGAAAGGCGCCTGGATGCTGCTCCATGGCGTCGGCGAGCGTCGCCCCGCCGCGCACCTTTTCCTGCACCTCCTCGACCAGCGAGCGCATGGGGCCGGGCTGGGAGATCGCGGCCAGGACGGTCATGGCCCGGTCGAGCGGCAGGCCCGCCTGCAGGAGCGTGGCCATCTCGCGGGTAAAGAGCACCACGTCCTTGCGCGTGATGCGCCGCGAGCGCGACAGCCTGGGGAGTGACAGGCGGGTGGCGCTCCGCCCGGCGCTCGGCTCGGCCCGGATCGGCACATGGCCCTGGGCGTGCAGCCGGTCGACAACCGCCTGGCGGCTGGCCGCCTCGATCTCGCCTTCGAGGACCTCGCCTTCCGGGCTGACGGCCTTGTAAAGGAAACGGGTCATGGGGCTCGTCTCAGGCGTCGCGCGTGACGCGCAGGACCTCTTCGACCGTGGTGAGACCGGCAAGCGCCTTCTGCATGCCGTCGTCGTACATGGTCTGCATGCCTTCGGCCACGGCGGCGCGGTGCAGCTCCATCACCTCGGCGCGGCGCAGGATCAGGCGGCGGATCTCATCGCTCACGACCAACACCTCGGACACGCTGCTGCGCCCGAAATAGCCGGTATCGTTGCATTCCCCGCAGCCGCGCGGCTGATAGAGAACAATGTCTTTATCCTGCGTGTAGCGGGAGAGACGGAGCTGTTCGACCAACTCTGGCATGGCGCGCGCCTGGACCCGGCAGTGGGAACAGAGCGTGCGCACCAGGCGCTGGGCGGCCACGCCGTTCAATGTCGAGGTAAGCAGATACTCCTCGACGCCCATGTCGAGCAGGCGCGCGATGGTGCCCGCCGCGTCGTTGGTGTGCAGGGTGGAGAGCACCAGATGACCGGTGAGCGCCGCCTGGATCGCGATCTCGGCGGTCTCCACGTCGCGGATCTCGCCGACCATGATGATGTCCGGGTCCTGGCGCAGGATGGAGCGCAGCACGTTGGCGAAGCTCAGGCCGATGCCCGGCTTGATCTGGATCTGATTGATGCCGTCGAGCTGATACTCGATCGGGTCCTCGACCGTGAGGATCTTCTTGTCCGGGCTGTTGAGGCGCGTGAGCGAGGTATAGAGCGTGGTCGTCTTGCCGCTGCCCGTGGGGCCGGTGACCAGGACGATGCCGTGGGGCCGCTCCAGGATGCCCAGGTATGTCTTCAGGTTGTGCCCGGTCAGGCCGAGGGTCTGGAAATCCAGCTTCACCCCCTCGCGGTCGAGGATGCGCATGACCACGCCCTCGCCGTGCATGGTGGGGATGGTGGAGATGCGCAGGTCGATGGGCGTGCCGCGCACCGCCAGCTTGATGCGGCCGTCCTGCGGCAGGCGGCGCTCGGCGATGTTCAATTTCGCCATGATCTTGACCCGGCTGACGATGGCCGCGCGGACGCGCCCGGGCGGAGAGTCGATCTCGCGCAGCACGCCGTCGATGCGGTAGCGCACGCGCAGCGACGTCTCGAAGGCCTCGATGTGGATGTCGGAGGCGCGCTGTTCCACCGCGCGGGTGATCAGCTGATTGACCAGACGGATGACCGGCGCCTCGCTGGCCAGGTCCTTGAGGCGCTCCACGTCCAGTTCCAGGCCCTCGTCGCCCGCCGCGCCGGCCTCCTCCACCAGGCGGCCCGTCTCCGCGCCCGGCGTGTAGAGGCGGTCGATCGCCGCTTCCAGCTCGGCCGGCACGGCGACCCGGGGCAGCAAGGCCCGGTCCGAGACCAGGCGCATGGCGTCCGCCGCGAATTCGTTCCGCGGGTCGGCCATGGCGACCACCAGGCCCTCGGGCTCCTCGGCCACGGGCAGGACCCGCGCCTCGCGCAGGAAGCGCGGGCTCAGCCTGTCCTCGTAAAGCGGTTTCTCGGGGAACTCGTTCGCTGCGATGAGCGGCAGGTCGAGCACCTCGGCCAGCGCCTCGGCCAGGTCGCGTTCGGAGACCAGGCCCAGCTTGGGCAGGAGCGCGCTCAGGGGCTCGCCGCTCTCGGCGCGGATGCGCGCCGCGCGCTCCAGGCCGGCGCGATCGAGCTTGCCGCCCTCGATCAGGCGCTCGCCGAGCGCCTGCTCGTAGCTCTCCATATTGCCGCCGACCGGCTGCACGCTCATGGGCACTCCCGGGTCCGAGGATTGGGAATATTACCCGAAACCGCTTGCCATAGTGTTACAGCCTGAGGCCACCCAAGGAAAGCGCGGCCCCGGCCAAAGGAAAGGGCCACCCCGGGGTGACGGGGTGGCCCTATTGTAACCGTTTGGAACGTGTCGCTACTTAGAAGGCGCGGAATTCCCCAGTCACAATGACCTGGACCTTGATCCCATCCAATTGATTGGGGATGGGGTGATCCACACTACGCTTCGCGCCCTTCGTATAAACCTGGATCACGGGCTCGCCCTCCTCATCGAAGCTAAGCCCGGTGCCGACCACGTCGGGATTGTCCATCAGGCTACCCCGATGCGCGTCGCGTGCCTCAGCCGCTATCTCCAGGCCGAAGGGCGCTTGGCCCGAGTTGAATCGGCCGTTGCCGCGACCGGGCGGCGGACCGCCGCTTTCGTCATCGGTCTCACCGCCACCGGCGGCGTTCGAAGTAGCCGTGCAGTCGACGCCCTCGCCCGTCTGACTGTCGAACGTATCAAAGCATCCGACCATCGAGGCGTTAAAGGCATCGAGCACGTGATCCATGCGGTTGGCGATGGCTATGCCGTTCATCGTGCCGGCGAAGAGCAGGCCGACCGCCTGCGGCAGGCTGCCGCCGCTGGGCACCGAGACCATGACCGAGCCCGAATCGCCGGACTTAATGAAAGCGCCCTTGTTGCCGGTGACTAGGATCTGGTCCCGGAAAAATCCGGAGCCACTGCCGTAGTTGACCGTGATCTGGGCGCCCACGGCGCCGATTGTCCCAGTGGTCAGGCCCGTCGTGCGGCCGCTTTTCTGGACTTGCATGCCGACCAAGTCCCCGAGTAAGAAGCCCACGCCATTGAAAATGGTCGTCCCCTCGAGCCCGCCAATGTCGAGAATCCGGCCGTCTACGTCCATCATGTTGGGATCGACCGCAGCGATGGCCGCAT
>JAZGBC010000218.1:0-11213 GCA_036444495.1 Kiloniellales bacterium
GACACGGCCGCCGCCGAAGGGGTTGAAGAAGTTGTCGTCGTCGCCGATCTCGCCGGTGACGGTGATTTCCTTGAAGGCAAAAGGTATATGTCCAGGCGACCCGAGATTGAGAAGAAGCGCGAGTCCGCTCGGAATCGCGCCCGACGTCTCCGCCGGGGTCAGCACCGGGTCGGCCTCGGGCGGGGTGTCGGGCACGTCCTCGTCGGGGAAGTTCTCGACCACCTCGAGCTCGAAGGTGTCGAACTCGAGGAAGACCGGCGGGATCACGCCCTGCGGATCGAGCAGGTCGATGGTGTCGCCGGCGTCATCGTTGTATTCGGTCACGCCGCCGTCATTGAGGGCGCCGCCGGCGGCGGTCTCGAGCGTGGCGGCGGCCGCGGGGCCGGCCTCGCCCTCGGTGAGCGCCACGGCCTGGGCGAAGAGCGTGCCGCCCGGAATCTCGGTGCCGGCGATCTCGAAGGTCGGCGCGTTCTCCTGGTCCACCAGGTTGCCCAGGCCCTCGATCACGATGCGCCCGCCGTTGGCGAAGACCAGCACCAGGTTGCCGTCCACCACCTGGATCTGGGCGGCGGAGGGATCGAAGTTGATGATGAAGCGCTGGCCGAGGGCGGCCGTGATGGTGAGAATCTCGCCCGGATCGGGCTCGGTCAGGGTGAAGATGTCCAGGACTCCAGGGATCACGCCCTGGGCGGCCAGGGTCGCGATGAGGTCCTCACCGGCGTATTGGAGGCTGGGGCCGTCCTCCTGCTGCACCAGTACGACCAGGTCCACGAAGACGATCTTGCTGCCGTCGGGGAACAGGAGGATCAGGTTGTCGCCCTCGACGATGGCCTGGGCTTCCGAGGGATCGAAGTTGAGCACATAGCTCTCGCCCGCCTCGGCCGCGATCTGCAGCGTCTCGCCCGCTGCCGGGCGCTCGACCACCACACCGGCCTGGCCGGTCAGGGTCTCGGCGCCGCCGGCGCCCTCGATGAAGCTCGCGTTCTCGGAAATCTCGGTTCCGCTGCCGTTTTCCTCGGCAACACCGCGTGTCAGATCCTCGGTCATCCTAACGTCCTCCTAGACGAATACGCCCCCGCCGCATATTTTGGGCCCCAGCCCGGCGGAGGCACCCCTGGATTAAAAAATCCGTTAATACCTTGGGTGCAGTTTGAGGAAAATTCGACCTAAATTCAACAATTGCAGAGTCAAAAAGCATAGATATATGTATGAGGTTTCGGTTTCCCATTGAAATTAAAAGGTTATATAGTTAACGCTTCTTAAGGGATTAGTTCTCCTTTGGGAAACATGGTTAACAATCCAAGTAATAACCTCTCCTCTCTATGTAATTACACCGGATGCTCGGCTAGAAGCCCAGAAAAACGGCGCAAAACCGGATAAATATCAGGGTTTTGGCCTGGCGAGGCCCCGCTCCTGACCGCTCCCCGAAGGTCATACCCGGGCATGCAGCGCCTGGCCCCGCGCGGCGGCACGGGCGCGCAAGGAAAAACCGGCGCCCGCGTGAAGGGTGCCGGTTTCCTTGCAGCCGGGGCCGGCCCGGCGGAATGGCCGTCTAAAGGAGGATGATCTCGACCCGCCGGTTGGCCTGCTCGCGCACGCCGTCGGCCGTGGGCACCGCCGGCTCCGCCTCGCCGCGCCCGCCGACCGAAATACCGCTGGATTTCACGCCGCGGTCGACCAGGGCGTCGCGCACCGCGTTGGCCCGGCGCAGGGAGAGCTCCAGGTTATAGGCCTCCGGACCCGAGCGGTCGGCGTGCCCGGTGACCGAGAAGTCCAGGATGCCGAACTGGTTCGCCGCGGCCACCGCGTCATCGATCACACCGTTACCGGCCCCATCGATCGCCGCGCTATCGAAGGCGAAGTGGAGGAGAAAGGGCTCGGGCGACGGCCCGGCCGTGGGCGATACCGGGACGGCCGCAACGGCGGGCGCCGGCGCGGCCCCGGCCATCCCGGTCAGGCTGTAATTGGCCGCGGCCTCGACCTTGGCCATGGCGGCCTCGAAGTCGCCCTTGCAGCGCTCCACGTCGTCCAGGCGCCAGGATGAATGGCTGGCCCAGCCATATTTCGGGTTGGTGCCTTCGGCAGCCTCGATCCAGCAGTCGTAGCTGACCTGCGCCTTGGCGGCATCCGCCGGGGCCACATAGCGGCCACCGCGGTCGAAACCGACACGCAGGCGCGCCAGGGCAGCAGCCAACTCGGCCTTGTCCTCGTCCAGAAGCTCCCGGTCCATGAGCTGGTCGGGCTGGGTCGAGGAGCGCCGCGCCGAGCGCCGCGCCTTGTGATTGAAATGTTCGGCATCCACCAAATCGGTCGCCCACTGGCGCTCCTGCGACAGCGCCACATAGCCGTCGTACAGCGCGTTCATGAAGGCGATGCCCTTGGTCTCGAGGCCAATCCCGCTGGTGTCGTCGAAAATCAGATCGGCCTTGGCCGGCGCCAAGAGCGCCAGTGCCACAAATACGCCTAAAAGAGTTCCTTTGGCCTTCATGTCCCCTACCCCCTCTCTGTCGTCCCGCGGTGCAAATCCAGACTAAGCAGCACCCTCCGGCACGGACCCGACCGGAATCCACCAGCCCACTACGGGCATTATGTTGATTTCATATAAACCAGTTGCCGCGGACAAAGCAAGCTGTGACAACGGGTTCGCTCGATAGTGTGTCCCCAGGCCCACAGCCCGATCGGCGCCCTGTCAAACTCGGGAGTTTTCGCGCCGCGCCACGGGGAGGCCAAAGACGGGCCGGAGCAGAATGCCGAAATAGGTGCCGACCAGGGCGGAGATCAGCCAGAGCCAGCCGTGCAGGCTGCCCGAGGCGATGCCGCTGAAATAGGCGCCCACGTTGCAGCCGAAGGCGAGCCTGGCGCCATAGCCCATGAGTGCGCCGCCGAGGGCCGCGGCCAGCGCCGAACGCCAGGCCAGGTTGCGCAGGGGCCCGAATGTCCCGGCCAGGCCAGCGGCCAGGAAGGCGCCGATCAAGATCCCGAAGTTCATCACCGAAGTGGACTGGGCGAAGAGGCTGCCGGCCAGCGCCTGTTTCGGAAAGCGCCAGGTCCAGAATTCCCAGGAGGCCACCTCGATACCGAGGCCCGCGGCCGCCTTGGCGCCCCACAGCGTATAGCCGAAGCTGATGGTCCAGGCATGTCCCGCGAGCCACAGAGTCGCGGCGTTGAGCAGCGCCAGCAGCAGCGCGCCCCAGACCAGCGGCCAGGGCCCCTGCAGCAGGCGCCGCCAACCCTTGCGGCCGGGCGTGCCCATCCCGGCGCTCAGGCGGCCGTGGCGGCGCTTCTCCAGGACCACGGTGGCAAGCGCGATGACGGCGAAAAGCCCCAGTTGCAGGCTCAGCGCACCCGCCAATCCCAGCTCCTTGAGCAGGGAGACGGAGCCCAGGCTCGGGGTCTGGCTGAGCCACCAGGGCATGTTCGCGGAGCCCAGGACCGAGCCCACCATGAAAAACAGGAGTGTGACCACCATGCGGCCCGAGCCGCCGCCCACGCTATAGAGCGTGCCCGAGGCGCAGCCGCCACCCAGCTGCATGCCGACCCCGAAGAGGAAGGCCCCGACCAGCACCGAGACCCCGGCTGGTGCGACCGCCCCGCCCACGGGCCGGCCGAAGAAGCTGCCCTCGGCCAGGACCGGCAGGAAGATCGCGCTGGCCACCGCCAGCATGAGCATCTGGGCACGCAGGTTCGCCCCGCGCCCCTCGGCGACGAAGTCGCGCCAACCCGAGGCGAAGCCGAAGGCGGCGTGATACAGCACCAGCCCGAGCGCCGCGCCCAGCAGATAAAGCGACCCGTATTTCCAGGTCTCGGCCTGGCCAATATAGACCGCGCCGCCGGCCAGAAGCAGAGCGGCCAAGGCCACGATGCGCCAACTCGGCCTAGGCTGAGAGGCCGTCCCCGTGGCCGGCGGCTCGGCCCGTCCGGTCCTTTCGGCAGCCAACGTCATGGAACGATCGGCTCTTTCCCGGCCAACATCCTTGTCTCGGGACGCCACCGAAGTCCGACCCGGCCTCCGGCGGCGCACTTACTAGAGGCATATCTAGGGCCAGCATCGCCAAGAGGAAAGAGCGGCGGCATCGATCACACGGTCTTGTGAAGGCCGTATGGGAGGGTTGCGGGGTGGTCCGGGGGGCTGCGTCAGACCGCGCCGATCGGCGGCCGCCAGCGCCGCAGGCCGGTCAGTGCATGAAAGGCGATCGCGATCAGCACGATGGCGCCGCCAAGCAGGGTGAGCCCGCTCGGCTCTTCGCCGACCCCGAACCAGACCCAGATCGGCCCGAGCACCACCTCGGTGAGCGACAGCAATGTCAGTTCCGCGGCGGGCACGTGGCGCGAGCCGAGCGTGTAAATGCCCAGGCCCAGGCCGAGCTGACCGGCGCCGAGCACCATGCAGAGCGCGAGATCCTTTTGGGAGATGGAAAAATCTCCACCGCTCGCGGGCAGCATGACGGCCGCAACCAGCACGGAAACAACCGCCGCAATACAGACCGTGGGCAGCATGTCGCGGCTCTTGCCCCGGCGCAGCGCCACCGTAAATCCCGCGAAACCCAGCGCCGAGCCCAGCGCGGTGACGTCCCCGAACAGGCCGCCCGTGGCGAAGCCCTCCCCCACCATGACGCCCACACCGGCCACCGCCCCGCACATCGCCAGCCAGGTGGCGGGCCGCACCCGCTCGCCCAGCAGCAGCCAGCCGAGCACCGCCGCCAGGAAGGGCGAGGCGCTGAGCAGGAATAGACTGTTGGCCACGGTCGTATGGGTCAGCGAAAAGATGAAGCCGGTAAAAGCCGCCGAAAGGCAGACGCCGCCGACCAGCCCCGAAAGCCCCGCCGCCCTGAAGGCCGGGACCAGGGCGCCCCGGTTGCGCCGCCCGATGACCAGGAGCAGGGCCGCCAACAGGGCCAGGGAGCGATAGAAGATGATCTGCCACTCGCCGGCCGAATCCATGAGGCGCACGACGATGCCCGCGATGCTGAGCACACAGCCGGCAAAGAGAACCAGCCCCATGCCCCGGACATAGAGCCCGTCCCGGGCAGGCTCGGCCAGGGTGGCGCTTTTTGCGGTCGATTCGCCGGTCATAATCGGGGGAGTCCACTGGACACAGTAATGACACCAGCCCTGCTCAAGCGCCCCACTGTATGAGCGGTTGGGGCCCCCGGAAACGGATATTCCGTTGGCCTCCCGGCAAGAATTCGGTCATATCTGCCCGCTATCATCAAGATCGCTTGATCCTCCTCGAGACCCCAAACCCAGGACCATGATGAGCCGATTTCCGACCCTCGCCGCCGCCCTGCTGATCCTGCTCTGGACGGCGGCTTGCGCCGAGGTAACGGAGGGCCTGGATGACGTGAAGCAAGGTCTCAGTAAGGCGTCCGATCGCCTCGAAGGTTTCTTCGAAACCGGCTCCCTGGAACCTTCCGCCGAGGAGCAGGCCGAAGCCGCCTACCAGGCGGGGCTCGGCGCCCGCAAAACCGGGAACGATTCCGAGGCCTTCGTCAAGTTCCTTGAGTCAGCCGAGGCGGGGCACGGCGCGGCGGCCTACGAGGTGGGGCTGGCCTACAAGGACGGCCGCGGTACGGAGCCGGACCTGGACGCGAGCGCGAAATGGATCAACAGGGCCGCTGACCGCGGCGAGTTTCACGCCCAGTACCTGGTCGGCCTGGCCTACTACACGGGAACCGGCGTCAAGCAGGACTACGAACACGCGGTCAGATTCCTGGCGGATGCCGCCGCGCAGGGCCATCCGGCGGCGCAGTTCCTGTTCGGCCAAGCCTTCGCCAACGGCAATGGTGTGTTGAAGAATCGGGCGCGGGCAGCCCGATGGTACGGCAAGGCGGCAGCGCGTGGCCTGGCCGAGGCCCAATTCACCTACGGCGTCGTGCGGGCCAGCGGCCTCGGGCTGCCGAAGAACAGGGTGCGGGGTTATACCTGGCTCCTGCTGGCCGAGCGAAAGGGACACGAGAAGGCCGGTGAGGTGCGGGCCGCCCTGGAAGACAAGATGTCGCCGGAGCAGATGGCCCGCGCGACGCTGCGGGCGGACGACTTCAAGCCGGTCCTGAAGGCTCCCTTCGCCGATCCGCCCACCATCATGTACGTGGAGCACAGGCTCAACGGCCTGGGGTTCGACACCGGAGCGGTTGACGGGGTGAACGGAAAGCGCACGCGGGCCGCGATCACCAAATATCAGCAAAGCCGGCGCCTTGCCACCGATGGCAGGGTCTCGCCGGAACTGTTGGACAGGCTATTCGCCGAGCAGGCCGGCGACTCCTAGACGCGGGCGCGTTGTCCTTTCTCCTCCAGAATTCGGGCGTCCTTCAGACAAAAAGAACCCGGTGGAGGCGCTTTCCTCCACCGGGTATTAATTTCGAGTTTCGAGTGGGCGCGAATCCGGCCCTAGGCTTTAGCCGGAAGTGCCCTCGGAGCCATCCGTGCCGTCGTCGGACGACGCGGTAGTCCCGTCATCCTCCGTACCGTCATCACTGCTATCGTCTTCGGTGCCGTCTTCGGTACCCACGGTCTCCGTATCTTCATCTTCGGTTGCCTCGGTGTCTTCGGTCTCGACGCCCTCTTCCGTGGCCGGGGCCTCGACCTTGCCGTCGACCAGGCCCGCCACGGCGCCGGCGACCTCCTGATCCACTTCCGCACCGCTAATTTTTCCGAGTTCCGCCGAGAAGGCCTCCATATCGATTTCGTTGGCGCTGATCACTCCGTCATCATTTAGATCAACTGACGTGCCGATCACTCCGTCTTCGTTTAGATCGACTGCCGCCGCCTGCACCGCCGCGGCGATACTGCCGACCATGGAGTTTGGGCTGGCATTGGAGAAGGCCTGCGCGTTGGCGTGCGCCGCGTTGAAGCCCTTCATGGAGGAGGACATCGCACCGTGGTTCGCGGTGCTGGAGGTCGCGCCGGTTCCTTTGCCGTGGCCCTTGCCGTGACCATCGGTCGAACCGTCAGCGGAAGCACTGCCGCTGCCGCTGTTGCCGCCGCTATTGCCGCCGCTATTGCCGCCGCCGTTGCCGCCGCCGTTGCCGCCGCCATTGCCGCCGCCATTGCCGCCGCCGTTGCCGCCGCCGCCACCGCCGCCGCCACCACCGCCGCCCTTGGCGTAGGCGGCCGCGGAATCGATTGAAATATCGCCGAGATTAGGGACGCCGGGCGCCGCAACCAGCGCAAGCGCGAGGACGCTCGCCGCCGTCATCAGGCCCAAGCGCCGCATGATCCATTGCTCGCACATGCCATCGCTCCTTCTGTGAACTGGCAGTTTTCTAGCCATCTCGCGATATTCTAGTCAGTCGTATTTAACAAATACTCAATAATCGAACGAAGATCACAATAATGACACACAATAATCCCGTAAATCCGAGGAAATAACAGACTAAATACAGAACTTATATCAATTTTTACTTAATTCCTACAAGTCGAATACGGCAAACAACCGCCAATCCACCCTCCCCCTCGCCTCCGGGACCAGCAACCTCCAGAAGCGCGCCAAACACGAAAAAACCGGCGGGATTTTCTGGCCCGCCGGCCGGTCTTATGTCTGTGAAGGGGGTTCAGCCGGTCCGTGAAGGGGGGTTCAGCCGGTCCGTTTCGTCACGCTCTTAGCGCGAGTTTTAGCCGTAACCCGTCTCGCCCTCGGTGCCGTCTCCGGTTTCGGTACCCTACTCGGTTTCCTCCTCGCCAAGCGCTTCCGCTTCCGCGACCTTTTCGCTGACGATTTCGTGCACCGCGTCAAGCACATCCAGATCGACCGGCTTGTGGTTGCTGAGCGCTGCCAGCGCGGCCTTCTGGTCAACCTCCAACTCATTCTCGGTAATGGCGGACCTGATCCTCCCGACCATCGAGGTATCCGCCGCATTCTTGAAGGCCATAACCGAGGCATGATAGGCGTTCAGGTTACCCCTGAGCTGACCCATCGTCGTCGACGTGACGCCCTGCCCGCCGGCCACGCCGCTCTGGCCCGGGGCCGTGCCGCTCTGGCCCGGGGCGGTGCCGTCGTGCCCCGGGGCCGAAGCGCTCGCACCACTGCCCGGGCCCTGCCCATGACCGCCGCCATTGCCGCCGCCATTGCCGCCACCATTGCCGCCACCATTGCCGCCACCATTGCCGCCACCATTGCCGCCACCGTTGCCGCCCTTGGCGTAGGCGGCCGCGCCGTCCCACGAAAGGTGATCCAGGCTTGGCGCGGCCGGCAGCGCCACCAGCGCGAGCGTCAGGAGGCTTGCCGCGGCCACGACACCGGCCCTTTGGACTTTCCTGTCATCAGACATTGTCGAACTCCCTGTTCCTCGTATAGGCCTTCGCCAGTTAGGGATTACTATGGCTCATCTGCCGTGCGGCGCAAAGTCCGGCACCTGTGAATTCTCTGTGACCAAGCTGTTTCAAAGCAGCCGGGGCTGGCCGGCGGGTTCCACCTCACCTTCCAGCGGCTCGATCAGCGTGAGGTCGTCGTTGGCCGGGCTGTTCACGCGGGCCGAGACCCGATAGCAGACCAGCGCCTCGGGCGCGCAGGGTTTGAGCAGGGCCCGCGCGGCCTCGCGCGCGGTTCCGGGGGCCAGCCAAGAGTCGAAATCCGCCTCGCCCAGAATGACCGGCATGCGGGGATGAATGCCCCTCAGGAGCGCGTTGGCCTCGGTGGTGATGATGCTGCAGCTTTCGACCTTCTCCCCGCCCGCGGGGTCCTGCCAGCGCTCCCAGAGGCCCGCAAAAGCAAAGGGCCGCCCGTCCGGCCGGGCAATGCGGTAGGGCTGTTTGCGGCCGCCCTCGGCCCGCCATTCATAGAAGCCGTCGGCCAGGATCAGGCAGCGCCGCGCCCGGAACGCCGCCCGGAAGGTGGGCTTCTCCGCCACCGTCTCGGCGCGCGCGTTGATCATGCGGCCGCCCATGCCCGGATCCTTGGCCCAGGAGGGGATCAGGCCCCAGCGCAGCCAGACGAAACGGCGCGGCTCGCTATCGTCCTCGCCCAGGCGTATAGCCGCCACATCCTGGCCCGGCGCGATGTTGGCGTGCGGCGCCAGGTTGGGCCGTTCGGGAAAGCCGAAGACCTCGCATAACTCCTCCAGCGGCGAGGTCAGGGAATAGCGTCCGCACATGGCGAGTCTTGCCTCTCAGTTACGGCGATCAAACATGGCCGTGGGGCGCGGTTCAAGCGCCGGATGCAAGATAGTCCTTGGGCACGCGCTTATAAGGCAGCTTGCCGAGATCGAGCGCGGCGGGGCCGGGCGTGTCGGCATCGATGATCGCGGCGAAGGAATCGGCAAAGGCGGCGCGGAAATGGTTCTTCGCCTTGGCGCAGAGCAGGCCGAGACGCGGCAACTCGATGCCGTGCAGCTCGAAATAGGCCGGATCGTTGGGCGACACGCAGGCGCCGGTGACGATGACGTCGATGCCCCGCACAGCGAGCACGGCGGTCGGCCCCAGATCGACCGGCAGTCCGCGCTCCATGGGCCCCCGGTTCAAGAAGCGCCCCTCGGTAAGGCGCGCGACCCGGGCGGTGACCTCGACCGCTGCGCCATAATCGGCCGTCAGCCGCCCGCCCAGGGCGCAGTCCAGTTCCGCGCCGACGCCCGCCGCCTGGGCCCGGGCAACGAGATCGGGATCCCGGAAAAAGGCGAAGGCCGCCGGCATCTCGGGCCGGGCGTCGAGCAGGGCGCGCAACAGCCCGGGCGTATCGCCGATGCCGCCGGACATGGGGTTGTCCGCCGGCTCCAGGACGGCCAGGGGCCGGCCGGGCCGCGCGGCCAGTGCCTCCCGCAGGGCAGTCGGCGCATCGGGCAGCGTGACCACGAATTCGGCGCGGCGCTCGCGGAAAAAGTCGCGCATCTCCGCCGCGGCCCGTTCGGCAAGCAACCCGTCGCCGTCGGCGCAGACCGAGACGCTGGCCCCGGCGTGCGGCACGTCGCCATAGGCGAAGCCGCCGAAGGGGGTGACATCGAGCAGCCCAAAGCGTTTCTCCAGCGCCCGCGCCTCGGCCTCCACCTCGGCCATGGGACCGGCCCCGGCTCCCTCTGCGGTGCGCATGTTGAAGCTGGGCAGGACCGCCTCGAGCCGGGCGATGCGGCTGAGCGGGCTGATCTCCCCGCGCACGGCCCGCTCCAGCAGGCCGAGCGCCTTGGCGCCGGTCTCGTAGGTGTCCACGTGGGGGTAGGTCTTGTAGCCGGCGATGATATCGGCGAGCGCCGCGATCTCCGGATGCAGGTTGGCGTGCAGATCGAAGGTGACCGCCAGCGGAACCTCCCCGATCGCCGCCCGCACGGCCCTGATGAGCGCCAGGTCCGGGGCCGGCTCCCGCTCGCCGATCATGGCGCCGTGCAGGGAAAGGTAGACGCCGTCCCAGGGGCCTTCCGCCAGGGCGGCGATAATCTCCGCCTGGATGGCCGCGAGCAGGCCGGATTCCACCGGCCCGCCGGGCGGCGCGGCGCAGCAGCGCAGGAAATGCCCCTGCCATCCCGGATTGTCCGCCAGGAAATCGGCCGCCGCGCCCAGTTCGCTGCGCGTGCCCTCGTACAAGGCGCGCGCGGCCTCGCCCGCGGCCCACTCCCGGCGCGCGAAGTCCGCCTGCCCACAAGGCAGCGGATTGAAGGAGTTGCCCTCATAGCTGACGCGGGCGATGGCGAGGCGCTTGGGCGTGGCGGAGCGTTGGGGCATGGCGGGATGTTCAGGGGCAAGAGGCGGTGGGTCCGGCGCGTCGAAGCGCCGCGCCGACCATCACCAGCGGCCGTTGCCGGGGTGCATAGCCTCCTCGGGCAGGTGGATTTCAAAGCGTTCGCGGATCTTGGCGTCGGTGGCGGGATCGATGTAGGTGGGATAGTGCGTCGAGAGTATCTCGCGCACGCGCGCCCCGGCGGCTTCCAGGATGTCGGTGCTGCCCGCGTCCTGCCATTCGCCTGGGCTGGTCCGGTCGGCGAGCTTGGGATAGAGAAACTCGGTCTCCATGAGCGAAAGGGTCTGGGGATGGCCCAGATAGTGGCCCGGTCCGCGGGTCACTTCCTTGATCACCTCGAAGGAAAGCGTCTCGTCGCTGACCTCGACGCCTTTCACCATGCGCTGGATCATGCCCAACATGTCGTTGTCGATGACCATGGCCTCGAAGGAACAGCCCATCAGGCTCGCCATCATGCCGCAGGCCTCGGAGACATCGGCGCCGGCGAGCGCCGCCGCGGTGACGGTCACCCCCTTCTCGAAGCCCATTTGGGCGTCGGGCCACTTGGCGTCGG
>JAZGBC010000219.1:0-7502 GCA_036444495.1 Kiloniellales bacterium
TTGAGCGGCAACGGCGCCATGCGCCTTACCACGGCGCGCTATTACACGCCCTCGGGAACCTCGATCCAGGGCTCGGGCATCAAGCCCGATATCGTGGTGGAGCAGGCGCGCATCGAGACGGTGGAAAGCAAGCCACGCCGGCGCGAAGCCGATCTGCGCGGTGCGCTGGACAAAGGCGGCCAAAACGGCGCGCCGCCGGATGACGGCGAGACGGGCGCCAAGGAAGGCGACGAGAAGAAGCCGTCGGCCGCAGACCCTGACCAGGTCGACTTCCAGTTGGCCAGGGCACTCGACCTCCTGCGCGGACTCGCGTTCTTCAACAGCCGCGTGATCAATTGAGCAGCCCGGGCGCCACCGCCCGGCCTAAGGGCCTGTGGAGCAGCCCGTGAGTTTTGCGCCTCCGCCCCGCCCCCGACGAAGGCTCGGCAGCCTATTTCTAACGCTGGCGTGGTTGATCGTGCTGAGCGTGGTCGGTGCGGCGGCCGGCTACGTATACGTGACCTCCGAACAGATGCAGACCGCGGAGCCGGGTAAGGCGCCGGCGGTCGCCACGAAACCGCCGAAGGAGGGCGAAACCCCGCCGCCGGCCGTCGAGAAAGAGCAATCTCCCACCGAGCCTGCCGAGACGCCGGCGGTCCAGGCCCCTGAGGCGCCGGCGCAGGGGGAAAGCCCCGAAGCGGCCGCTGTGACGGAGACGCCCGAGGAGCAGCCGGCCATCCCGGAACCGCCCGCGCCCCGAACAGCCGCGGTCGTGCCGGCCCCGGAAGCCGCGCCGCAACCCACCCCGGAGCCAACGCCGGAACCGGCGGCCAAGCCCGAGACCGAGGCTCCACCGGCAACCGAAGCCGAGGTGGCCGAAGCACCGCCGCCGCCGCCGCCACCGGAGTCGATGCCGCCGGCGCCCAGCAAGACAGCGCCCAGCAGCGCGCCGGATACGACGCAGACCGCCGCCCTGCCGCCGCCACCCGAGGCGCTTCCCCTGTGGCGGCGCAACAGCCAACCCTTCGATGAAAAGGACGCGCGGCCGCGCATCGCAGTGGTGCTGACCGGCCTGGGCCTGTCCAGCGCAGGCACCGAGGCGGCGATCAAGCAGCTGCCGGCCGCGGTGACACTGTCGTTCACGCCCTATTCGCGCAAACTCAACCAATGGATCGCGCTGGCCCGCGTGAACGGGCACGAGGTCATGCTGGACCTGCCCATGGAGCCGACCAGCTATCCCCAGGACGACCCCGGCCCACGCGCGCTGCTCACCGCGCTCTCATCGCGCCAGAACCTGGAGCGCTTGCGTTGGACCTTGGATCGGGCCACCGGATACGTCGGGGTGGCGACCGTGATGGGTTCGCGCTTCACGGCCTCCAAACAGCACCTGACGCCCGTCCTGAAGGCCCTGAAGGACCGGGGACTGTTGTTCCTGGACAACCGCGCGAGCGAGGAGAGCATCGCCGGCGCGCTGGCCAGCGAAATCGGCCTGCCGTGGGCGGTCAATGACCGTGCGCTCGACCGCGCTCAGGCCAGCCGGGTCGCGATCGACGCGCGCCTCGTGCAGATCGAAACCATCGCCCGCGCCGAGGGCACGGCCGTGGCCATGGGCCGGCCCTATCCGGTCACCATCGAACGCCTGCGCGTATGGACCAAGGAGCTTGAGGCGCAGGGTTTCGCGCTGGTTCCCATCTCCGCGGTGGCCGACCGGCAACGGCTGCCGCGCACCGCGCAGCGGGCGACCCAGACCGAATGAACCGGGCCGTCGATCCCGACCCCACGCGGGAGATCGGTCCCGAGGAGATCGCCCGTCTGCCCTACCGCCGGGGCGTGGGCATCATGCTGATCAACGCCGAGGGCAAGGTCTTCGTGGCCCAGCGGATCGACATGCCGAGCACGGCCTGGCAGATGCCCCAGGGCGGAATCGACGAGGGCGAACGCCCGCACCAGGCCGCCCTGCGCGAGTTGCGCGAGGAGACCGGCACGGCCAAAGCCGAGATCATCGCCGAAAGCCGTGATTGGATTCGCTACGACATCCCCGCCGGCCTGGTGCCCAAACTTTGGGGCGGGCGCTTCCGCGGCCAGGAACAGAAATGGTTCGCCGCGCGCTTTACCGGCACCGACGCGGACATCGACATCGACACCGAAGAGCCCGAGTTCAGCGCCTGGCGCTGGGCCGAGGTGGCGGAGCTGCCCAGCCTTATCGTGTCCTTCAAACGCGCGCTCTACGAGCGGCTGATTGCGGAGTTCGGTCACTTGGCCGAGACTGCGCGCCAGGAATAAGAGGCGCGCTGGACGGCGGGGCCATAGTCAGGCCGCGGCCTGCTCGAATCGCCTCTTGCGCGCTTGTATAAACCAGTAGGCCCCGCGCGAGGTAAGCCGCGCGAGCCGTCCCTGGGGCGGCAGTCCCGCCGCCTTGAAGGTCATCATGATTCCGCGCTCCACGTGCTGTGGCCGGTAGAAGCCGAAGGCCCGGACCGCGTAGGCGCGCGACCAGCGCTTGCGGTCGTAGGCCTCGCCCTCGGAGCCGTTGGCCGCATAATAAGCATAGGCCAACTCGTCATCCTCGCTCTCGGTGATGCGGCCGAGCGCAACGAGAATCCGGCGCAGCTTGCCGATACGCTCTTTCTCCAGGTAGCGCTTCAGGTGCGAGTAGAACAGCTTGTAATGGCGGAACTCGTCTCCCGCGACATTGCGGCAGATCTCCTTCAGCACCGGCTCCTCGGCCACCGAGCCCAATGCCGAATAGTAGGAGGAGGTGCCCACCTCCACGACGCAACGCGCCACCAGCTCGGCCGCGCGCGAGCCGCGCACCGACTCGTCCGCCTGCAAAGGCACGCTGAACCCATCGGTAAAACGCTTGAAGCTTTGTTCGAAATCGAATGACGGATCGGCCATTTCGGCCCAGCGCCCCAGCGCAAGGCCGTGTTGGACCTCTTCCTTAGCCCAGATTTTGGCGGCATCCTGGAAGGCGGGATCGTCGGCAAAGACGTTACAAAGATAGGTTGCGTAATCGCCGCCGTTGTATTCCACCATGGCGGCGGCCTTGACCACCTTCAACAGGTCGGGATCGACCTTGGAACGGTCGAAGCGGTGCCAGGAAATGTCCTCGAGCGACCAATGCCTGCCCAAACTCAAAGGTTCGCGGCCCTCCTCGACGCTCGTCATGGATATCGTGCCCCCAGATACCTCCCGCCAAGCGGGGATGATTCTAGCACAGGTTAGCGCAAGGAGCGAAACCCGCTCGATTGCGGTAAAAAAATCCCACAAATAGAATGGATATCGCGCGCTTAGCGCTCTGATACCAACGGTCCTTGATATTAGTTGGCGCTTACCCTGAGCATGGCCTCGCAAACGGCGATCTGCCTTTCCGCGCTCGCGCGCGCCTCATCCGTACCGGCGTCCGCCCGGTCCTCGCGCGCGTCATTAAGCCTCTGCTCGGCGGCGGCGCGGTCGATTTCGGAGATCGGCATGGCCTCGTCCGCCAGCAGCGTACAGCGCGCCTCCGTGACCTCGGCAAAGCCCCAGCCGACGAACAGGGTTTCGCTCACCTTGCCGTCCTCGAAGATCTGAACGACCCCCGGGCGCACGGTGGAGATCATGGGCGTGTGCCGGGGCAGCACGCCGAAGTCGCCCTCGGCGCCGGGCACGACGACCATGTCCACGCCGCTCGACATCAAAAGCTTCTCCGGCGTCACCAGTTCGAATTCGACCTGCTCATCGGCCATATCTTACACCCCGCACCTCTCTAGGCCGCCTCGGCCGCCATCTTGCGGGCCTTCTCCACCGCTTCCTCGATGGTGCCCACCATGTAGAAAGCGGCCTCGGGCAGGTGGTCGTATTCGCCCTCGATGATGCCCTTGAAGCCGCGGATCGTGTCCTCCAGCGCGACCAGGACGCCGGGCGTGCCGGTGAAGACCTCGGCCACGAAGAAGGGCTGCGACAGGAAGCGCTGGATCTTGCGCGCCCGCGCCACGGTCAGCTTGTCCTCCTCGCTCAGCTCGTCCATGCCCAGGATGGCGATGATATCCTGCAGCGACTTGTACTGCTGCAACACCTGCTGGACCCGGCGCGCGATCCCATAGTGCTCCTCGCCCACCACGCGCGGATCGAGGATACGGCTGGTCGAATCCAGCGGGTCGACCGCCGGATAGATGCCGAGCTCGGCGATCTGGCGCGACAGTACTGTGGTGGCGTCCAGGTGGGCGAACGAGGTCGCCGGCGCCGGGTCGGTGAGGTCGTCGGCCGGCACGTAGATCGCCTGCACCGAGGTGATCGAGCCCTTCTTGGTGGAGGTGATGCGCTCCTGCAGCGCGCCCATGTCGGTGGCCAGCGTCGGCTGATAACCGACCGCCGAGGGGATGCGGCCCAGAAGCGCCGAAACCTCGGAGCCGGCCTGGGTGAAGCGGAAGATGTTGTCGATGAACAGCAGCACGTCCTGACCTTCCTCGTCGCGGAAATACTCGGCGAGCGTCAGCCCGCTCAGGCCGACGCGGGCGCGCGCGCCCGGCGGTTCGTTCATCTGGCCATAGACCAGCGCCGCCTTCGAGCCATCGCCGTCCAGGTCGATGACGCCCGACTCGATCATCTCGTGGTAGAGGTCGTTGCCCTCGCGCGTGCGCTCGCCGACGCCGGCGAAGACCGAATAGCCGCCGTGCGCCTTGGCGATGTTGTTGATCAGCTCCATGATGATCACGGTCTTGCCGACGCCGGCGCCGCCGAACAGGCCGATCTTGCCGCCGCGCACATAGGGCGCCAGCAGGTCGGTCACCTTGATGCCGGTGACGAGCATCTCGGCTTCGGTCGACTGGTCGACATAGGCAGGCGCCGGGCGGTGGATCGGCAGGCGCATCTTCGCGTCCACCGGACCGAGCTCGTCGATCGGCTCGCCGATCACATTGATAATCCGCCCCAGGGTCTCCGGGCCGACCGGCACGGTGATCGGGCTGCCGCTGTCCACCACCTCCAGACCGCGCACCAAGCCCTCGGTGCTGTCCATCGCAATGGTGCGCACCGTGTTCTCGCCCAGGTGCTGGGCCACCTCGAGCACCAGGCGGTTGCCTTGGTTGTCGGTCTCCAGCGCGTTCAGAATCGCCGGCAGGTCGCCCTCGAAGTGAACGTCCACCACCGCACTCATGACCTGGGTGACTCTGCCGACAAGGTTCTTGGCCATCTAATTCGCTCCCTCGTCTCCTAATCCCGTCCCGGCCGAGAGGCCCCTTCGCTACAGGGCCTCGGCGCCGGAGATAATCTCGATCAGCTCATTGGTGATGACCGCCTGACGCGTCCGGTTGTAAGTCAGCGTCAGCTTGTCGATCATCTCGCCCGCGTTGCGGGTGGCGTTGTCCATCGCGGTCATGCGCGCGCCCTGCTCGCTGGCGTTGTTCTCGAGCAGCGCCTTGAAGATCTGCACCGCCAGGTTGCGCGGCAGCAACTCGGCCAGGATCTCCTCCTCGGACGGTTCGTACTCGTAGACCGCCTTGCCTGGGCCCGTCTCTTCCGACTCCGCGTCCCCGCTTTCGGGCGGCGTGAAGGGGATCAGTTGCTGCGCGGTCACGATCTGGGTCATCGCCGACTTGAAGCGGGCGTAGAAGATGGTGCAGACGTCGAACTCCCCGTCCTCGAACATGCGCTCGACCCGCTTGGCGACGCTTTCCGCCCCCTCGAAGGTCAGGCGCGGCCGGGTGATCTCCTCGATCGTATCGATGATGAGAGTGCCATGCTCGCGGCGCAATTGGTCCCGCCCCTTGCGTCCGACGCAAAGGATCTTGACCGTCTTGCCCGCCCCCTGGAGCGCGGTGATCTTGCGCCGCACCTCGCGCACGATGTTCGAGTTGAAGCCCCCGCACAGGCCGCGGTCGGCGGTGCCGACGACCAACAGATTCGTCTGGTCGCCGCCGGTCCCGGCGAGCAGCCTCGGCGCCCCGTCGTGTCCGGCCGTGCTGGCGGCGAGCGAGCCCAGCATGCGCTCCATGCGCTCAGCGTAAGGGCGCGAGGCCTCGGCCGCCTCCTGGGCGCGGCGCAGCTTGGCCGCGGCGACCATCTTCATGGCCGAGGTGATCTTCTGCGTCGACTTGACGCTGGCGATCCGTATCCGCAGGTCTTTGAGGTTCGGCATGCCGTTCTCGTCGCTCGCCCGTTACCCGGTTAGACGAAGGTCTTGGAGAAGCTCTCCATGAAGGCCTTGAGCTTCTCCTCCGTGGACTCGGATATCTCTCTTTCGGTCCGGATCGCCTCGAGGATCTCCTGGCCGTTGGCCTTGAGCTCGGCGCGCAGCTTCTCCTCGAAAGAGGTGACTTTGTCCAGCGGGATCGGATCGAGGAAGCCGCGCACGCCGGCGAAGATCACCGCCACCTGCTCCTCGACCGGCATCGGCACGTATTGGTCCTGCTTCAGGAGCTCGGTCAACCGCGCGCCGCGCGCGAGCAGGCGCTGGGTCGCCGCGTCCAGGTCGGAGGCAAACTGGGCGAAGGCCTCCATCTCGCGGTACTGGGCGAGATCCAGCTTGATGGTGCCGGCGACCTGCTTCATGGCCTTGATCTGGGCCGCCGAGCCCACGCGCGAGACCGAGAGGCCCACGTTCACCGCCGGGCGGATGCCCCGGTAGAACAGGTCGGTCTCCAGGAAGATCTGGCCGTCGGTGATCGAGATCACGTTGGTCGGGATATAGGCCGAAACGTCACCAGCCTGGGTTTCGACCACCGGCAACGCGGTGAGCGAACCCGAGCCGTGATCCTCGTTCATCTTGGCGGCACGTTCGAGCAGGCGCGAGTGCAGGTAGAAGACGTCGCCCGGATAGGCCTCGCGCCCCGGCGGGCGGCGCAGCAGGAGCGACATCTGGCGGTAGGACACGGCCTGCTTGGACAGGTCGTCGTAGAAGATCACCGCGTGCATGCCGTTGTCGCGGAAGAACTCGCCCATGGTGCAGCCGGTATAGGGCGCCAGGAACTGCAGCGGCGCGGGCTCGGAGGCGGTGGCCGAGACGATGATCGTGTAGTCCAGCGCGCCCCGGTCCTCCAACGCCTTGACGAACTGCGCCACGCTGGAGCGCTTCTGCCCGATCGCGACGTAGATGCAATAGAGCTTCTTGGACTCGTCGCCGCCCTGGTTGATGCCCTTCTGATTGAGGATGGTATCGAGTGCGATGGCGGTCTTGCCGGTCTGACGGTCGCCGATGATCAGCTCGCGCTGGCCGCGGCCGACCGGAATCAGGCTGTCGATGGCTTTCAGGCCGGTCTGCACGGGCTCGTGCACCGATCTGCGCGGAATGATGCCCGGCGCCTTGACCTCGACGCGGGAACGCTTGGTCCCCTCGATCGGGCCCTTGCCGTCGATCGGATTGCCGAGCGCATCGACGACCCGGCCGAGCAGGCCCTTGCCCACCGGCACGTCGACGATGGCACCGGTGCGCTTGACGATATCGCCTTCCTTGATGCCCCGGTCCTCGCCGAACAGCACGACGCCGACATTGTCGGTCTCCAGGTTGAGCGCCATGCCCATGATGCCGCCGGGAAACTCCACCA
>JAZGBC010000220.1:0-4475 GCA_036444495.1 Kiloniellales bacterium
CTCGTCGCCACCTCGGTGAAGCTGGCCAACTGGCGCTCCAGGACCTCACCGCTATAGACGTCTTCGAACCATTTCCCGGTCGCGTCGCGCCCATAGCGCCGTACGTTTCCGGTCCCGACGAGCCGGAAACGAAAGCGCGGCGTGTCGTCCCGCCAGGCCACATCGTAGAGAATGATCCAGGGCAGCAGCTTCGGGATTTCCGTGGGATCGATCCGATCCCGGCCGGGCAGCTTGCCCGGCGGCGCCTTCGAGCGCCAATACTCGAAGAACTCCCGGTGCTGCGGAGCTTCGATCCCCGCGGCGAAATCGTCGAAATCGGGCATTTGCCAGCCTGATTTTCGATCCGGCCCCAACCAGCCACGGCGCGGCGCCGGCGCGAACGCCGAGCCGATGCGTGCCTTCCGTCAGTCTAACCCGGATTTCTTGCCGAGATCACCCAGGAACTGGACTCCATGACGATGCCCTCGTCCGTGGCGTAGCGGCCAAGTTCGCTCTCCAGCGCCGCCTGAATTTCCTCGTGCTTGCGCTCGGCCTCCTCGCCGGCTTCGCGGTAGACCTCGCCGGCGGGGCCCAGGGCGAGCTGGAAGGCCACCGCGTCGCCGGGCGACTCGCCCACCATGATCGGCGCGTCCACGCGCACGAATTCGATGTCGCCGTAGCCGGCGATCTCGAGCTGCTTGGTCACCATATCCTGGCTCGCCATGGAGAAGGGTCCCGGCCCGCAGCTCCGTCCGTCCTCGCCGGGCGGCGGCAGGTAGCGCAGCACGATCTCCTTGGGCACGCCGAACCAGGGATTGTCCTCGATCACGCGCCAGACGATCATGGTCATGATCCCGCCCGGCTTGAGCGAGCGGCGCATGGCCTTGAGGCCGGCCACCGGGTTCTCGAAGAACTGGGTGCCGAAGCGCGAGAAGCAGAAATCGAACTCCGGCTCGAAGGGATGGAACTGAACGTCGGCCTCGACGAACTCCACGTTGTCCACCCCGGCCGCCGCGGCGTCCTGGCGCGCGGTTTCCAGGAAGACGCTGCAGCAATCGATGCCGAGCACCGAGCCCGAGGGCCCGGCCCGGCCGGCCAGCTGGATCGCCGTGTCGCCGAAGCCGCAGCCCACGTCCACGACCCGGTCGCCTTCCTTGACCTGGAGGGTGGGAAATATCTTGGCGCTGTGGTGGCTCAGCCCGCCGACCAGGATATGGCGGTATTTGACGAATTTCGGGACCAGAATCTCGTTCCAGAAATCCACGAATTCCGTGCTGGCGTCCTGCGTTTCGAACAAGGTCATGGCCTGCTCCCGTCTCCCAAGTTCCGGCGGGGGCCAGTGTCCGAAGCGGGCGGGGAGGAGTCAACCGGGATTGAGCCCCGGTCCGGTCATGGATCCGGGCCCGTGTGGGCAGGCGTGCGGATTCGGCGGATGGCGGCCTAGGGGATGGCTGCGCCGGGCAAGGCCCGGGAAAGGCCGCAAGGGGGTTCATTCAGCAGGCGGAGGAACCCGGCCGTTGCGGCCACACTAGGCGAAGGGACTTTTTCCTCGGCCTCACTCCACCGGCCTGGTTCGTGTGATCCGGCTCTTGGCCGAACCAAAGAGGACGCGGAACCGGCGGCCCAGGCGGCCATAGGCCCTTTGCTTCTGCACGTAGGCCCGCAGCGTAACGTCGCGGCGCGATGGCGCGACTCCGCCCTCGACCTGGCTGAAACCGGTATAGCTTTGCAAAAGTTCCCACATGGTCTTGCTCCCGTCTCCTCTGGTGATCCCTTGGATTTCCGAACCGGGAGACAGTCTCGGCGACGGGCATGAATGGCTCCGTCAGCGGCGGCGTGAAAAAATCGTAAAAAATGCACGTCTGGGGATGGAACTTCTCGATTGACGCGCCGAAATCGGCGACAATCGGCCCCGGAAGAGAGGGTGCGAAGGTCCATGGCCCACTTGAGTCTTTCCTTGCTGGGCGGTTTCGAGATCGAGGGTGCGTCGGCACCGGGACAGCGCCTGCCGCGCAAGGCCCGGGGGATTCTCGCCTACCTGGCCCTCAACCCCCGGCAGAAGGTGAGCCGGGAGAAGCTTGCAACGCTCTTCTGGGGAGATAGCCCGGAGGAGCAGGCGCGCACCAATCTCCGCCAATCCCTATCCACCCTGCGCAGGTATCTGGCCTGTCACGAAGTCGAGGCGCTGGTCACCGAGGGCGATCGCGTCGGCCTCGACCTCGGGGCGGTCGATCTCGACGTGGCGCGCTTCGAGGCGCTCTGCGGCGAGGGCACAGCCGAGGCCCTGGCCGAGGCGGCCGGGCTCTACGGCAGCGGTTTCCTCGACGGCTTCAGTCTGCGGGAGGAAGGCTTCGAGGCCTGGGCGCGGCTCGAGCGGGAGCGGCTGCGTGGCTTGGCCGTCGACGCGCTCTCCAAGCTTGTCCGGCTCAACGGGGATTCCCACGACCTGGAGGGCACGATGACGGCGGCGAGCCGCTTGCTCGCCCTGGACCCGCTGCGCGAGGACGCCCACCGCGCGCTCATGCGCGGTTACGCAACGCAGGGCCGGTATGGCGAGGCACTCAAGCAGTTCGAGTTGTGCCGGGACGGCCTCGCGCGGGATCTCCAAGTGCAGCCGGAGGAAGCGACGCGACAACTCTTTCGAGAGCTTCGGCAACAGCGATCGAGCGCCGGTCAAGCCGAACGGCAGGCAAGCTATTCGGAAGAGGCCTCGCCCGCGCCGGACCAGCCCTCGATCATCGTGCTGCCTTTCGAGAACCTGAGCAGCGATCCCGAGCAGGACTACTTCGCGGCCGGGATCACGGAAAACATCATCATGGGGCTGACCCGGTTCCAGGCGCTCTTCGTGATCGCCTTCAAGACCAGCTTCAAGGTGCGTGATGAAGGCGGAGCAGGCGACGAGATCGGCCGCCGGCTCGGTGTGCGCTATGTGGTCGAGGGAAGCGTTCGCAAGGGCGGCGACCGCATACGAGTCACGGCACAACTGGTCGACGCCCAGACCGGCCAGAGGATGTGGGCCGAGCGCTACGACCGCGATCTGGGCGACCTTTTCGCGGTCCAGGACGAGATCACCAACATCGTCGTCGCGACCATGGCGGGACGCATCGAGGACGCCGACCGCCGGCGGGTGCAAGGCAAGCGCCCGGAGGACATGGGTATCTACGACCTGGTGCTGCGCGGCCGGCACTGCCTCAATCTCTATACGCAAGAAGGAGACATGGAGGCCCGGCGTCACTTCGAGCAGGCGCTTGCCCGCGAGCCGGACAGCGCCACGGCTCTCGCCGGACTCTCCGTAAGCTACCTTCACGAGAATTGGTCGGGTTGGGCGGAGGCACCCGGCGAGGCCTTGGCGAAGGCCTTCGAATTGGCCCGGAAGGCGGTCGCCCTGGACGAGGCGGACAGCATGGCGCGCTATGCGATCGCCAACGCCTATTTTTATCGCGAGGAGTACGAGCTGGCGAACCTCCACATCGAGAAGGCGGTCGAGATAAACCCGAACGACTACCACACCCTCTGCACCAAGGGCTGGCTCATGACCTTTTCGGGGCATCTGAGCGAGGGCATCGCCTGTTCGATCGCGGGAAAGCGCCTCAATCCCTACGCGCCCGACAGTTGTCTCATGGTCATCGGCATCGGCGAGTTCATGGAAAAGCGCTATGAAGCGGCCCTCACGGCCTTCGGAGAGATGAGGGCGAACGACCATTTCAAGCTGGGCTGCCTGGCCGCCTGCTATACCCTGCTCGGCCGCGAGCGCGAGGCGCGGGCCGCGGCCGCGGACCTCTTGGAAGTGCTACCCGACGAATTTCCCGGCGACTCCGGCCAACGAATCGAACGTTGGCGTCAATTCTGGAGGAGATATTTTCTATTTCAGAATCCGCAGGACCGTGAGCATTTCTTCTCCGGCCTGCGCCAGGCGGGGCTGGCACTGTGACCGGCTAGCGCCCGCGAAACGCGAAGGGCACCCCAGACCGGCTAGAGCCTTTTCTGATCAGGCTAGATCGAGAGTCACACCCAAAAGCTGTCTTCCCGGAAGCCGGTTTGCCTTAAATCTTCGATTTAATTGGGCAAACCGAGCTATCCGGGATCCAGGGTCAGGCCGCCGGCCTTGGCGGTGCTGGATCCCGGATCGCTGACTTTTCTGACCAATGCATGATCCCCGCCTTCGCGGGGACAAGCTTGGAGAAAAGCCGCGTCCGGGATGACAGCAAATGTTGAATGGCGCTAGATCGGGACGCTTCCCTCACCTCTCCCGCCCGGCGCGGTGCTGGTCCCAGGCGATGCGCCCGCGCACGCCCCAGCCGAGGAAGGGCTGCGGGACGTTCGCCGCCGGGCGCGGATAGGCCAGCATGTCGCGCAGCAGCTCGGACTCCGAGCCCACCACAAGATCGGCCAGCAGCCTGCCCGAATAGGTGCCCTTGGCCACGCCGACACCGTTGTGGCAGACGGCGGCGTAGACATTGCCGGCCAGTCGCCCGAAACAGGGCGCCGCGTTGCGC
>JAZGBC010000221.1:0-2176 GCA_036444495.1 Kiloniellales bacterium
GGGGGAAACGGCTCATCGGGCAGCGCCTGGGGCGCGGACGGGGGTCACCACTTCATCCTCTGAAGGGTTACGCGCCGCTTCCGGGTGGGGCGCAGGCAATAACGCTGACAGGGACCGGGGACGAAAAATGCGGATCGAACGCCGTTTCACCAAGGCCGGAGAGGACATCTACGCGGGGATCGAGTTTCGCCGGACGTCGAGCGAGATTCGCAACCCCGACGGCTCGCTCGTCTTCAGTGCGCGGGACATCGAGGTGCCGGCGGGCTGGAGCCAGATGGCTTGCGACATCCTCGCCCAGAAGTATTTCCGCAAGCGCGGCGTGCCGCGGAAGCTCAAGCGGGTCGAGGAAGAGACCGTGCCCTCGTGGCTCTGGCGTTCGCAGCCCGACGAAGCGGCCATGGCCCACCTGCCGGAGGAAGACCGCCAGGGCGGCGAGACCAGCGCCAAGCAGGTCTTCGACCGCCTGGCCGGGACCTGGACCTATTGGGGCTGGAAGGGCGGCTACTTCGACGGCGAGGAGGGCGCGCGCGCCTTCTACGACGAGCTGCGCACCATGCTGGCGCGCCAGATGGCCGCGCCCAATTCGCCGCAGTGGTTCAACACCGGCCTGCACTGGGCCTATGGCATCGACGGGCCGGGCCAGGGCCACTCCTACGTGGACCCGGAGTCGGGCGAGCTGACCAGTTCCACCTCGGCCTACGAGCGGCCCCAGCCACACGCCTGCTTCATCCAGTCGGTCAACGACGACCTGGTCAACGAAGGCGGCATCATGGACCTCTGGGTGCGCGAGGCGCGCCTGTTCAAGTACGGCTCGGGCACGGGCACCAACTTCTCCCGCCTGCGCGGCGAGAGCGAGTCGCTGTCGGGTGGCGGCAAGTCCTCCGGGCTCATGTCCTTCCTCAAGATCGGCGACCGGGCGGCCGGCGCCATCAAGTCGGGCGGCACCACGCGGCGCGCGGCCAAGATGGTCACGGTCGACCTCGACCACCCGGACATCGAGGCCTATGTCAACTGGAAGGTCGCCGAGGAGCAGAAGGTGGCCGCGCTGGTGGTCGGCTCGAAGCTGTGCAACCGGCACCTCAACGCCATCATGCAGGCCTGCCACGAAAGCAAGAAGAACGGCGATGCGGAGGCGCCCTTCGATCCGGCGCGCAATCCCGATCTCAAGGGCGCGATCCGCGCCGCTCGCAAGGAAGCGGTGCCCGAGAACTACATCCAGCGCGTCATCCAGACCGCGCGCCAGGGTTTCCGCACCGTCGACTTCCCGACCTACGACACCGACTGGGATTCGGAGGCTTATCTCACCGTCGCGGGCCAGAACTCCAACAACTCGGTGCGCGTGCCCAACGCCTTCATCGAGGCGGTGCTCACCGACGACGACTGGCCGCTCATCCGGCGCACCGACGGCCGGGTGCACAAGACGCTCCGGGCGCGCGAGCTGTGGGAGCAGATCGCCTTCGCCGCCTGGTCCTGCGCCGATCCGGGCATGCAGTACGACAGCACCATCAACGAGTGGCATACCTGCCCCAACTCCGGGCGCATCAACGCCTCCAACCCCTGCTCGGAGTACATGTTCCTCGACGACACGGCCTGCAACCTGGCCTCACTCAACCTCATGGCCTTCCGCGACGCCGAGGGCCGCTTCGACATCGCGGCCTACGAACACGCGCTGCGCCTCTGGACCATCGTGCTCGAGGTCTCGGTCCTGATGGCGCAATTCCCTTCGCGCGAGATCGCGCAACGCTCCTTCGAGTTCCGCACGCTCGGGCTGGGCTACGCCAACCTGGGCGGCCTCCTGATGGCGCTTGGCCTGCCCTACGATTCGGATGCGGGCCGCGCCTATGCGGGGGCCTTGAGCGCGATCATGACGGGTGTGTGCTACGCCACCTCCGCCGAGATGGCCGAGGAGCTGGGGCCCTTCCCCGGTTTCCCGGAGAACCGCGACGCCATGCTGCGGGTCATCCGCAACCACCGGCGCGCCACCTATGGCGAGGCCAAGGGCTACGAGGGACTCTCGGTCAAGCCGGTGCCGCTCGACGCCGCGGCCTGCCCCGACCGGGCGCTCATCTCCGCCGCCAAGCGCGTCTGGGACCGGGCGCTGGAGCACGGCGAGGCCTATGGCTACCGCAACGCCCAGGTCAGCGTGATCGCACCCACCGGCACCATCGGCCTGGTC
>JAZGBC010000222.1:0-5469 GCA_036444495.1 Kiloniellales bacterium
GCAGCTTTGCGTCGAGGGCAATACCGAGGCGGTGGTCGCGCTGCGCAACGCGCTCGACGGGGCGGACATTAGCCTTGTCGAGAGCCTGGCAGCCGTCTTCGGCCCCGTCGCCGGGCTGGCGCGCCGCGTGCTGACGCCGGCCGACCGCCTGTTCCGCCAAGCGAACCGCGACTTGGCGCGGCTGCAGGACGCGTTGCTGGCGCCGGTCGTGGGGCGCTGCAACACCCAGGCCGCGGAGCTCGACGAGTTGAAGGACCAGGTGGCGGCGCTGCGGCGGCGCCAGCGCCACGGCGGCAAGGCGATCCGGGCCGGCGACCGCAGGCGGGTAAATTCGGGATGACGGCGGCGCCCCTGGAACTGATCTGTCCGGCGGGCACGCCGGCAGCCCTCAAGGCGGCGGTGGACGCCGGGGCCGATGCGGTCTACCTCGGCTTCCGCGACGAGACCAACGCGCGCAATTTCCCGGGCCTCAACTTCGACGAGGCGGAGTTCCACGCCGGGCTGGGCTATGCCCAGGGACGCGGCTGCCGGGTGTTCGTCGCAATCAACACCTACCCGGCCGCGGGCGCGCCCGGGCCCTGGCATCGCGCCATCGACCTGGCCGCGCAGGCCGGCGCGGACGCGGTCATCCTGGCCGACATCGGCCTGCTCGACTATGCCGCGCAAAGATATCCTGACCTGCGCCGCCACCTCTCGGTCCAGGCCGCCGCGTCGAGCCCGGAGGCGATCCGCTTCTACCACGAGGCCTTCGGCATCAAGCGGGTCGTGCTGCCGCGCGTGCTCACGCTGGCCGAGATCGCCGGGCTGATCCGCGAGTCGCCGGTCGAGACGGAGGTCTTCGCCTTCGGCGGCCTCTGCGTCATGGCCGAGGGACGTTGCCTGCTGTCGGGCTACGCCACCGGCCTGTCACCGAACACCAACGGCGTCTGCTCCCCGGCCAGCCACGTGCGCTACGAGCAGTGCGGGGACCAGCTCGTCGTCCGCCTGGGCGGCGTCATGATCGACCGCTTCGAGCCCAACGACCCCGCCGGCTATCCCACGCTGTGCAAGGGCCGTTACGTCGCCGGGGGCCGCGCCGCCTATCTCTTCGAGGAGCCGACCTCGCTCAACGTCCTGGGCATCCTGACCGAGCTCAAGGAGGCGGGCGTGACCGCGCTCAAGATCGAGGGACGCCAGCGCGGACGCGCCTATGTCGAGCGCATCGTCACCACGTTCCGGTGCGCGGTGGATGCCGCGGCGCGGGGCAAGCCGCTGCCGCCGGAGGAGCTTGCCGCGCTCACCGAAGGCGGGCGCAACACGCTCGGCGCCTACGCCAAGAGTTGGCAATGACGGCAGGTGCCGCCAAGCTCACGCTCGGACCACTGCTGTTCAACTGGCCGGCCGAGGCCAGGCGCGACTTCTATTTCCGCGTCGCCGAGGAAGCACCGGTTGATTCCGTCTGCCTGGGCGAGGTCGTCTGCGCCAAGCGCGCGCCCTTCTTCGCGCCTTACCTGCCCGAGGTGACCGCGCGCCTGGAGCGGGCGGGCAAGGAGGTCGTCCATTCGACGCCGGCCCTGGTCACGGGCGAGGCGGAGCGCGCGGCGCTGCGCGATCTCGCGGCCGAACCGGACCGCTTCATCGAGGCCAACGACGTCGCCTGCCTCGGGCTTATCGATGCGCGGCCGCACGCCATCGGCCCCTTCGTCAACGTCTACAACGAAGGCACCCTCGCCTATCTCGCCCGGCGCGGCGCGGCCCGTGTGACCCTGACTTTCGATCTGTCCCGGGACTCGATGCAAGAGCTGGCCAAGGCGGCCGGGCCGGTGGAGCTGGAGGTGCAGGTCTTCGGCCGGACGCCGCTCGCCATCTCGGCGCGCTGCTACCACGCGCGCGCCCACGGCCTGCACAAGAACTCTTGCCAGTACGTCTGCGCCGACGACCCCGACGGGATGGGCCTGGACAGCCTCGACAGCCTGCCGTTCCTGGCGGTCAACGGCACCCAGACCCTGTCCTACACGATCGGCAATCTGGTGGCCGAACTGGACGAGCTGCGCGCCATGGGAATCGGGCGCTTCCGCCTGTCGCCGCAGCAGGCCGACATGGTCGCCGTCGCCGAGACCTTTCGCGCCGTGCTCGACCGGCGCCAGGGCCCGGCCGAGGCCGCGGCGCGGCTTGCCGAGCTGACCCCCTTCGCGCCCTTCGCCAACGGCTTCTATCACGGGCGCCCGGGCATGGCCCTGGTCGGCGGGGACATGGCCCAGGCCGAGTAATAGCAAGTCTCGTCGATACGAACCGCGCTCACGGCCCCTGCCCCGGGCGGGCCGACTCGTGCTAGCCTCACGCGGGGACAGGCCAAGGAACGAATCGCAGATGGACATCACCCCGATACTGGCCATCGCAGCGGCCATGGTCGCCGTGGTTTTGCTCGTCCTGCTGGTCACACACGGACGCGCCCGGGGCGCGGGCGAGGCGGGCGAGCTGGCCGGGCGCCTCGCTCAGATGGCCGAGGCCCAGGCCGCGGCCCAGGCCCAGCTCGCCGAGCGCCTGCAAGCCCAGGAGCGCGCCGTCACCAAGGCGGTGGAGGAGCGCCTGGAGTCCTTCTCCAAGCGCGTGGGCGACCGGCTTCAGGAGTCGGCCACCAAGAGCCAGGGCGTGCTCGCGGAACTGCGCGAGCGCCTGGTGGTGATCGACAAGGCGCAGAAGAACATCACCGAGCTTTCGAGCCAGGTGGTGGGCCTGCAGGACATCCTGGCCAACAAGCAGGCGCGCGGGGCCTTCGGCGAGGTGCAGCTGCGCGATATCGTGGAGGCGGTGCTGCCGCCCTCGGCCTACGCTTTCCAGGTAACGCTCACCAACGCCAAGCGGGCCGACTGCCTGCTCAAGCTGCCCAATCCGCCCGGCGCCATCGTCATCGATTCCAAATTCCCGCTGGAGAGTTACGTCGCCCTGCGCGAAGCGCGCGAGGAACCGGCCATCACCAACGCGCGCCGGGCCTTCGCCGCCGACGTGCGCAAGCACGTGGCCGACATCGCCGAGAAATACATCGTGCCCGGGGAGACCGCCGAATCGGCGCTCATGTTCCTGCCCAGCGAGGCGGTCTATGCCGAGCTGCACGCCAGCTTCCGCGGGGTGGTGGAGGACTCCTACCGGGCGCGGGTCTGGATCGTCTCGCCCACCACGCTCATGGCCACGCTGAATACGATACGCGCCATTTTGAAAGACGTGCGCATGCGCGAGCAGGCCGGCGTGATCCAGACCGAGGTCATGACCTTGCTCAAGGACGTGACCCGCCTGGATGACCGGGTGGGCAAGCTGCAGAGCCACTTCAACCAGGCGACCGACGACCTGCGCCAAATCCGCATCTCCACCGACAAGGTGACCAAGCGCGGCGATCGCATCGTGGAACTGGAGCTGGAAGACGACGAGGCGGAGGCGGAACCCGAGGCGCTCGCGCCCGCCGCGCGGCGTATTCCGACCGATGAACCGGTTATCGATTAAGGGAATCTCCGCACTTTATTGCGCGATTGTCTGGAACGTATAACTGCTAGCTAACTAGCAGAAAACACTACAATTATCTCCGATAAACTTATTATCGATTAATCGGCTAACGCCGGGCGCCGGGCCTTGAGCGCCGCGCTCAGCGTGCCGTCGTCCAGATAATCCAGCTCCCCGCCCATGGGCACGCCCTGGGCCAGGCGCGTGACGGCCACAGCCGTCCCCGCCAGGCGCTCGGCGATGTAATGGGCCGTGGTCTGGCCGTCCACCGTGGTGCTCAAGGCCAGGATCACCTCGGCCACCTTGGGCCCCGCCACGCCTCCGCTGTCGGCCGGGGGGCCCGGCACGCCGCCGTTGCCGGCCGGGGGTCCCGGCGCCCCGCCGTTGCCGGCCGGGCCCAGACGCTCGAGCAGCTTGCCGATCCGGAGCTGTTCGGGCCCGCGCCCCTCGATCGCGGAGAGCGTGCCGCCGAGGACATGGTAGGTGCCCTTGAAGGCGCCGCTGCGCTCGATGGCCCAGAGGTCGCCCACCTCCTCCACGACGCAGATCAGGCTCCCATCGCGCCTGGGGTCGCGGCAGACGGCGCAGGGGTCGCTGGTATCCAGGTTGCCGCAGGTAGAGCAGGCGCGGATGTTCTCCGCCGCCTGGCGGATGGCCTCGGCCAACGGCTGCATCAGGGTCTCGGGCTTCTTGATCATCTGCAGGGCCGCCCGGCGCGCCGAGCGCGGCCCCAGCCCGGGCAGGCGGGCCAGCAACTGGATCAGACGGTCGATCTCGCTCAGGGTCATATCGGGCCGGCCAGGGACCTTTGCTCACATGGGCAGCTTGAAGCCGGGCGGCAGGTCGATCCCGCCCGTTAGTTCGCGCATGCGCTCGGCCACCTGGGCCTCCACCTTGGCCTTGGCGTCATTGGTCGCGGCCACGATCAAATCCTCCAGCACCTCCACGTCATCGGCGTTGAGCAGCCCCGGGTCGATCTTGACCCCGCGCATCTCGCCCTTGCCGTTGAGCGTCACGCTCACCATGCCGCCGCCGGCCACGCCGCTGACCTCGGCCCCGGCCAGTTTCTCCTGCAACTCCGCCATCCTGGCCTGCATCTCCTGGGCCTGCTTGAGCATCTGGCCGAGGTTCTTCATGGCTGTCCGTCTCCCCCGTCTTGCGGCGCCCCGGCCGGCGCGGGTTCGCGCGCCGCATCGGGTGCCGGCTGCTTATCTTCGCCGGCCGCTTCGCCGGCCTTCGCGCCCGTATCGCGCCGCGCCACCAGCTTGGCGCCGGGGAAGGCCTCCATGGCCGCGCTCACCAGGGGATGGGCCAGCGCCGCCTCGCGCAGCGCCGCTTCCTTGGCGCGCGCCTGCTCGCCGAGGGTGGGGGCGCCCTCTTCGCTGGATACGGTGACCATCCAGCGCGTATTCGTGGCCTGTTGCAGGAACTCGCCCAGCTGCCCGGCGAGCCTGGCCGGCGCGCGCTTGCCCAGGTTGAGCTCGATGCGCCCGGGCTCGAAGCGCAGCAGGTGCACGTCCTGGATCAGGTGGTTGGCCAAGCGCTGTTCGCCACGCGACCGGGCGAGCTCGATCACCGCCTCGAAGCTTTCGGGGTTTTGCGCCCGCGGCCCGGTTTTGGCCGGTTCCGGGGCGGGCGCGGGCTCGGGGTCGAGTTGCGGGGCGAGCGCGGCCTGGGTCCCGCCGTCGCCCGGCGGTGCCAGGGGTTCGGCCGCGCCGCCCACGGGCAGGCTCGCCTGGCCCCCAGCAGACTCCCGTACCTCGCCGCCCGCTGCGCCGCCCGCCGCGGCGCCACCCTTGGGGGCGCCCTCGCCGTCGAGACGGGCGACAAGCTCGGCGGGGGTGGGCAGATCGCTCGCATGGGTCAGGCGGATGAGCACCATCTCGGCGGCCTGCAACTGCGCCGGCGCGTTGCGCACCTCGGAAAGCCCCTTGAGCAGCATCTGCCAGACCCGCGAGAGCACCGGCATGGTGAGCTTTTCCGCCAGCGCCCTGC
>JAZGBC010000223.1:0-3731 GCA_036444495.1 Kiloniellales bacterium
GGGATCAGGCCGAGGCGACCATCGCGGCCTTCTCCGGCGAGCTTGCGGAAAACTTCTTCGGGCTGGCCACGCTCATCAACAACGCCGAGTTCCTGGCGCGCGCGCTTCAGGCCGTGATCGTCGGCGAACGCGAGGACGAGGGCACGCAAAAGCTGCTGCGGGCGTTGTACGGCCATTGCTTGCCCGACCTGGTCCTCCAGGTGATCGAACCGGGCGACTCCCTCCCCGAGGGCCACCCGGCGGCGGGCAAGGGGCAAACAGGCGGCAAGGCCACCGCCTACCTCTGCCGCGGCGCAACCTGCTCCCTGCCCATCACCGATCCGGCGGAACTGGAGCGCGCGCTGAGCACCTAATGCGTGCTATCCTACGGGCCGTGGACGGGCTGCAACACTTCACTCAAACCCTCGACACCCCCGTTGGCCGTTTGGCGCTGACCGAGGCCGGCGGGGCGCTGCTGCGCATCGCCTGGGCGGATCGGGAGGCGGGCGATCCGCTGGCCGCGGCCGACGAGACTCCGCTGCTCGACCGCGCGGCGGCGCAGTTGAGGGAATACTTCGCGAACAAACGCCGCGCCTTCGACCTGCCGCTCGCGCCGGAAGGAACGGCCTTTCAACGGCGCGTCTGGACCGCAATGGCGAGGATTCCCTGGGGCGAGACGCGCAGCTACGGCGCGCTGGCGCGCGATGTCGGCAGCGCAGCGCGCGCCGTCGGCGGGGCCTGCGGCGCCAACCCCATCCCCATCGTCATTCCCTGCCATCGGGTTCTGGCCACAGGCGGCGGACTCGGCGGCTACTCCGGCGGGCTGGGCCCGGCCACCAAGACTCTGCTCCTGGAACTCGAAGGTGTCATGGCGCCCGCGCCCGACCTCTTCGCACCCGCCTGAGGCGCGAGCCTGAGAGGGGCGCCCTCGGGCAGGGCGCCTTAGGCGGCGCGCGCGCCGGTTTCAGTCAGGCTTTGGAACGTCCGCGCGTTGGGGCAAAAGCTGTTGTCGCCTTCGCCCTCACCCTTGAGCCACAGCTCGCAACGGTCCTCGAAACGGCAATTCCCGCAGCGCCGCTGCGCCGCCTTCATGATGGGCGCGAGCCGCGCGCCGCCCCGCGTGGCGATCCCGGGGTCCAGGCCGAAACGTGCCATCATGTGCAGCCTGCGCCGGGCCGAGCCCGCCGCCTCGCTGCCTCGAAGCCAAACGAATAGGACAATGGTCACCGCCACCATGAATAGGGCGGCGTAGACCTGAAATAACATGGCGTTCATGGTCTGTTTCTCCTCTTTCCACGCCAGCCTGGCGCAGGCGCTATCCAATCCGGCTGCACCTAAAACCACAAAATATTAGTGTATAAATCAAGCAGGTCGGCGGCGGGGTGTCATTGACCTACATCAGTCGGCCCGCCCAGGCACCGCCGCGTGACAAGACGCAGGCGCCCGCGATAAAGTCGCCGGCAAGACAAGACAACCATTACAGGGGGGCTTCATGCCCGACATCACCATTGAGGGGCCCGACGGCAGCTTCGGCGCCTATCTCGCCACACCCGCCACAACGCCCGCGCCCGGCATCGTCGTGGCGCAGGAGATCTTCGGCGTCAACCAGGTCATGCGCGATGTCTGCGACTGGCTGGCGGGCGAGGGCTTCGTGGCCTGCTGCCCGGACATCTTCTGGCGCATCGAACCCGGTATCCAACTGACCGACAAGTCAGAGGCCGAATGGGCCCGCGCCTTCGAGCTGTTCGGCCTGTTCGACGTGGACAAGGGCATCGTGGACCTGAAGGCCACGCTCAGCCACCTGCGCGGGCACGAGGCCTGTTCGGGGACGGCCGGCTCCATCGGCTACTGCCTCGGCGGCAAGCTGGCCTACCTCATGGCAGCGCGCTCGGACGCCGATGCGAGCGTGGGCTACTACGGCGTGGGCCTGGACGAGCTTCTGGGCGAGGCGGGCGGCATCACGAAACCCCTGCTCCTGCACGTGGCCTCAAAGGACCAGTTCGTGCCGCCCGAGGCGCAGGAGAAGATCAAGGCGGAACTTTCGGGCAATCCCCAGGCGACGCTGCACGTTTACGAGGGCAACGACCACGCCTTCGCGCGGGTGGGTGGCGACCACTACGACAAGGCGGCGGCCGATCTCGCCAACGGGCGCAGCCTGGAATTCCTCAGAGGGAGTCTCGCCAGATGAGCAAAGCGATCAGAATCCATAAGACCGGCGGCCCCGAGGAGATGCGCTGGGAAGATGTCGAGGTGGGCGCGCCGGGGCCGGGCGAGGCACGGGTCAAGCAGACCGCCGTCGGCCTCAACTACATCGACGTCTACCACCGCTCCGGGCTCTATCCCCTGCCCGCCCTGCCCGCCGTCATCGGCATGGAGGGCGCCGGCGTCGTCGAAGAACTGGGCGAGGGGGTTACCGGCCTCAGGACCGGCGACCGGGTGGCCTACGCCGCCCCGCCGCCCGGCTCCTACGCCGAGGAACGCAACATGCCGGCCGACCGCCTGATCAAGCTGCCGGCCGAGATCTCCGACCTGCAGGCCGCGGCCATGATGCTCCAGGGCATGACGGTGCAATACCTGACCCGGCGCACCTATCGGGTGAGGAAGGGCGATACCGTGCTTTTCCACGCCGCCGCCGGCGGGGTAGGGCTGATCGCCTGCCAGTGGCTCAAGCATCTGGGCGCCACGGTGATCGGCACCGTGGGCTCGGAAGAAAAGGCCGAACTGGCGCGCGCCCACGGCTGCGCCCACACGATCAACTACCGCAACGAGGACGTCGCCGAGCGGGTGAAGGAGATCACGGAGGGCGCGGGCGTGCCGGTGGTCTACGATTCGGTGGGCAAGGACACCTTCGAGGGCTCGCTCGCCTGCCTCGCGCCCAGGGGGCTTATGGTAGGCTTCGGCAACGCCTCGGGCCCCGTGCCGCCCTTCGACCTGGCGCGGCTGGCGCCCATGGGATCGCTCTACATCACCCGGCCCACGCTCATGAACTATACGGCCAAGCGCGAGGACCTGGTGGCCGGCGCCAACGAGCTGTTCGAGGCGGTGCTCTCGGGGGCGGTCAAGATCGAGATCAACCAGACCTATCCGCTCGCCGAGACCGCCCAGGCGCACCGCGACCTGGAAGCGCGCAAGACCACGGGAAGCACGGTGCTGCTGCCGTAGCTGTCGCGGCCGTTCGATCGGAGCGAAAGCAAAACGGGCGGGTCCAAAAGGCCCGCCCGTCGATCATGGGCCGCCAGGCCCGTCCCAGGGTCACTGGTTCATGGACTGGAAGAATTCCGTGTTGGACTTGGTGGGCTTGAGCTTCTCGATGAGGAACTCGAGGGAATCGCTCGAGCCCATGGGCATGAGGATGCGCCTGAGCACCCACATCTTGGAAAGCGTGCCCTTGTCCACCAGGAGCTCCTCCTTGCGCGTGCCCGACTTGCCGATGTCCAGCGCCGGCCAGATGCGCTTGTCCGCCACCTTGCGGTCGAGCACGATCTCGGAGTTGCCGGTGCCCTTGAACTCCTCGAAGATCACCTCGTCCATGCGGCTGCCGGTATCGATGAGCGCGGTGGAGATGATGGTCAGGCTGCCGCCTTCCTCGATATTGCGCGCCGCGCCGAAGAAGCGCTGGGGGCGGGGCAGGGCGTTGGCGTCCACGCCGCCCGTCAGCACCTTGCCCGAGCTGGGCACCACCGTGTTGTAGGCGCGCGCCAGGCGGGTGATGGAATCGAGCAGGATCACCACGTCCTTCTTGTGCTCCACCA
>JAZGBC010000224.1:0-2610 GCA_036444495.1 Kiloniellales bacterium
TTTGCGATGCCGCGCCCCCCCGACGAGCAAGCGGTGATCGAGCGCTTTTCCAGGCGATACCGGCTCCGCCAGTCCGGGATCATGCGGCAGATCGAGCGCAGGGTGTGCGGCTGCGATTACGGGGGCACGAGCTGGACGACGCGCCATGAGGCCCTGCAAGTAGCCGAACTGTTGGAATTGGGGCCGGGCAAGCGCGCGCTCGAGGTCGGCGCCGGCTCCGGGTGGCCCGGGCTCTACTTGGCCGGCACGACGGGCTGTGACGTGGCCCTCGTGGACCTTCCCTTCGAGGGACTGAAGATCGCGGCGGAGAGGGCCGCCGCCGATGGGCTCGCCGGCGCCTGCTGGGCCGCCGTAGCGGATGGGGCCGCGCTGCCGCTCAAAAGCGGCTGCTTCGACGCCATTTTACACTCGGACGTCTTGTGCTGCCTTAAAGAGAAACTCTCGGTCTTGCGGGAATGCCGGCGGGTTCTGCGCAGCGGCGGAAAGATGGTGTTTACGGTCATCTCGATCTGCCCGAACCTCTCTCCCGCCGACTACGCGCGGGCCATGGCCTGCGGCCCGCCTTTCATAGAAACGGCGGTCGAGTATCCGGAGATGCTGCGGCAGGCCGGTTGGAAAATAACGGATCACCTTGATCTGACGCCTGATTATGGAGGGTCTGTCGGGCAGTTCCTGCGCGAGGAGGAGGAGCACGCGGAGGAACTGCGGGACCTGTTCGGAGACGAAGACTATTCGGAAACGCTGGCCCGGCGGCGCAGAACCCATAGCGCAATCCAAGAAGGATTGATTCAGCGCGAGCTGTTCGGCGCGGTCTAAGCGCGTCCGTGGGTGCGAATCAGAAAGTCCCGCCAACTAAACCCGAAATATCTTGCCCGGGTTCATGATGTTGTCCGGATCGAGCGCCTGCTTCAGCGCGCGCATGACCGCGACCGCTTCGCCGTGTTCGGCCTGCAGGAACTTCATCTTGCCAGTGCCCACGCCGTGCTCGCCCGTGCAGGTGCCGCCCATGGAAAGGGCGCGCATGACCAGGCGCTCGTTGAGCGCTGCGGCGCGGGCCATCTCCTCCTTGTCGTCGGGATCGACGATGAAGGAGAGATGGAAGTTGCCGTCGCCCGCGTGCCCGACGATGGGCGCCAGCAACTTCGCGTCGTCGATGTCGCGCCGGGTCTCCAGGATGCATTCGGCCAGGCGCGAGATCGGCACGCAGACGTCCGTGGGCCAGCCCTTGGCGCCAGGACGGAGCGCCAGCGCCGCGTAATAGGCATCGTGCCGGGCCTTCCAAAGCTTGTTGCGCTCTTCCGTCTTGGTCGCCCAGCGGAACCCGCTGCCGCCCAACTCGGAGGCAATCTCGCCGACCATCTCGGCCTGTTCCTGCACCGCGTGCTCGGTGCCGTGGAACTCGAAGAAGAGCGCCGGGGAGACCGGGTAATCCAGCCCCGAATAGCGGTTGACCGCGTCCATCTGCACCTCGTCGAGAAGCTCGATGCGGGCCACCGGGATGCTGGACTGGATGGTCAGGATCACCGCGTTGACCGCGCCTTCGAGCGTTTCGAAGGAGCAGACCGCGGAAGAAATCGCCTCGGGGATGCCGTAGAGGCGCAGGCGCACCTCGGTGATGACGCCGAGCGTCCCTTCCGAACCCACGAAAAGCCGCGTCAAGTCATAGCCGGCGGCCGATTTGCGCGCCCGCCCGCCGGTGTGGATCACCCGGCCGTCGGCCAGCACCACCGTGAGGCCCAGGACATTCTCGCGCATGGTGCCGTAGCGCACAGCGTTGGTGCCCGAGGCCCGCGTCGCGGCCATGCCGCCCAGCGAGGCGTCCGCGCCGGGGTCCATGGTGAAGAACAGGCCGGTATCGCGCAGGTATTCGTTGAGCTGCTTGTGCGTAACCCCGGCCTGGACCCGACAGTCCATGTCGTCGGCGTTGACCTCGACGATCTCGTTCATGCGGGAGAGATCGATGCTGATCCCACCGTGCAGCGCGGCCACGTGTCCTTCCAGCGAGGTGCCGGTGCCGAAAGCGATCACCGGGCGCTTGTGGTTGGCGCAGAGCTTGACCACCTCGGCCACCTCTTCGGTCGAGACCGGGAAGGCCACCGCGTCCGGCGGATAGGTCGGGTGGTAGGACTCGTCGTGGCCGTGCTGCTCGCAGACCGAGGCCGACGTGGACAGCCGCTCGCCCAGAAGGGCGCGCAGCTCGTCGAGCAGCAGGTCGTTGGGCAGCGCCTTGGCGGTCATGGCTCCGGATGTCCTTGGAAGCTTGCGTTAAGTATAACAGTATTCTTCAGGGCTCGAAGGCCTTCCCTCATACCCGCATCGTTTAGGTGGCTTAACCGCGCCGGGTCATCTGGGCCGGCAGCCAGGTGGCGATCTCGGGGAACACCACGATCATCACCACTGCCGCGAGCAGCAGGAAGAAGAACGGCAGCGCCGCCTGCGCCACCTGCAGGATGTTGCGCCCGGTCAGGCCCTGCAACACGAAAAGGTTGAAGCCCACGGGCGGGGTGATCTGGGACATCTCGACCACCAGGACCAGGTAGATGCCGAACCAGATGCGGTCGATGCCGGCCGCCTCGATCATCGGCAGGATCACCGCGGTGGTCAGCACCA
>JAZGBC010000225.1:0-2686 GCA_036444495.1 Kiloniellales bacterium
ACCGCGCCGCGCCGGCCGGGCGAGGCGGTGGAGTCCTTGGACCACGATCTTCTAGACCACGACATTGACGATTCGATTCTTCACCACGATCACCTTGCGCGGCGGCTTGCCGCCCATGGCGCGCTGCACGGCCGCATCGGCCAGCGCGGTCTCTTCGGCTTCCCGATCGGCCGCGTCAAGCGGCAGCGCGATGGTGGAACGCAGCTTTCCGTTCACCTGCACCGCAAGGGTCACCGACTCCTCGATGGTAAGCGCTGGATCGGCCTCGGGCCAAGGCTGATCGACCAGCAATCCGCTGTGGCCCAGGCGCCGCCAGAGCTCCTCGGCCAGGTGCGGCATCATGGGCCCCATCAGGCGCACGAGGGTCTCCAGCGCCTCGCGCAGGATGGCGCCGTCCGCCGCGGAAAATCGCCCGTCTCCATCCCCCTTCGCATCGGCGGTGCCGCCCAGGTGATCGGACAAGAGGTTATAGAGTTCGTAAACCCTGGCGACCGCGCGATTGAAGCGGAACTGCTCCACGTCCCCGGTCACCGCCTGGATCGCCTTGTGCGTGTTGCGGCGCAGCTCCTTGGCCGCCTCGCCCGCTTCGCCCGTCAGGCCGGCGCCGGGCTCCGGCAGCCGTGCGGACGCCCCGGTCACCAGGCGCCAGAGGCGCTGCACGAACTTGTAGGCGCCCTCGATTCCCGCGGCGGTCCATTCCAGATCGCGCTCCGGCGGGCTGTCGGAGAGCATGAACCAACGCGCCGTATCGGCGCCATAGGTCTCGATGATGTGCGCCGGATCCACGGTGTTGTTCTTGGATTTGCTCATCTTCTCCGAGCGGCCGAGCGTGACCGGAGCGCCATCCGGCCCGACCAGCGCGCCGGAGGCGTCGTGCGAGATGTCCTCGGGCGAAAGCCAGGCGCCGTCCCGGCTCTGGTAAGTCTCGTGGCAGACCATGCCTTGGGTGAAGAGGCCGGCGAAGGGTTCCTCCACGCCCAGGTAGCCGCAGCGCCCGAGCGCGCGGGTGAAGAAGCGCGCATAGAGCAGGTGCAGGACCGCGTGCTCGATGCCGCCGATGTATTGGTCCACCGGCAGCCAGTAGTCCACCGCGCCGCGTGTGAAGGCGGTCTCCCCGCGCGGGGAGCAGAAGCGCGCGAAATACCAGGAGGATTCGACGAAGGTGTCGAAGGTGTCGGTCTCGCGCTCGGCCGCCTTGCCGCAGGCGGGACAGTCCGTCCGTTTCCAGGTGGCGTGGCGCTCCAGCGGGTTGCCGGGAGTGGAAAGATCGACCTCCTCCGGAAGCTCGACCGGAAGGTCTGATTCCGGCACCGGCACGATGCCGCAAGAGCTGCAGTGCACCACCGGGATCGGGCAGCCCCAATAGCGCTGGCGCGAGACGCCCCAATCGCGCAGGCGGTACTGCACCGTGGCCTCGCCATCGCCCTGCGCTTCCAGCCTCTGGGCCGCGGCCGCCTTGGCCGCCGCGACGTCGAGCCCGTTGAGGAAGTCCGAGTTGATCGCGACGCCCTCGCCCACGTAAGCCTCGTTGCCGATCTCGTAGCTCCGGGCGTCCTCCTCGGGCGGCAGGATAACGGGGATCACGGCCAACTCGTACTTGCGCGCGAAATCCAGGTCCCGCTGGTCGTGGGCCGGGCAGCCGAAGATGGCGCCGGTGCCGTACTCCATGAGCACGAAGTTGGCGACATAGACCGGCAGCTCCAGCTCGCCGGCGAAGGGGTGCCTGGCGCGCAGCGGGGTCTTGTAGCCGCGCTTCTCCGCGGTCTCGATGGCTTCCTCGCTGGTCCCCATGCGGTTGCACTCGGCGATGAAACCGGCCAGCGCCGGGTCCGATTCGGCGAGCTCGGAGGAGAGCGGATGGTTGGGCGAAAGCGCGAGGAACGAGGCGCCATAGAGGGTATCGTGGCGCGTGGTGAAGACCTCCAGCCGTGCCCCGGTCTCCGCGGCCCAACGCGCCGGCGCGCCGGTGAGTGGGAAGAAGACCCGCGCGCCCTCGGAACGGCCGATCCAGTTGTTCTGCATCAGCCGGACCTTCTCCGGCCAGCGCTCGAGCGTCTCCAGGCCCGCCAGAAGCTCTTCGGAAAAAGCCGTGATGCGGAAGAACCACTGGGCCAGCTTGCGCTGCTCCACCAGCGCGCCCGAGCGCCAGCCGCGCCCATCGATCACCTGCTCGTTGGCCAGCACGGTCTGGTCCACCGGGTCCCAGTTGACCCAGGATTCCTTGCGGTAGACCAGGTCCTGCTCGAGGAAATCCAGGAACATCTTCTGTTCGTGCCGGTAGTACCCGGGATGGCAGGTGGCGATCTCCCGGCCCCAGTCGATGGACAGTCCCATGCCCTTGAGCTGGGTGCGCATGGCCGAGATGTTCTCGTAGGTCCAGGCGCCGGGGTGTACGCCCTTGGACATGGCCGCGTTCTCCGCCGGCAGGCCGAAGGCGTCCCAGCCCATGGGGTGCAGCACGTTGAAACCGCGCGCCCGCTTGTAGCGCGCGATCACGTCCCCGATGGTGTAGTTGCGCACGTGGCCCATGTGGATGCGCCCCGAAGGGTAGGGGAACATCTCGAGCACGTAATACTTGGGTCCGGGGTGCTCGGCGCCGGGTTCGTCGGCGACCGCGAAGCAGCCGGCCTCGTCCCAGGCCGCCTGCCACTTCGCCTCGGTTTCCTTAACGTTGTAGCGGCTCATG